>DASSXP010000125.1:0-7558 GCA_035703755.1 Rhodanobacteraceae bacterium | reverse complement strand
CGCCGGGACTTGCTCAAGGACTTGTCCACGGCGGGCGTGTTCACGCTGGACTTTCGCTGGACCCTGACCCCGGACGCCACCGAGCGCGACGCCTGGCTGCTGTTGCCGGCGTTGGCGCTGTTTTTCGCCGCGCTGGCGTCGAGTGTCGATGTGTGGCGATACCTGTTGTGGTGGGTAGTTGCTCTGGCGATGTTCACCCTGGTGCTGGGTTTCGTGCAGATCGGGGTGCCGCAGGACAGCTTTCTGAACCCGTTTCCGCAGTACGCGCCGGCACTGACCGGGGTGTTTGCCAATAAAAACCATCAAGCCGACGCGCTGGCGATCGGGCTGGTGCTCAGCCTTGCTCTGGCCTTCGATGCGCGGCGACGCGTGTTGCACGAGCGGCGCGGCCAAACCGCCTTGTTGAGTGGCGCCATTCTGGCCGTGCTGTTTGTATTGGTGCTGCCGCTGGTCAAGTCGCGTGCCGGGGTGATCGTGGGACTGGTGGTGAGCGGCATGGTGATGCTGCACTCCGGCCCACTGTCGCCGTCACACTGGCGCAGCCGCCATCTTGGCCGCGTGCTCGGCGTGCTGTCCGTGGCGGCCTTGCTGGTGGGCATCACGGCCGCGCTGGCGTGGATGCAGGCGGATGCCGACGTCGACGGTTCGCGCTGGGCCATGTTTGTCGCCACCTGGCGGCTTGGTTTCGACAATGCGCCGTTTGGCAGCGGCTTCGGCAGCTTTGTGCCGATGTTCGAGCAGGCCACGCACGGTGCCCTGATGCGCAGTGGCTACATCAACAATGCCCACAACGACTACGTGCAGTGGTGGTTCGAGGGTGGGTACCTTGCGGTTGGGGTGCTGCTGGCGGCACAGACGGTGCTGCTGCGCGCATTGCTCGGCTTGCTGCGCTTGCCCGAAGATTCGCGCCTGCGCAGCAAGGGCCTGGCGGCCGCCGGCGGGGTGCTGGTGTTGCTGTTGCATTCGATCGTGGACTATCCCTTGCGCACGCCGGCGCTGATGTCGGTGGCCGGCCTGCTGGCGGGCATCGTGGTCGCGGCGGCGGCCAAGGCGCGACAACGCGATGCCGCGGGGAGCTGATCGGTCAGAGCCTGTGAAAAATTCGAACGCCGTCGCGAGGGCGTCGTTGGGCGTTCCTGGCAAGGCCCGCTGCGTGAAAACAAGGGAGGCAGGTGAAGCAAATGACCGCAGTTTTCGCGTAGCGGGCTGCCGCCAGGGGCGCTCGACGGCGACCGCAGTAGGTGGGCGATTTTTTCACACGCTCTCAGCGTCGCAAGCGTCGGCATGCCGCGCGCACGCGCTGCCACAGTGCGCCGGTGGCGCCGACCTCTCGGCCATAGCGCGCCGTTCGATACGCACGTTCGGGCCATAGCCGTTGCTGCAACCAACGCAGCTTCAGGCCCACGGTCGGGTAGCTGGCGCAATTCATGCGTTGCACATACCACCAATTGCCGATGCGGCGGATATCCAGTGCTTCGCTGCCACGCGTGACGTCGAGCCGGCGCTCCAGTGCGGGTGGCATCCGTGGTCCGAAGCAAGCCGCGCTGGCGCGGGCGGCGTCGAGGCAGCTCCCGGCCAGGCCGCGTTCGATGGCAAGCGCGCCCACGCGCTGCCAATCGGCAGCCGTGAACCGGCGCCCGAGCAGCTCGAAGTCGAACAGCCATTTCAAGCTGTCGGGCAGACGGTTGGCGAGATTGCCCGCCCGGTGCAGCGCCGCGTGCAGATACGCGTGCACGGGCGACAGACCGCGCGCCGTGGCCGCCAGCGGTGGCAGCGCGATGGCCTCGCGCTCGAGTTCCGCCCAGTCGAAGCGCTGGGCGAACAGCGGCATGCCGGAGAGTTGCCAGTGGAGGTCGATCTCGATCGCCGGGGCCGAACCGTGTGCCCACAACAACGTGCAGCCGGATGTGACCAGATCGCCGGGCGTGGGGCCGTCGCGCTCGGTGCAGCCCAACGCCAGGAAGCACGCCCGCGCGCGCTCCGCCGCCGCGCGCGAGGGAAACAACAAATCGATGTCGGAACAAGCACGCAAATGCGCCGCGGGGTAGGCCCACCACGCCAGCGCCGAGCCTTTCAGCAGCAACACCGGAATGGTGGTGGCATCGAGTGCGGCCAGCAGTTGGCGGCAGCGCGCGGTCAGCAGCAGGCTCCACGCGAGCTGGCCTTGCTGCGCGCGTTCAAGCCCGTCGCGCACGGTCGCGGGCACCAGCACGGGCGATTCGGCAAGGCGCCATGCCAGCAGCGCCACCACGCCTTCGCGGCGAATCACGTCGAGCGCCGTGTCGGCCGCGATCTGCGCGGGCCACGGCGTCGTGCTGCCGCTCAGGCAGGTGGCCAGCCAGTGGCGAAATTCGATGGCATCAGGCGTGGCAGTCATCGGGTACGGAGTGGGCGATGGACGCGGGTATCATGGCCGACGGTTATCCATGGTAACGCCAGCATGCCCGAACCACGGCAATGCGCCGCATGACAATCCACGCTGCTCGCAGTCGCCTGTCGGTAGCCTGGATCGTGCTGGTGCTGAGTGCGTTGGCGATCGTGTCCGGCACCCTGGCGCCGGCGACCGCGATCGGCTGGTTGCGTGAAACGGTGCCGTACTTCGCGGCGCTGTGGGATTGGCTGGACGCGAGCCTGCCGGGATGGAATCCATTGCACGTCATTCTGTATGCCTGGCTGGCGCTGCTGTGGTGGTGGCTGGCCTCCGGCCGGCTGTTCTGGCGCGGTCTGCTGTGGATGGCCGGCTTCAGCGCATTGTCCGAACTGTTGCAGCGACTGGTGCCGGGTCGCAGCGCACGGCTCAGCGATGTGCTGAATGATTTGCTCGGCATCGCGTTGGGTTGCGTGCTGGCGCTGCTGCTGCATCGCTTGCAACGCGGCGCCAACCGCCGCACGGCAAACCCGGCAAGACAACCGGAGTCGCAAGCATGACTGGCGCGAGCGCGGCGTCGGCGTCCGCTGCCGCAATCGTGCCAGTCGGCACGGGCCGTGCGGTGCTTGGCGCATTGTTGAAGCCGTATGCGACGGCATTGCTCGGCCTGCTGCTGTTGCTGGCAGGGCAAAGCCTGGTGACGCTGGTCAACCCGTGGCTGGCCGGTCGCTTTGCCGCGGCGGTCCTGGCACACGCGCCCGTACAAACACTGTTGGGCGCATGGTTCGGCCTGATCGCCCTGCAATGCGTGTTGGCGTGGGCCATCGCTGTGCGCACGCAGCATGTCACCGCCAGCCTGGTTGCCGATCTTGGCAACCGCGTTTTCGACCACTTGCAAATGCTGCCCCTGCGCTGGCATCAGGAGCGGCCGCATGGCGAGACGCTGGCGCTGCTGACCCAGGATGTGCCACGGCTTGGTCAATTTCTCACCGGCACCCTGACCCCGCTGCTGCCACTGCTGCTGACCTGCCTTGGCGCGCTGGCCATGATGGCCCTGATCGCGCCGTGGTTCGCCATGGCGGCGGCGGCGCTGGTGCCCGCGATGTTTGTCCTGATGCGTCTGGCGGGCCGTCGTTTGCGGCCACTGGGGCGACAAGTCATCGACGGCATGGCCGAGAAAAGTGCGCTTGCCGGCCAGCACCTGTCGCTGCTGCCGCTGGTCAAGGCCTACACGGGCGAGAGCGACGCGGCGACCCAGTACGCGGACGCCAGTCGTGCGCTGCGCGATCAGCAGCTCGAACTTGGCCGCTTGAGTGCGCTGATCGCGCCGGCTGTGCGGCTGCTGTCGGCGGCGGCAATTTTGCTGCTGTTGGGGATCGCCAGCCGAGACGTGGCGGGTGGCGGCTTGCAGCCGGCCGAACTGGTCAGCTTGTTGCTGTACGGCTTGTTGCTGACCCAGCCGGTCAGCGCGTTGGCCGGCGTGTACGGTCAGTGGCATGTCGCGCGCGGCACCGCGCAACGGCTGGACGCGGTGTTGCAGCACGCAAGGGAGCCGGATAGCGGCCGTTTCGTGCCGGCGAAAGTGCGCGGCGAACTGCGTTTTGAAGGGGTCTGCTATCAGCACGCCGGCCGGCCGCCGGTGCTGGATGGGCTGGATCTCGATCTGCGCGCGGGTGAAACCATCGCCATCACCGGCGTCAACGGTGCCGGCAAAAGCACGCTGGTGCACCTGCTGTTGCGTTTCGCCGACCCCGACCGGGGCCGCATTCTGTTTGATGGGCGTGACCTGCGCGAGTACGCACTCGGTGCCTTGCGCGCACACATCGGGCTGGTGTCGCAGCAGGTGCTGTTGTTCGATGCCGCCGTGGGTGACAACATTGCCTACGGCCGCCGTGACGCCAGTCAAGGCGACATCGAAGCCGCCGCGCGGCTGGCTCAGGCGCACGATTTCATCGCGGCGCTGCCGCAGGGCTACGCCACCCGCGTGGGGGATCGTGGCGTCAAGCTCTCCGGTGGCCAGCGACAGCGCGTGGCGCTGGCCCGCGCCCTGCTGAAACAACCGGCATTGCTGATCCTGGACGAAGCCACCGCGATGTTCGACCCCGACGCCGAACGCGGCTTCGTGCAAGCCTGCCGTGACCGCCCCGGCCACGGCAGCCTGATCCTGATCACCCATCGCCCCGCCAGCCTTGCCCTCGCCGACCGCGTGCTGCGCCTGACCGATGGCCGCCTGCACGCGGTGTAGCAGCGCTCCAAATCGCCAGCCGGGGAGCATCGAGCGTTGCCTTACTCAGCAGTCAGCAATATAGGCAACACTTGGATGCCTGAAGACCAGACATCAAAGGCCAACACGCGATTGCAGCGCGGGTAGATATCCCGCGTCACGTTTTGGCGTGCATCGGGAAAGTGCCATGACAGTCGCCCAAACGTATTCGCCTTCGGCGCCGACGCAGCAGCAACACAAGACGGAACACTCATGACCAGGCACAGCGAAGCAGAAAAAGTCCGATTGTTCGCCGGGATTACGTTCATCGCGGCTGGCCAGCGGTCATCATCGCCGGTTCGCGCTTGGCCGTAGCGTGCGGTAACGCCGCCCAGCGCTTGCCAGGCGCGCCAGTAGCGGTTGGTCTCCAGCGCATTCATCGGGCTGCCATGACCGAGGAACGCGACAGGCATTGGCTGCGTGGCGTCGGTCATGCGTGCATCACTCGTCCACGCGCAACATCGTCTTGATCGCGCGGCGTTCGTCCATCGCCTTGTAACCTTCGGCGACCTGTTCCAGAGGCAGCACCAGGTCGAACACCTTGCCGGGCTGGATTGAACCTGCGAGCACGCGATCCATCAGGTCGGGCAGGAAGCGGCGCACCGGTGCCGGCCCGCCGAGCATGCGCTGCTGCTTGAAGAACAGCTGCTGGCCGTCGAAGCTGACCCCGTGCGGCACGCCGACGTAGCCGATGCTGCCGCCGGGACGGCACACGCCCATGGCCTGCTCCATCGACTCGGCCATGCCGACGCATTCGAGTACCGATTCCGCGCCGACGCCGTCGGTCAGGTCCATGATGCGGGCGATGCCTTCGGCGCCGCGTTCGGCGACGATCTCGGTGGCACCGAATTCGCGCGCCAGTTGCTGGCGCGGGGCATGGCGGCTCATGATGATGATGCGTTCGGCGCCCATCTGGCTGGCAGACAGTACGCCCATCAATCCAACTGCGCCATCGCCCACTACCACCACGGTGCCGCCCTTGCGCACCTGCGCCGCGTCGGCCGCGTACCAGCCGGTGCCGAGCACGTCGGAGACGGCGAGCATGTGCGGGATCATGGCTGCGTCCGGCATCTCGGCGGTGGCCACCAGTGTGCCGTCGGCCAGTGGCACGCGCGCGTAGGGCGCCTGCGCGCCGCTCATGAACGCGCCCTGCTGACAGGACGACTGGAAGCCGAACGCGCAGTGCGGGCAGGTGTTGTCGGACAGGCAGAACGAACCGACCACGAACTGGCCGGGCTTGACCGTCTTCACGTCGGCACCAACCTCGACCACCACGCCGCAATATTCGTGGCCCATGTGCGCGGGGCCATTGCGCTCCGACAGGCCGCGATACGGCCACAGGTCGGAGCCGCAGATGCAGGTGGCGGACAGCTTGATGATGGCGTCGGTGGGCTTTTCGATTTTCGGGTCGGCGACTTGTTCGTAACGGACATCGCCGGGGGCGTGCATGATGGTTGCGTACATGGATTGTCTCCCGCGGGGCTGATCATGTTTTGACCTCAATGGTCGTCCAACTTGCCACCGGGTCCAAGTGCCGGGGGTAATTCTTGAATAACCGAGGCGTGAGGCAGCGCGGTCAGGTACAGCCGGTCGTGACACGCTCGCACGGCGCGCATTATGGAAACGGCCTGGATTCTTGACTTGCAAAATACCCAATCAAGGCACTATCGTGCCCGCAATGGGCACAAATTCCGTGCCGCGTACATCGGCGTCGTCGCCGGGCAAACCCGCGCGTTCTACGACTGCTCCGACAACTTTGGCGTGCTGGAGCGCGAGGCGAACATCGTTGCCGACCTGCCCGCGCAGTACGGCAAGCCGGTCGAATTCAAGTACTACTACAAGGCGGCGGGCAAACCGGATATCGGCGCGGTCACCCGCGACGACCTGATCAAGACCATCCGCAAATGCCATCAAACCCTGTGGGGCGGTGGGCGCTTGTCTCCGCCGATGGCCTTTGGTGAGCTGACCAAGCTGATTTTCCTGAAAACGCGCGACGAGAAAACCCCGCGCAAAAAGGGCGAGCCCTACGCCTTCCAGATCAAGACCAACGAAACGCCCAAGCAATTGTCCACACGCATCAAGGCGCTGTACGCCATCGAGCGGCAGAAAGAGCCGGACGTGTTCAACGACGACATCAAGATCGACGAGATCACGCTGCGCAACGTGGTGCAGCATCTGGAGAGCGTGAACCTCACCGCCACCGACCTGGACACCAAGGGCGTAGCCTTCGAGCAGTTCATGGATGGTTTTTTCAAGGGCGACTTCGGTCAGTACTTCACCCCGCGCAACATCATCGCCTTTGCCATCCAGATGCTGGATATCAAAGCCGACGACCATGTGATGGATCCGGCCTGCGGCTCCGGCGGCTTCCTGCTGCACGCGCTGGACCATGTGCGCAAGCAGGCCGGCGAGTTCTACGACGACGGCAGCCGCGAGCACTTCGACTACTGGCACAGCTTTGCGGAAAAGCGTCTGTTCGGCATCGAGATCAATGAAGAGATCGCCCGCGTCGCCAAGATGAACATGATCGTGCACGACGACGGCCATACCAACGTCATCGGCAACGATGCGCTGGAACCGCTGGGTGCGATTGCGCTCAAGAACGCACCCTTTGCCAAGGTGATGGGCATCACCCGAGAGCAGGAAATCAACCCGGAAACCGGCAAGGCCGAAGAGGTGGTCAAGCGCGACGAGCGCAAGGGTTTCTCCAAGATCCCCACCAATCCGCCGTTCGGCGCGGTGATCAAGGAGGAACTGCACAGCTACCTCAAGAGCTATGAGCTGTCGCGCTACATCGGCAAGGGCGGCAAGAGCGAGGACGACGCGGAAGACGAAGCCGCTGACCACAAGGCGGGCAAGAAGGCCATCAAACAGCGCGCCAGCGTCAAGACCGAGGTCATCTATTGCGAACGCATCTGGCAATTGCT
>DASSXP010000114.1:0-4589 GCA_035703755.1 Rhodanobacteraceae bacterium | reverse complement strand
CGATGCCTCGCGGCTGGATCTGGCCCATACCTTCAGTTGGGATGGCGGTTATCTGACCACCACCGCCAGCTTGCGCAAGTCGAAAGCGGCTGACACCCGTCGCTTCATCCACGTCGGGCCGGATGGTCTGGGCGACTTCAGTGATCTGGGTGGTGTCAACGGGCGCATTCAGGATGTCGGCCAGCCCGGCGTGGTGTTCGATGCCATTGATCTCGGCTACGGCAGCTGGATGCGCGGTGACCCGCTCGGCTTCGTGCCGTCCGGTCACAGCGGCGAACTGCAACCGGGCGACTTGCTGCCCTACGACCCGTCGCAGTCGCCATCGGCCTACTGGACCCCGCGCATCGGCCCCGAGGTCACCACGCCCTCGCTGCGCGTGGCCGGCGAGCAGGCGCTCGGCCACGGCCTGACCTTGAGCTTCGGCGCCAGCTATGCCCGCCAGCGCAACCAGCAGTACTGGAACCCGCAGCCTTACGACTTCGGTTTCATGTCGGAAGGCTCGACCACCTTCATCCCCAGCACCAACGTGCACAATCATTTCGGCAAGGATGTGCTGGTCGGTTACTCGTTCGCGCGTGAGTTCTCCGGCATGACCTTCAGCCAGCAGCAGCAGCAGACCAACAGCAATTTCAATGTCGGTCTGCGCGGTCCGTTGCCGTGGGCGGACGGCTGGGATTTTGACGTCAACTTCAATGACAGCCGCGAACGCAGCCGTGGCGACAACCTGGCGGCCATCCTCAGCATGTACGACGTCGGCCTCGATCCACGCATTTCGAACTTTCTCGACAACGTCAACGTGTTCACCGACGGCAGTGACGAGTCCGTGGTGGAGGCCAACCGCGCGCTGCTGGATTCGATGGTGGAGCGCTACGAAAACCGCTTCCGCTCGCACCTGCGCGATGTTGACGCGCTGGTCCGCGGCAATGTGTTTTCCCTGCCGGGCGGTGATGCGCAGTTGGCGATGGGCGCACAGTTGCGCGACGAGGCCTATCACTCCACTACCACCATGGGTGGCCTCTCGAGCGCCGACGCCGAGCGCAAGGTGCGCGCCGTCTACGGCGAGCTCGGCTTGCCGTTGCTGAAAGACGTGCCGGGCGCCAAGGAGCTGACCCTGACCCTGGCGGCGCGCCACGAGCGCTTCAACCAGCGCGGCACCGCCACGTTGATCAACACCGCGTACGACTTCGGCGCCGACCCGGACGAGCTGATCGATCTGGTGGCCCTGGGCGGTTTCGATCTGGAAAAACTCACCGGCGCCACGCCCGGCAATCCATACGAGGAAGGCACGCCGGCGCGGCTGGATCGACGTTACTCCAACACCAGTCGGCAGGTGCGCGCCGCGTGGCGGCCGGTCAACGACCTGCGCGTGCGCGCCACCTGGGGGCAGTCGTTCCTGACCCCGGACGCGCTGCAACAGTTTGGCCAGCAAAGCGCGCAGGTAGCGACCTACGCGGTGCTGTTCAACGGCGGTCAGTTGCCGCAAGGCGTCAACAGCATCGTCTCCATCAACGGCCCCAACCCGGCGTTGAAGCCGCAGGTTGCGACGGTGCGTACCTTTGGCGTGGATTTCACCCCGAGTGCGGTCGAGGGGCTGAGCGTGTCGGCGACCTGGAACGACACCCGCTTCAAGAACTACATCGGCGATCCGCTGGCGGGCCTGAGCTACGCCGACATTTTTGCCGACATCAGCAAGATGCCGAAAGAGACCTTCACCCTGGGCGACAACGGCGTGTTGTTGTGGGACGCGCGGCAGGTGAACTTCCTCGGCCGCCGTTCGCGCACCATCGACACCAATGTCGATTACCTGTTCAACAACGCGCTCGGTGACTGGTCGCTGCGCCTGAACGCGGTGCGTACGCTGGGGCTGACCGCGCGCACGCTGCCGTCCTACCCCGAGGTGACCTTCTCCGACAGCGAGTTCGGCCCCAGCAAATGGGCCGGCGACCTGCTGCTCGGCTGGGAGGGCGATCACTGGCTGGCCTCGACCGGCGCCCACTACAGCTCGCCGTTCCGGGTGCTGTTCCCGATGTCGGGTCAAGCCAACATCTACAACAACTGGACGCCGAGCAATCCGAACCCGCGGCACCATGCCGGTTCCTACACCACCGTGGATTTCCAGCTCGGTTACCGCTGGGGCGAGCAGGACGGCTGGCTCTCCAACACCACCGTGCGCTTGGGCGTCCAGAACGCCTTTGATCGCGCGTTCCCGTTCGTGGACAACCAGTACGGCTTCATTTCCAACCGCGTCAACATTCGCGGCCGGGTCGCCTACCTCGGCCTCAAGAAAGAGTTCTGAGCAGCCATGGCGATCGGTGACACATTCAAACGCAAGCGAGAGACCCAGAACGTGAAAGCAATTTACCGCAATCGCCGCCGTAGCGGCGCCCTGTTCCTGGTCGTGGTCGCCAGCCTGATGCTGACGGCGTGCAGCCAGCCTGCAGAAGAGGCAACGCCCGCCACGGCGCCGGCATCGACCGCGAGCAAAGCCCCGGCCAGCGGCGCCAGCCGTCAAGGCGCGTTCACGCTGGCGGCGTCCGGTTTGTCCGCGGCCGATGGTACGACGGTGCAATTGAGCGCGCTCATGCCCGGCGCGGACGGCCAGTGGAACTACGGCACGGTGGCGCAGACCACGGTCACGGCGGGTGCCTTTCAGTTGAACGGGGCAACCACGGCAGTGGTGCCGGCGGTACTGTCGGTCGGCGTGCCGGGTGCACCCGGCTACAGCGAGGCGAGCCTGATTCTGGAGGGCGCCAGCTACCGCGTCCATCCGCGCGATGGCGTGCTCGAAGTCGCGGGCGGCCGCTACAACGACGTGGTGTTCGGCTATACCCGCCTGCCGGCGTATGTGCAGGCGGTCAAAGCCAAGGATGCCGCCGAACGCGAGGCCTACAAGAACGTCGATCACAGCGACGAGAAAGCGATGCTGGCGGCGAAAATGGCTTCCGCTCCGACCGTCGCGCCGTTCTACATGGCGATCAGCAAAGTAGCCGGCGATTATTTGACGCCCATCGTCAACGGCGACGGCGACGACTTGCTCAAGTTCTTTGCGCTGTCATTCAACCCCGATTGGGAACAGTTTCCACCGCAGCGGCGTGAGGCCTTGATGCAGGGCTGGAGCCAGAGCCTGGCCGACAGCCCGGCCTATCGCAGCGATCGCGCTGCGGCCGCCGAAGAGGCCAAAGCCACCGCCATTCGTGATGCCTTCGCAGTGGGCGCGATGTACCACGACATCACCGCCACCGACCGCGATGGCCGTGAGGTGAAGTTGTCCGACGTGCTGGCGAAAAACCGGTTCGTGCTGCTGGACTTCTGGGCCTCGTGGTGCGCGCCATGCCGCGAGGAGTTTCCGCATCTGGCCAAGGTCTATGCCGACTATCACGACGCCGGCTTCGAGATCTACGGCGTGTCGCTGGATGAAGGCCGTGAAGACTGGTTGAAGGCGATGAAGCAGGAGAGCGACAACGGCCATCTGCCATGGATCAACTTGCGCGCCAATGGCTTTGCTTCGGCGGCGGCGCAGGCGTACGGCGTGCGCGCCCTGCCCAACAACTACCTGATCGCGCGCGATGGCCGCATCGTCGGCAAAGAGCTGCGGGGTGCCGATGTGGAGCGCATCGTCGCCGAACAGCTTGGCAAGACGGGCCACGGCCAGGACTGATCGCATGCGTCGTCTGCTCGTACTGCTCAGTTGGTTGTTGCTGCTGGCGGCAACACCGGCCGCCGCGCAAGTAACCGCGTCGCTGGTCACCACACGCGACACGGTGGCACCGGGGCAAGCGTTCACGGCAGCGTTGCGGCTGCAACACCAGGCGCACTGGCATACCTTCTGGCAGCGCGCCGGCACCGGCCTGCCGACACGCATCCAGTGGGAGTTGCCGCCCGGATGGCAGGCAGGCGCGATCGAGTGGCCGACGCCGACGCTGGTGCGCAACACCGCCGGCGAGGTGTCCGGCTACGGTTACGTCGGCTTGCTGTATCTGCCGCTCACGATCACGCCGCCGGCGGATGCGGCGGCGGGCACATCGGTCACCCTGCATGCCACCGCGAGCTGGCTGATGTGCAAAACCGTGTGCGTTCCTGGCCGCGCCAGGTTGGCGCTGACGGTGCAGGTGGCGGCAGCGCCCGGCGCGGTCGATACGGCCGTCGCCTCCGCGATAGCGGCGATGTCGATGCCGGTGACCGCCGACGGTTGGGAGCTGGCCGCCAGCATCGACTCGCGCGAGGCGATCCTGCACGTGGCGGCAGCGACGGCATTGCAGACGCCGTATTTTTATCCCTTGAACGCCTACGTCGACTACAAGCAGGCGCAGACCGTGGCCAACCGCGGCAACCGCGCTTTGCTCAAGATGGCGCTGGATGCGGAGGAAAGCGTGCCGGCTGCCGACCATCTGCGTGGCGTGTTGGCCTACACCGACGCCGATGGCCGCTATCGCGGCGTCAAAGTGGACGTGCCGTTCGTCGCTGAGGCGGTGGCGGCGAAAATCGGCGCGGTGTCGCTGGAACGCGAATCCGCCGCGACCGCACCCGTACCACCACCCGGTGATCGGCTGGAAGAGCGACATCGAGAACATTCCGATCGAAAAACTGCG
>DASSXP010000106.1:0-2749 GCA_035703755.1 Rhodanobacteraceae bacterium | reverse complement strand
CGCTTCGCTACAGCCTGGCGTGGCGCGCGCAATGGAATCGCGCGCCGCTGGTCCCACAGGATCGCTTTGCGATAGGCGGGCGCTACACCGTGCGCGGCTTCGACGGAGAAAACCTGCTGTCCGCCGACCGCGGCTGGCTGATCCGCAATGATCTGGGGCTGTCCTTGGGAGGAAGCGGCCAGGCGCTCTACCTGGGCACCGACTACGGCGAAGTGAGCGGGCCGTCGTCCGCATTGCTCGCTGGAAAACGGTTGGCCGGCATGGTGCTGGGGCTGCGCGGCGGCTACAAACGGCTCGGCTACGATATTTTCGCCGGGCAACCGCTCAGCAAGCCGGAGGGCTTCAAGACGGCCAACACCACGACAGGCTTCAATCTCAACGCGTCATTTTGAGACATAACATGAACAAAAATCGCCATCGTCTCGTCTTCAACCCGGCCCGCAAGCAGCTGATGGCCGTTTCCGACATCGCCGTGAGCCGGAGCAAAGCCGCCGGCACTAAGGCCGGCCCGGCGCTTTCCGGCTTGCCTGCAGCAGTAATGGGCGCAGCCTTGCATCCGGTGGCCTTCCGCCTGCTGGCCGCCTTGGGCATGGTCACTGTCCTGAGCCAGCCCACCCATGCGCAAATCGTTGCTGATCCTGGCGCTCCCGGCAATCAGCAACCGATCGTCACCCAGGCCGCCAATGGCGTGCCGCTGGTCAACATCCAGACGCCCAGCGCGGCGGGCGTATCGCGCAATCTCTACAGCCAGTTCGATGTCGACCGCCAGGGCGTCATCCTCAACAACGCCGTCACCAACGCCTCGACCCAGCTGGGTGGCTGGATCCAGGGCAATCCCGCGCTGGCCGGCGGCAGCGCGCGCGTGATCCTGAACGAAGTGAATTCCGCCAACCCCAGCCAGCTGCTGGGCTACGTCGAAGTAGGCGGCAGCCGTGCCCAGGTGGTCATCGCCAACCCGGCCGGCATCACCTGCGACGGGTGCGGATTCATCAACGCCAGCCGGGCCACCCTGACCACCGGTACGCCCATCCTGAATGGCGGCAGCCTCGACGGCTATCGCGTGCAACGTGGCCAGATCACCGTGCAAGGCGCAGGCCTTGACGCGAGCCAGACCGACTACACCGACCTCATCGCCCGCGCCGTGCAAATCAATGCCGGCATCTGGGCCCAGCAGCTCGCCGTGACTACGGGCGCCAACCAGATCGATGCCGCCAACAGCGTCGCTATCCCGATTGCCGGCATCGGCGGCGGCACCACCGTGTCCATCGACGTCGCTGCGCTCGGCGGCATGTATGCCCGCAAGATCACCCTGGTCGGCACCGAGGCAGGCGTGGGGGTCCGCAACGCCGGCCAGATCGGCGCCTCGGCAGGCGATGTCGTCATCACCGTCGATGGCCACCTGCAAAACGGTGGACAGATCACCAGCGCCACCAACATCAATATCGCGAGCGACGGCCTGTCCAACAGCGGCAAGCTCATCGCGCAACACCACGCCGTGCTGAACAGCACTACCGATCTGAGTAACATCGGGGTAGTGGCAGCCGGGGGCAATCTCAGCGTCGACGCGCACAGCATCGACAATCGCGGCGCACTACTGAACGCAAGCGGTACGCTCAGCCTAAAGGCCGACACGCTCGACAACCGCGGCACACAGGGGGCAGAGCAGGGTATCCAGGCAGGTGCGGTCGCCATCGACGCCAGCTGGATCGACAACAGCTCCGGCACGATCGCCGCCGATGGCGTGCTTGCCGTCATCAGCAGCGGCACGCTCGACAACACCCAAGGCTTCATGGCTGCGGGCGACACCCTCGCGCTGCTGGATACCGACCCCGCCGCCAAGACGCTCGCCATCACCAACACCCTCGGCACTCTCATCGCGGGACGCTCTCTGCAGGTTGATGCCGCCGGTCTCTCCGGCGACGGCAGCCTGCTGTCGATCGGCGATCTCGATGTCCACCTCGCCAGCGATTACCTGCACAGCGGCGAACTCGTTGCCAACGGCAACGCCGCGTTCGAAACCGCCGGCACCCTCACCAACCAGGCGCAGATGCTGGCAGGCAACGCACTCGCCGTTTCCGCCGCCGCAATCGACAATAGCGCCGGCGGCGAATTCAGCGCTGCCGCCACCACGCTCTCGGCAACCGGCCTGCTCGTCAACCGCGGACTGATCGACGGCGGCGAAACGCTCGTCACCGCCGGCACCCTCGACAACCTCGGCACCGGCCGCATCTTCGGCGACCACCTGGCGATCGCCGCCACCACGCTCAACAACGCCTCGGAAAACGGCGTAGGCGCAGTCATCGCTGCCCGCGACCGCCTCGACATCGGGGTGGAGACCCTGGCCAACCAGGACCATGCCCTGATCTTCAGCGCGGGCGACCTCGCCATCGGCGGCGCGCTGGACGCCGACCGGCAGGCCACCGGCCGAGCCACCCTGGTCGTCAACACCGGCGCCACCCTCGAAGCGCTGGGCACGCTCACGATCGATGCCCTTGAGCTGCGCAACCTCAACGCCCATCTCGTCACCCGGCAGATCAACGACCCCGCCACCTACGAGGAACGTGTACAACCGCGCGGCAGCGCAACCAGCTATCCCGTTTCCGATTGCTGGGGCATCGGCGGCGGTCAGGACGCCAACGGCTGCGCTGGCTACCCCGGCACCTTCGAGGACTACACCTGGCTCAAGGTCACCTCCACCCCTTCGCATACCGAAGTGCTGGCCACCCAGCCCGGCCAGATGCTCTCGGGC
>DASSXP010000079.1:0-45440 GCA_035703755.1 Rhodanobacteraceae bacterium | reverse complement strand
GCCCTGCTGGCGACCTTGAATGCCCGCGGCAAGGCGCGCCTGCGGGTGCAGGCGGCGGTCACCGGCGCCGGCGGCGATGCCTGTGTGCAGGCGGCCGATTTCGCCATCAAGCTGCGCGCGGGCTGATCTGCCGGCACAATGGCCGCATCCTCCCGCCACGGAACCGCCCATGCGCCGCTTGCTGATCGCTCTCGTCATCGCGCTGCTCTTGTCCGGCTGCGCCACCAATCGCATCCAGAAGCAATTGACCCAGACCCTGGATGGCTACGGCGCCACCTTGCGCTGGGGCGATTTTGAATCGGCGTTGCAGTACCTCGATCCCGAGGTGCTGAAAAAGGAACCGCCGAGCGCGCTGCAACTGGCCCGCTACAAGCAGGTGCGGGTCAGCCAGTATGAAGACAGCGGCCCGCAAGCGGTCAGCGACACCGAGGTACGCCAGCGGGTGGTGATCGGCTTGATCAACCTGCACACCCAGCGGGAACGCTCGATCATCGACAACCAGGTGTGGAAGTACGATGCCACCGCCGAGCGCTGGTGGCTGGAAAGCGGACTGCCGAAAATCGTCGAGTGACGCGGCAGCGGCGGCGCGGTGAAACACGCGTGCCGCCGCGGCCCCTCAGTCAGCGCTCTTGGCGGTGCAGCTGCCGACGCGCACGCCGCTGTAATCCATGCTCATGGCTATCGACATGCCGCCGCTGCTGCCCTGGATGTTCATCTCACCCTTGTAGTGGGTGTCGTCGGTTTTTTCGGTCCAGCCTTCGCCGGTCATGTCGCCATTTTGCATGTGGCAGACCACCTTGAAATCGGCGCGCTGGCCGTTCTTCTCGAACTTCTCCACCTTGCAGTCGCCGTTTTTCATCGGCGGCGGGCCCTGATCCGCATTGGCTGGCGTGCAGGTGTTCTGGGTGATGGCCGGCATGGTCATCGCCATCGGCGCCGTCATCTTCATGTGCACCGTGACCTTCCACTCGTCGTCCTTGCCCTGACTGGCAGCGCTGGCGACGACTGGCAGCGCCAGCAGCAGCAAAAACGCCCATTTTCCAGCTTTCATGCATGTCTCCCGCGATTGACGGCCACGCCGCCGAAGCCCCGCATGCTAGCGTCAATTGCCGCCCGCTGCACCATGCGCCACGGCGAGCCGGTACAATGGGCGGCCGATTCCCGTGGTTTTCGCCATGAACGACTTCCTGACCCGCCTGCCCGAGTTCATCGGCAACCATCTCGTGTTGTCAGCCGCATTCCTGGCCCTGCTGACGGCGGTAATCATCACCGAGCTGATGCACCTGCTGCGCGGCGACAAGCTGCTGACGCCGGCGGCGCTGACCCAGCTGATCAACCGCGACAACGCGCTGGTGATCGACCTGTCGCCGCAGGCGGATTTCGAGAAAGGCCACATCCCCGGCGCCAAGCATGTGGCGTGGAGCGCGTTCGACCCGGAAAACAAGGATCTGGCCAAGGTCAAGGAACACCCGATTGCGGTCTGCTGCCGCTCCGGCGTGACCGCCTCCAAGGCGTCCCAGCGGCTGCTGAAAGCCGGTTTTACCCGCGTCTACACACTGGCCGGTGGCATCGATGCCTGGCGCCGTGCAGACTTGCCGCTGGCCAAGGGCAAGGCCTGAAGCCGCGCCGCCCGCGCGATTCAGCGCTGGCAACGCGGGCAATAGAACGTCGAGCGCTGCCCCAGTAGCTGCTGCCGAATCGGCGCGCCACACTGCCTGCAGGGCTCGCCGGTACGGCCGTAGACCTGCAATTCCTGCTCGAAATATCCCGGCGCGCCATCGGGCGCGATGAAATCCCGCAAGGTGGTGCCGCCGCGTTCGATGGCGCGCGTCAGAATGCCTTTCACCGCCGTCGCCAGCAAGCCGTAACGCGCCCGTGACACCCGTCCCGCCGGCCGTGCCGGATGGATGCCGGCGGCGAACAGCGCTTCGCTGGCGTAGATGTTGCCGACCCCGACAACCACTGCCTGATCCATCAGGAACCGTTTCACCGCCGCGCGGCGGCCTTGCGCGGCGACCCACAAGACATCGCCATCGAATGCATCCGACAGGGGTTCCGGCCCCAGGCCCGCCAGCAAGGGATGGACGCGGCCGCGCGGCTGCCACAGCAGACAGCCGAACCGGCGCGGATCGTTGAAACGCAGCACGCGGCCGGAATCCAGCAGCCAGTCGTAGTGATCGTGCGGGCCGGGCGGCCACTCGGCCTCCAGCACGCGCAGCGAGCCGGACATGCCGAGGTGCAGCAGCGCCGCGCCGGACTGGGCATGCAGCAACAGGTATTTTGCGCGGCGCTCGACGGCGACGATGGTCTGCCCCGGCAGCGCGCGGCGGATCGCGGCGGGAATCGGCCAGCGCAGGTCGGCGCGGCGCAGCAGCACGCGCTCGATGCGGTGGCCTTGGAGATGCGGTGCGATGCCGCGCCGGGTGGTTTCGACTTCCGGCAGTTCGGGCATGGTTCAAAGCGCCGTGCTGGCGGCGTGGGCGAGCTCGCTGGCCGGCGTCGCGGCGAGGTCGGCGGTATAGCGCGCGCCGATCAAGGCCACATGGTCACCCACCGCGACATAGCGTTGCGGCCCCAACGCCGAGAGCCCGCCGAAGACCAGCCGCTGGCCGTCCAGGGTCAGGGTGGCGAAGGGCTTGGCGAGCCCGATGCGGGCGGTGTCGAAATCCTTTCGTGGCCGCCACCGTAATGGCGTCGCGGCAGCGATTTCAGTCAGCCGTTCGAGGTGGGCGGGATCGGCCGGCGCCTCCGTGGGCTGGATCATCCACCACACGCCGTCGCGGCGTTCAAACTGCCGCAGCTCCCCGTCAGCTGCCTGCACTTCAACCTGATTGATCGTCGCCGGGTCCAGCCCCAGCAGCTGCCCGGGCGGCAGCGTGTTGTCCTTGCGCGCCGAACACCACGCAATCGAGGCCAGCAGCAGGACCACCGCGTACAGTTGCAAACGCTGACGGGTCTCGCGGCGCATCAGCGGCGGTAACGGCGCCAGCCGCGCCAGACACCGAAACCGGCCAACAGCAAGGGCAGCAACAACAGGTACAACCCGGCGACCCCGTTGAGTCGGGTTTGCGTCAGCGCGATGCGCCGATCCGGCGCCGCCCGTGGCGGCAACGCGGCCAGCACGTCATCGCCCAGCAACCAGTCGAACACCCGTTCGCCCAAGGCGCGGTTGCCGCCGTTGCCAAGAAAACTGTTGGAGAGAAAATCGCCGTCGCCGATCACCACCACGCGCTGCTCCCGCTTGAGCGGACTGGGTGACAAGCGCGTCAGGGTGAAACCGAAGGCCAGCGGCCCCTGCTGCTCATCGCTGCCGGCGTCGTAACGAATGCTGGCGCTGTGTGCGTTGTCGATCGGCGTGGTTTCGTTCCAGCTTTTGGCACCGCTTTGCAGCAACACGCCGGCGTGCCAGCCGGCGCCGGTCTGCGCCGTCAGCGCCCGCGCCTGCGGGTACACGGTGGTGAGACTGAAGCCGCGGGTGATGGTGCCGGGCGGGTAGGCTTGCACGGCAATCAGGCGCGGGTCCTTGAGGCCCAGCGCGGCACCCTGATCATCCACCAGCACGCCGGGCAGGAAGCGCAGATCCAGCGTGGCCGCCAACGGCGCCAAGCCCAAGTCGCGGTTATCGGGCTCGGCCAGCCACAGGAGATTGCCGCCTTGCTCGACATAGTCCACCAGCGCCTTGACCGCCGCCGGCGCCAACGCCACCAGCGGGCTCGCCAGCACCACCAGATCGGTGTGCCCCGGCACCGCCCCGGTCTGGCTGAAATCGAGCGGCACGGCACGCAGCCCGCGCGCCGCCAGCTGGCCGACGAAGGCGCCGAGATCGGCGTTGGCCTTGCCATCGGCGCGGCGCTCGCCATCGCCGCTGACAAAGGCGACCACGCGCTCGCCACCACGGCTCAGGCGCGCCAGCGCATTGCCGAAGGCGATGTCGGACAGCTCTTCGAGGTGCTGCGTGTGGCCTTGGTAGCTGAGCACCATTTCGCCATCGACGTCGATGCCGGCCTGGCGCATGGCACCGGGATCCTGCTCGGGGTCGACGAAACGCAAGCTGAGATCAGGCTTGTCGCGCCGGTAGCGCGCGATGAAGGCCGCCACCGTAGGCCGCAAACCGCTGGCCGGACTGGCGTAGCAGGTGACCTCCAGCGATCCGGGCAATTTTTCCAGCAAAACCTGCGTGGCGGCCGGCAAGGAGGCGCGCGCGCCGGCGGTGGCGTCGACGCCGACGCTCCAGCGGGTCGACAGATACGCCAGCAAGGCCGTGATCACCAGCAGCAGCAACAGGTTGATGGCATTGCCGAGCCGCGCGCGCATCAGCAGCGCACCCGATCGGCACCGAGGCGCTGGCTGGCCAGCGCCAGCGCCAGCGCCGTCAGCAAGACGAAATAGGCCACATCCACGCTGCCGATCCAGCCCTTGAGCAAGGCCTGCAAATGGCTGGAGGCGGCAAGGTAGTTGAGCAGGCCGCCAGTGACGCCATTGGCGCGCACGCCGGCGTTGAGTGCCCACAACCCCACCGACACCGCCAGCGCAATCGCCGCCGCCAACGCCGGGTGCGACACGCAGGCGGAGGCCGCCAGCGCAATCGCCGCCAGCACGCCGAGGAACAAGGCCACGCCCAGCACCGCCGCCGCCAGTTTGCCCCAGTCCGGGGCCACACCCCAGGCTGCCAGCAAGGGCATCGACACCACCACCAGCAACAGCGCCAGCAACCAGCCCCACGCCACCAGAAACTTGCCGACGACGATCCGCCACGGCGCGATGCCGGCCGCGAACAGCAGCGGCAAGGTGCCGGCGCGACGCTCGCCAGCCAGCATCGACATGCCGATCAGCGGCGCCAGCACGATGCCAAGCTCGGCCACCTGCGCCAGCAGCGGCACGGTCACCAGATCGGTGAAACCGGGCGCGTCAGGCAACGCGGCCAGCTTGTCCTGCGCTTGCAGGAACTGATCCATCGCCAACAGAAAACGCCACGCCAGCCACGCCAGCGACAGCGCCGCCAGCACCCACGGCAAGGCGCTGGCAAACAAGCGCCGGGCTTGCAACCGGGCAATGCTCATGCGCTCTCCGTCTGCGTTGCAATGGTGAAGAAACGCTGTTCCAGCGCGGCCACATCGGCACCGATCCGCGCATCGTGGCGCAGGGTGCCCTGATGCAGGATCGCCACCCGATTGCAGCTCGCCGCCACCTCCGCCAGCACATGGGTGGACACGATCACCGCGCGATCCTCCGCAGCGAACTCAGCCACCAGGCGCCGCCACGCGACCACTTGCACCGGGTCGAGGCCGTTGCAGGGCTCGTCCAGCACCAGCAGCGCCGGTGCGTGGATCAAGGCACAAGCCAACCCCACGCGCTGGCGCTGGCCCTGCGACAAGTGGCCAACCAGGCGTTGCCGCAAATCCCCCAGTTGCAAACGCTCCAGCACCGGCTCGCGCGCCGCGCGCCGCGCGCCAGCCCTGAGCCCATGCAGGCTGGCGGCGGCGTCGAGCTGTTCGATCACCGTCAATTCGTCATACAAGGGCGCGCGTTCGGGCAGCCAGCCGACACGGGAACGCAGCGCCTGCGGATGCTCGGCCAGATCCAGCCCATCCAGCCAGACCGATCCCGTGTCGGGTGCCAGCGCACCCACCATCATCGACAACGTGGTGGATTTGCCGGCACCGTTGACCCCGAGCAGGCCCAGCACCTCGCCACGACGCACCGCGAGCGACACCTCGCGCACCGCCGGCCGGCCGCCGCGGCGGCGACTGACGGCGCGCAATTCCAGTATCGGCGTTTGGCTTTCGCTCATCCGCCGATTGTCCCGGGTCGCGGGTCCTTGCCGCAAGTCGCGGCGACCCGTGCCGGCGGTTGCGTCACGTCATCACAACTCGTAGCCGTCCGTGAAGATGCGGTCCGATTGCAGACGCAACAACACGCCATCGGTGGTGTTGGTGTCCATCGAGGTGCCGAACAACAGCGGCCGACCGGCATCGATCAGCAAGCCGGCAAAGCCAGTGTCGCCACTCGGGGTGCCATCCGACATCGGCGCCGCGTAGGTGGCCTCGCCGTTACTGTCGCCGAAACCGGTGGTTGGCTTGCCCTGCGCATCGACCCGCATGACCAGCCCCGCAGTCGGCGCCGGCCAGATGTCGGCGCGCGCCGCCAGCAACAGCGCGCCATCACTGCGTGCCGCAATCCGCACGGCGGCGACGCCCTGGTTCAAATCGGTCCCGGTGACGAGATTCTGCGACAGCGTCAGATGATCGAAATGGTTGCCCTCGAACGTGACGGAAGACGTCAGCACCGGGGACAGCACCCAATTGATCTTGATGCCGATAATGGCTGCCTGATCACTGCTCGTACCCGCGATACGCACTTCCGACGGGCTGACCAGCACGGCATCGGATGCGACGTCGTAGGAAGTGATATTGCCCGGCGTGCCGATGTGGTACTGGCTGTCAATCACCCGCGCATCCGCGTAATCGGCGCGCAGATTGAAGTCCGGTGCCAACAGTCGCGCGGCGAAATCGGTGTCATTGCTGGCACTCACCGACGAGTCCACCACCAGATAGTAGCCCGCATCCAGATTCAGGATGCGCGCCCCTACCGCCTTCTTGCCCGACTCGAAACGCTCCAGGGTCTGCTTGTCCACGCTGCCGTCGTCATTGAGGCGGAACACGCCAAAGCGCGAATCCGAGCCGTCACTGGCGAACACGCTGCCGGCGACCATGATCTTGCCGCTCGCATCGGTGATGACCGAACGCGGTCGATCGGCGGTGGTGACGATCCCCGGCAGATCGAAACCCACCTGGTACCGCCATCGCCGGCAAAACTGGCGTCGTCGCTGCCATCGGCAAGAAAGCGCACCACGCCGAAATTGTCCAGCCCGCCCTGCCCGGGCGTGGCGCCGACCACGAGGATGCGCCCCTGCGCATCGACCGTCATGTCGGTAACCGCGGACAGGTAGGCATCTTTCAGCACCCAGCCGCCGTCACCGGGCGCGCCGAAGCCGCTGTCGACATGCACGCCGTTGGCGTCGTACTTGGTCAGCACGATCTCGGCGCCGGCGCTGCCACCAGCCACCGCAAGGCACACGACATAACCGCCATCGCCACTGCGGGCGATGGCGACGGCCTGCTCGTCCAGCACGTCGGGACTGAGATGCACACGTTGCCAACCCGGGCCGTAGGCGCTGCCGGGCGCAAAACCCGGGTCGGGCGTGGTGTCATCGGCGATGGCGGCGAAACTCAGGCCAAGCAGCAATGGGGCGGCAAGGAAACAGGCAAGCAGAGGGCGACGTGTTGGCACGGGGTTGCTCCGGATGGGATTGTCCCTCGTCAGTACGCGGTTGCGGCGCAAATCGGGACATGCATCGCAAACCGCCGCCCGGCGCGTGTCACGGTTCTCCGTCTGGCACGGGAACGCGGTGGTAGACTGGCCGGCAGTTTTCCCGGTGTTCGCCTCAATGCTTGATTTCATTGTCAATTTCGCCGCCAACGGTCTGACCGGCTGGAGCTGGGGCGAGATGCTGTTGTACCTGCTGGTGGTCACCCAGCTGACCATCTTTTCGGTGACCTTGTACCTGCACCGCAGCCAGGCCCACCGCGGGGTGGATTTTCACCCGGTACTGGCGCATTTCTTCCGCTTCTGGAGCTGGCTCACCACCGGCATGGTGACCCGCGAATGGGTGGCGATCCACCGCAAGCACCACGCCTTCTGCGAGACCGATGGCGACCCGCACAGCCCCAAGGTCGAAGGCATCAACAAGGTGATGTGGGACGGTGTAGAGCTGTATCGCGCCGCCTGCAAGGACCGCCCGATGATGGACAAGTACGGCAAGGGTTGCCCCAACGACTGGCTCGAACGCGTGGTCTACGGCGTGCATCCGACCGCCGGCCCGGTGCTGATGGCGCTGATCGACGTTGCCCTGTTCGGCGTTGCCGGCATGGCTATCTGGGCGATCCAGATGGTGTGGATCCCATTCTGGGCCGCCGGCGTCGTCAACGGCCTCGGCCACTGGTGGGGCTATCGCAATTTCGAAACCACCGACATGGCCACCAACCTGACGCCGTGGGGTGTGTGGATCGGCGGCGAGGAACTGCACAACAACCATCACGCGTTCCCGTCCTCGGCCAAGTTCGCGCTGCGCCGCTTCGAGTTCGACATCGGCTGGGCGGCAATCCGTGTGCTCGAAACCCTGCGCCTGGCCAAGGTGCTGCGCGTGGCGCCCAGCCTCGACATCCGCGCCAACGTCCACCTGCCCGACACCGAGACCCTGAAAGCCGTGCTGACCCATCGCTTCCAGGTCATGACCGACTTCACCCGCGGCGTGATCATGCCGACCCTGCGCGAGGAAGCCGAGCACGCCGGCAGCACACTCAAGGACATCCCCGGGCGGCTGCGCCGGGCGCTGGGCAATGGCGGTCGCTGGCTGGACAACGAAGGCCGGGAGCGACTCGCCACCCTGGTCGCCAAGCGTCCGACCCTGCGCGTAGTGTGCGAGTACCGCGCCCGCCTCGCTCAGGTGATGGAGCAACGCGGCCCCGACGCCGCGCTGAAAGGCTTGCAGCAGTGGGTACATGAGGCCGAGCAAAGCGGCATCCAGGCCTTGCAGCAGTTCGCCCAGCGCCTGAAAGGCTACGCCGTCGCGGCACACTGACAACAGGACGGCCTGTCGGCGCAGGCCGCCCAAGCACTTCGGTGTGGTGGATGCAACGGGAACTCCCCCGTACAAATGCGTTCCAATATCGCCATGTCCCTGCGCTGGCACCCATGGCTTGATGAGGCGCGCCTCAGCGCTCCGCGTCTGGGCGTGCGCGCTTGCGCGCAGATCCTCTGGCCCGAAATCTTGTTGGTGCTGGCGGGCAACGGGTTGATCGCCGGCCATCTTGCCGCGGCCACACCATGGTGGTTCCCACTCGTCTGCGCCGTGCTGGGTGTGGCGAGCCTGGCACTGACGCAACAGCGGCTGGCGCAACTCACGGCGCAATGGCAAAGCGGCTGGTGGGCGGCCGCGGCGATACCGTCGATCGCAGCCGCACGCACGCGCTGGCTGCTGTGCCTGCTGGCTGCACTGGCCGGAGCGCTCCTGTCGCTGCCCTTGCCCTTGCTGTTTTCACCCTTCACCGACGGCGACCGCCTGGCGCGAAGTTGCGGCCTTGTCGCCGCGGCGCTGGCCGGTGGCGCGCTGGCGGCCGGCTTCTGGCCGACGCAGCCGACGCGGCGGCACGCGAAACTCCACCTGCTGCGCACGCCGCTGCTGCCCTTGCCGGGCCTCGATGCGCGCGATCTGCCCACGCTTGCCACCTGGCAACGCCGCGAAACAATGCAACGCTGGCGTCGCGGCAGCCAGTTCGGCCTGCTCGGCGGGATGCTGGCAATGTTGCCATCCGGCACCTCGACCGCCGCCGCCATCGGCTTGCTGCTGCTGGTCGGCACGATCGCCTGGCTGACGGTAGTCATGGCGGCTTGCGCGGATGTCGCCGATGCCGCAGCCCGCCTGCTGGCGGCGACGCCCGTGGCGATGCGCCGTGCTCGCAGGCACGCCTGGCGCTATCCGGCTTTCTCCCTGGCCTGCGCCAGCTTGTGGATGCTTGTCGCCGTCGTCCTGCTCAACGCATCCATGTTGCTGGCCGCCGGCTGGCTGCTGGTCGTGATGGCAAGCTCCGTGCCCGCGATGTGGCGCCTCAGCAGAGTTTTTGTCACATGATCCCATTGCTCGACATCCACGGCTTGCGCATCGACTACGCCGGCCATTGCGCGCTCCCGGCGCTTGATCTAGCCATTGAGCACGGCCAGTTCGTGACGCTGATTGGCCCGAACGGCTGCGGCAAGACCAGCCTGCTGCGGGCGATCGCTGGCGCGCTGCGACCCAACGCAGGCGCCATCCACATCAACGGCATCGATGCACACGCCCACCCCACCGAGGCACGTCGGCAACTCGGTTACGCCGTGGAACCCGACGCCCTGCCGACACTCCTGACCGGCCGGGAATGCCTGGCGCTGTTTGCCGCCACGCGCACATTGGCCTCAATCCCACCCACCAGCCTGGAATTGGCCGACCAACTGGAGTTGGCCGGACGGCTCGACCGACGGATCGGGAGCTACTCGCTTGGAATGAAGCAGAAACTGGGCCTGCTGCTTGGCCTGCTCGGCGAGCCTCCGTTGCTGTTGCTGGATGAATCTTTCAACGGCCTCGACCCGCGCAGTGCGCTGACGGCAAAACGGCACCTCGACGATCGGGTTTCCACTGGCCGCTGCAGCGTGCTGCTGGCCACCCACGCACTGGACATCGCCGAGCGCCACGCCACGCGCATACTGCTGATGGTGGACGGTCGCCTGCGCCACGACTGGCACCAGTCCGAACTCGACGCCCTGCGCAGTGAGCCATCGCGATCGCTGGAACAGGCGATGGCTGACGCCCTCGATTGAAGGCCCTCAACAACGGCGCGGCGTCCGGGATGACGCCATGACAAAGCCGCGCGCATGGCGCGCGGGTCTGCGAAATGCGGGGCAGAGCCCAAACACGACAAACCCGCCGGGTGGCGGGTTTGTCGTGTCACGCAAGGCCGGGCCGTGGATCCTGCGATCCACGCTGCGCGCGGCCGCAGGATGACGCCATGACAAAGCCGCGCGCATGGCGCGCGGGTCATGGCGTCACTTGATCTTGCCTTCCTTGTAGGGGACGTGTTTGCGGATGACGGGGTCGTACTTCTTGACCTCCATCTTTTCCGGCGTGTTCTTCTTGTTTTTGTCGGTGGTGTAGAAGTGGCCGGTGCCGGCGGTGGAAATCAGGCGGATTTTGTCGCGCTTGGAAGCCATGTTCGATTCTCCTTAGACCTTTTCACCGCGGCCACGCAGATCGGCCAGCACGGCGTCGATGCCGTTCTTGTCGATGGTGCGGAGTGCCTGATTGGACACGCGCAGGCGGACCCAGCGGTTTTCGCTGGCCACCCAGAAGCGGCGCTCGTGCAGGTTGGGCAACCAGCGGCGGCGGGTTTTGTTGTTGGCGTGCGAGACGTTGTTGCCGCTCTGCACACCCTTTCCGGTGACTTGGCATACACGTGCCATGGGGTACTCCGAATTCGTGTTGGGGTCGTCCTTTGGCCAGGACGGCATCGGCCCGGCGACGCAGAGCGCCACGCGGTGCCGGAGGGCAGTGCCCCAGCTCGTGCGCTCCACACCGCGTGGCAGAGCTACCCGGATCACTCCGGGCCGAATTGGGCAGCCGCACTTTATAGCAGAACGCCCGCAATATGGCAATGAACACCCGCCCCAAGGTACATCTTGCCCGCCGATTGTGGGACAATCAGCGTCTTTTCATCCAACCCCGACTGAGAGACCCATGGCAGAGAACACCCCGGCCGCCAACGGCCAAGCCGCCCCGATGCAGCTGAGCGTGCAGAAGATCTACGTCAAAGACGCTTCCTTCGAAGTACCCAATGCACCGCAGGTGTTCCAGGAACAGGGCCAGCCGCAAGTGCAATTGAACCTTGGCCAGAAGAACGAGAAGCTGGCCGACGGCGTGCACGAAGTGGTGCTGACCTTGACCGTGACCTGCACCATGAACGACCACACCGCGTACCTGGCCGAAGTGCACCAGGCCGGCATTTTCGCGGTGGACGGTTTTGATGAAAACGGCCTCGGCGCGATCCTCGGCAGCTACTGCCCGAACGTGCTGTTCCCGTACGCGCGCCAGATCATTTCCGACCTGGTGCAAAACGGTGGTTTCCCGCCGTTCCTGCTGCAGCCGATCAACTTCGAGGCGCTGTACGCCGAGCAGATGCGTCGCATCGCCGCTGGCGGCGAAGCGCCTGTCGCCAACGCCTGAGCGGCGCGATATGGCAACGCGGCCCGCGGTCGCGGTTCTGGGCGCCGGCTCCTGGGGCACGGCGCTCGCCAGCTTGCTGGCCCGCAACGGCAGCGTCGAGACGCGGCTGTGGGCCCGCGACGCCGAGATGCTGGCGGCGATGGCCGCCAGTCGCCGCAACCTGCGTTATCTGCCCGACTGCGAGCTGCCACCGGCACTCGCATTCGAGCCGGATCTGGCGCGTGCGCTGGACGGTGTCGACTGGACCCTGATCGCGGTTCCGAGCGAAGCCTTCACGCGACAATTGAACGCCGTGGTCAAACACCTGCCGGCAAGCGCCGGAGTGGCGTGGGCGACCAAGGGCTTCGAACCCGGCACCGGCCGCTTTTTGCATGAGCTGGTGCACGAGTTCCTGCCACAAGCGGCCACGGCGGTGGTCACCGGCCCGTCGTTCGCGCGCGAAGTCGTGCTTGGCCTGCCCACCGCAATCACCGTCAATGCCGCCGACCTCGCGTTTGCGCAGCGCATCGCCGACGCGCTGCATTCGTCCAACTTCCGCGCCTATACCGGCAACGACATGCTGGGTGCGGAGCTTGGCGGCGCAATGAAGAACGTGCTCGCCGTCGCCACCGGTGTTGCCGACGGCATGCAGCTGGGCTTGAACGCCCGCGCCGGCCTGATCACCCGCGGCATGAACGAAATGCTGCGGCTGGGGCTGGCGCTCGGCGCCCGCCCCGAAACTTTGATGGGCCTGTCCGGCCTCGGCGACCTGGTGTTGACCTGCACCGGCGACCTGTCGCGCAACCGTCGTCTGGGCCTGGCGCTCGGGCGCGGCGTGCCGCTCAGCGACGCACTGGCGGAAATCGGTCAGGTGGTCGAGAGCATGGTCACCGCCAACGAAGTGACCCGGCTGGCCGAGCGTCACCAGCTCGACCTGCCCATCGCCTGGCATGTCCGCGCGGTGCTGCGCGGTGATTTGACGCCGACACAAGCACTTGCCGCCGTGATGGCGCGCGAGCAGAAATCCGAATACCCGGATCATCGCCTGCTGTAGTCGCCCGTTGCTGCCGTCCCGCCATGCGTGTGCATGGTCCACGGACGCCACGGTTTTTCGCGCGCTGCGGCACACCCGCACGACATCGATCACGCGGCGGTCGCCCATCTCTGCCGCGTCCTTGCTAAGCTGGCGTTTTGCCCTGCGCACGGACCCCTGACGCAAGCCATGCAGCGCGCTACCTCCGACCCCGCGCCCGAGCACGACACGGCCGGCACGCCCGACGCCGCGGCCTTGCCGGCCGGCTGGCAGCGCCTGTTGCAGCTCGACCCCGCGCCGAACGCGATTGCACACGGCAAAGCCGCTGCCGCCGGCAGCAGTGGCGCGCTGGGGTTTTTCCTTGAACTCAGTCAGGACGAGCTCGGCCACGCTCGCCTGGAGGCCGCGCCGGTCTGGCTTGCGCGCGCCAGCCGCGAGCGTCCCGCGCGCGCCTACCCACTGGACGCGCGGCGACTGGGCCACACGCGCCTGTCGGCCACCGAGCAACGGCTTGCCGCCGGCGTGCTGGGGTTGCCGCAAAGCCAGCGCAAGGGCCGCAACTACGCCCACCTCGCCAGCCATCTCGGCAACAGCCTGCTGATCGAAATGCTGGACATCGCGCCCTGTTTTCTCGGTGGCATTGCCGGATTGCAGCTGACCCGCGGCAAGTTGCGTCCATTGAAGTGGCGCTGGGAAACCCTGCGCGACGGCCGCCAGCGACCGCGCCCGGACCTGCCCGCCAGCCAGCGCGTGGTGCGCGTCGACGGCCTGTGGTACCTCGACATCGAAAACGCCGAGCTGGGCCCACTGGCCGACTCCGCAGCCGACCTCGCCCTGCTCGACGCCGCTCCGCTGGAGCCAATCGAGGCGGCGGCGCTGGCCGCCTCGCTGCCGGGTTCGCCGCTCGGCGCGCGACTGGCCGCGCCCGCCGTGTTCGCGCCCGCGCGGCGTGCCGAGTACACGCCACAACCGGTGCTGACCCTGAATGCGCTGACGCGTCACGCGCGGCTGGCTGCCGGCACCCCACCGCTGGCCTTCGCGCGGCTGGCCTTCGACTACGGCGGCGAACGCCTCCCCAGCCGCGGCGGCGAGACAATGGTGCGGCGGGTGCGCAACGGCCGGCTGCTCGAAATCGCCCGCCACCGCGCCGAGGAACTGGCGGTGATGGAGCGACTGGAGTCGGCCGGCCTGGTGCCGGCGGTCGATTGCGAAGGCTTGCCGTGGGATCTGGCCGAGACCCTGCCCGATGACACCTGGCTGTTTCCCGGCACCGGCCACACCGGCGCGCTGGAGGTCAACACGCCGGCTCGCTGGCTGGCCTTGCGTGCACGGCTGGAGCCAGAAGGCTTCGCCATCGACTACGCATCCAGCTTTCCGTTTGAAGTGCTGGAGGAGGCGCCACGCTGGTACGTTGCCGCCGAAACCGACCGCAAGCAGGCCAGCTTCGGGCTGCAAATCGGCATCGACATCGACGGTCAGCGGGTGGACCTGTTGCCGGCGGTTGCCCAGGCCCTGCGCGAACAGCAATGGACGCTGACCCGTGGCGCCAATGAAACCGACAACGCGGTCTGGTACGCACCGGTCGATGAACGGCGCCGCGTGCCGGTGGCGCTGGCCACGCTGCGCAGCCTGCTGGCGCCGATCGCCGACTACCTCGAATTGGCCGGCAACGGCGTCCTGCATCTGCCCCGCGTGCAAGCGGGGCGGCTGGAGGAAATCGCCGACGCAATGCCCGCGGACGGCGTGCTGGACGCGCCCGACAAGCTCAAGAGCCTCGCCACCCGGCTGCGCGAGGCCGCCACAACGGTCAGTGACGCGGTCCCCGCCGCCTTCGTCGGCACCCTGCGACCCTACCAGCGCGAAGGCCTGCGCTGGTTGAACGCACTCGCCAGCGCCGGTCTGGGTGGCATCCTCGCCGACGACATGGGCCTCGGCAAGACCGTGCAGGTGCTGGCGCATCTGCTGACCTTGCAACAGGACGGCGCGCTGGTGCACCCCGCCCTGGTGGTGGTGCCAACCAGCTTGCTGCCGAACTGGGAAGCGGAAATCGCCCGCTACGCACCCGGTCTCACCCGCATCACCGTGCACGGCCCGCAACGCAGCGCGGCGCTGGCCGTGCTCGATCAGCACCACATCGTGTTGACCAGTTACGCCTTGCTGCCGCGCGACGCCAAGGAACTCAAGCGGCGGCGCTTTTCCGTGCTGGTGCTGGACGAGGCCCAGCAGGTCAAGAACCCGCGCACCCAGGCACGGCGCGCCGCGGCGCAACTGAAGGCACCGCGCTGCCTGTGCCTGACCGGCACGCCGCTGGAAAACCATCTGGGCGAATTGTGGTCGCAGATTGACCTCGCCGTACCGGGCCTGCTCGGCGACGAACGCGGCTTCCGCCAGCACTATCGCGTGCCGATCGAAAAACACGGCGACGAAGGCTGTCAGGCACGCCTCAACCGCCGCATTGCGCCGTTCATCCTGCGCCGCAGCAAGAGCGAAGTGGCAAAAGAACTGCCACCGAAGACCGAGATCACCCGCACCGTCGCACTGGAAGGCCAGCAACGCGCGCTCTACCACCACCTGCGCGAGAGCCTGGCCGAGGAATTGCGCGAAGTGATCGCCGCGCGCGGCATCGAACACTCCGGCATCGTGGTGCTGGATGCACTGCTGAAACTGCGCCAGGTGTGCTGCGACCCGCGGCTGGTCAAACTGGAGAGCGCCCGCGCGGTGCGCGAATCGGCCAAATTCGAACTCTTGATGGAGATGCTGCCCGAGCTGATCGCCGAAGGCCGCCGCGTCTTGCTGTTCAGCCAGTTCACCGAGATGCTGGGCCTGGTCGCGCGCGAGCTCGATCGCCGCCGCATCGACTACGTCGTGCTGACCGGTGAAACCCGCGACCGCGCCGAGCCGGTGCGGCGGTTCCAGGACGGCGAAGTGCCCTTGTTCCTGCTGTCGCTGAAGGCCGGCGGCGTGGGCCTGAACCTCACCGCCGCCGATACCGTGATCCACTACGATCCGTGGTGGAATCCCGCCGCCGAAGCACAGGCCTCCGACCGCGCCCACCGCATCGGCCAGGACAAACCGGTGTTCGTGTATCGCCTGATCTGCGCCGGCACCGTCGAGCAGCGCATCGAAGCGCTCAAGGCCCGCAAGGCGGAGCTGGCCGACGCGATTCTGCAAGGTGGCGGCAGCCGCGACCGCCTGAGTTTCACCCAGGAAGACCTCGACAGCCTGTTCGCCACCGAGTGAGCCGGCGGCGCGGGCCGGCTACGACGCCGCGCCCCGCGCCTGCGCCCGACGGTAGCGGTTTTCTGCCCGCCAACGGCGAAAGTTGCCCAGCGCGACGCCAAGATAGATGGCGCGGAACAGATGCAGCTTGCGCTTCACCAGCGGGGTGTCGAACAGGTCGCCGGCCAACATCGAAATCACACCTTGCTCGACCTGCAAGATGTTGCGCGGCGAACGGAACATCTGCTGCATCACCGGATTGTTGAAGCGGTAGATGAAGAAGGCGAAACGGCGCATGCCGGCGCGCAGGCGTTTTTCCAGCTTGCGTTGCAGCCCCGCCTCGACGGCGGGATTTCGCAGCGATTGGTCAACCACCTCGGCGACCTTTTCCGCACTGCTGGTGGCGAGATACACGCCGGAGGAAAACACCGGGTCGAGAAACGCGAAAGCATCGCCGAGCAGCATCCAGCCCGGCCCCCCCAAGGTGGTGGAATCGTAGGAATAGTTGCCGGTGACGTGCATCTTGTCGTCGGTCAGCGTGGCGCCCTCCAGCCGCGCCCACAGCGCCGGATTGAGCTTCAGCGTGTCCAGCAGAAACTCGCTGCCGCGGTTGCGGCGTTGCCGCAGATAGTCCGGCCGACACACCGCACCCACGCTCATCACGCCAGCGGGCAAGGGGATCATCCACATCCAGCCGTGCTCGAAGTTGTAGATGCTGATGTTGCCGGCATCCTCGCCATCGCGGCGCTGCGCACCGAGGAAATGCCCGAACACGGCCGCGCTCTGATGCTCGCGATTGCGTCGCTGCAACTTGCCGCGGCTGGCCAGAAACGCGTCGCGGCCGCTGGCGTCGATCACGTAGCGCGCCTCGATCACATACTCGCTGCCGTCCTCGTGTTTCACGGTGACGCGCTTGGCGCGCGCGCCCGGCTGCTCGACCGCGGTCACGGTGGCGCCTTCACGCGCATCGACGCCGGTTTCGCGCGCATGCTCGAACAACATCTTGTCGAAGTCCGCCCGCCACACCTGATAGGCGTGCGGCGGACTTTTGCCAAGCGCGCGGGCAAACGCATAGGTGTTGTAGCCGCGCGCGTTGTCGGCTTCGAAATCGGCCCCCGGCTTGTACACGCCGAGCGCCTTGATCTTGTCCAGCACGCCCAATCGCTCGAACACCGGCAGATTCATCGGCAACAGCGACTCGCCGATGTGGAAACGCGGGTGACGGCTCTTCTCCAGCTGGATCACCCGCCAGCCCTTGCGTGCCAACAGCGTCGCCGCGGTGCTGCCGCCGGGGCCGCCACCTATGACCACGATGTCGGCGGTCTCCGCCGGGGCTTCACTGGTATTCATGCGGTGTCCTTCGGAAGGGATCGAACGATTCTATCTGCTCTGTCCCGTCTGCCGGAATCCCCGCTCGCGTATCATGACGGCTTTCATCGAAGCGTCTTTATCGTGCTCAATCCGCAACAACGCGCCGCGGTCGACTACCTCGACGGCCCTCTGCTGGTGCTGGCCGGCGCCGGCTCCGGCAAGACCCGCGTCATCACCGAGAAGATCGCCCGACTGGTGCGCCGGGAGCAGTTGACGCCGGCCAGGATTGCCGCCATCACCTTCACCAACAAGGCCGCCCGCGAAATGCGCGAGCGGGTCGGCAAGCTGCTCGATGCCGAGGCGGCGACGGCGCTCAATGTCTGCACCTTCCACGCGCTGGGCCTGCGCTTTTTGCACATCGAACACGCGCGCGCCGGTCTGCGCCGCAATTTCACCGTGCTGGATGCCGACGATGCCGCCGCCATCGTCAAGGAGCTGGCACCGGCCAGCACCAAGCCCGATCAGTTGTTTTTGCTGCGCTCCTTGCTCGGCCGCGCCAAGACCGACGGATTGACGCCGGAGCAGGCCGCCGAGCTCGCACGCAGCCCGCGCGAAGTCGAAGCCGCGGCCATCTACGCCCGCTACCAGCAGCGGCTGACGGCGTGGAATGCGCTCGACTTCGACGATCTGATTCGTTTGCCATTGGCGGTGCTGGAACGCGATGCGGAGTGCCGTGGCGAGTGGCGCGAGCGCCTGCGCTACCTGCTGGTGGACGAGTATCAGGACACCAACGACGCGCAATACCGCTTGCTGAAGGCACTGGCCGGCGAGCGCGGCGCTTTCACCTGCGTCGGCGACGACGATCAGTCGATCTACGCCTGGCGCGGCGCCAAGCCCGAAAACCTCGACCAGCTGGGCCGCGACTGGCCGGCGCTCAAGGTGATCAAGCTGGAGCAGAATTACCGTTGCAGCAAGCGCATTCTGCGCGCCGCCAACGCGGTGATCGCGCACAACACGCACCTGCATCAGAAGACCTTGTGGAGTGATCTGGCCGAAGGCCCGGCGATCCGCGTGCTGGAAAGCGAGGATGCCGAGCGCGAGGCCGAGCAGATCGCCGCCATCGCCCTGCGCATGCAGGAGAAATACCACCTGCCCTGGCATGATCTGGCGGTGCTGTATCGCGGCAATCATCAGGCGCGGGCGCTGGAGAAGGCGCTCCGCCTGGCGCGGGTGCCGTATCACCTGAGCGGCGCGCTGTCGTTTCTGGATCGGGCCGAGGTCAAGGATCTCTTGTGCTATCTGCGCTTGATCGCCAACCCGGACGATGACGCCGCCTTCCTGCGCGTTGTCAACGTGCCACGCCGCGAGATCGGCGCCACGACACTGGAAAAGCTCGGCCAACTGGCACAAGCGCGGCACGAGTCGATGCTGCACGCGGCACGGCAGCCCGCCGTACTCGCCGCGCTGTCGTCGCGCCCCGCCGCGGCGCTGGCCCGTTTCGCCGAACTGATCGGCGAGCTGACGGCCGCGTCGCGTCGCCACAACGCGGTGGCGCTGGTGGAGCAGGTGCTGGCGCGCAGCGGCTACGCCGCGCACCTCGCGGCGCAGCCGGGCGACCCGGCGATCCGCGAGCGCCAGCAAGCCAACCTCAAGGAACTCCTGGGCTGGTTCGGCGCAATGCAGAAAGGCGGCGGCATCGGTGATCTGGCGGCACAACTGGCACTGCTGTCGCACGCCGACCGCGACGAACCCGGCAACGCCCTGCGCATGATGACCCTGCACGCGGCCAAGGGGCTGGAGTTTCGCTTCGTCTTCATCGTCGGCTGCGATGACCGCACGCTACCGCACGAGGGCGCGGTGGACGAGGGCCGGGTGGACGAGGAGCGGCGCCTGTTCTACGTCGGCATCACCCGCGCCCGCGAGGTGCTGACGCTGTCCTACGCCAAACGCGCGCGGCGCTTTGGCGAAGTGCTGGTGAATCAGCCAAGCCGTTTCCTGAATGAAATACCGTCGGCCGATCTGCACTGGCAAGGGCGCGACACCGAAGCCGATGCCGCCGCCACCCGCGAAGCGGCCGAAGCGGCCCGCGCCGCGCTCAAGGCCTTGCTGGCCGGTTGAGCGGCGCGGCTCTACGCACGGTTGGCGCCCGCAAACGCCACGGCCCGCACAAAGGCGGGCCGTGGCGCGTGTTGCGGGTTGGCGATCAGGCGGCGATTTCGAACACGCCGCGCATTTTCTTCATTGCGTTGGCTTCAATCTGACGGATGCGCTCGGCCGATACGCCGTATTCGTCGGCCAGCTCCTGCAAGGTCGCCTTGTCGTCATGCAGCCAGCGCCGCTCGACGATATCGCGTGAACGCGGATCGAGTTCGCCCAGGGCTTGCTGCATGGTCGACAGCTGCGACGCTTCCTGATCTGCCTCGGCCACCGCGAGGTACGGATCGGCGCTGTGATCCTCGAGGTAGGCCACCGGCGCCGGCGGCGCGTCGTCGTCGCCATCGGTCGGGGCATCGAAACCGATGTCACGGCCGGACAGACGCGACTCCATTTCCAGCACCGTGGCTTCGGGCACACCGAGATCCTTCGCCACTTCGCGCACTTCCGTCATGTTCATCCAGCCGAGGCGCTTTTTCGACTTGCGCAGATTGAAGAACAGTTTGCGCTGGGCCTTGGTGGTGGCGACCTTGACGATGCGCCAGTTGCGCAGGATGAACTCGTGCATTTCGGCACGGATCCAGTGCACCGCGAAGCTGACCAGACGCACGCCGACATCCGGATCGAAGCGCTTGACCGCCTTCATCAGGCCGATGTTGCCTTCCTGGATCAGGTCGGCCAGTTGCAGGCCGTAACCTTTATAGCCACGCGCCACATGGACCACGAAGCGCAAGTGCGCGGCAATCAGTTGCTTGGCCGCGCCGAGATCGTTGTCGACGTTGTAGCGATGGGCCAGATCCTGCTCTTCCTCGAGGGTCAGCACGGGAATGCGGTGCACGGCGCCGATGTAGGCGTCGAGGCTGCCGACCACGCTGGGGATCGGCATGCTGGCGGGAATGAGAGTTTGTGACATCGTGAAACCTCCCTGAGCCGAATGGACATTTTAGCACTCGGGCAATTGGAGTGCTAAGCACCGTAAAAGTTCCTGCCGGGGCTGGTTGCCAGCCCAAATAATAAACTCAATAGTACATAAATCGCCCCGCCCCTGCAATCCTGCCATCAAACCCGGTCCGCGCTATCATTGTCGGCTGAATTTGACCCGGATTGCCTGCCATGTCCCTGGATACCGAAACCCGCACCCGCATCGAGCACTTGCTGGCCGAGCACCCCGTCGTGCTGTTCATGAAAGGCCAACCCGAGCAGCCGATGTGTGGCTTTTCCGCCGCCGCCAGCGCAGTGCTGAATGATCTGCTGCCGGGCTACCACGGCGTCGACGTGTTGTCCGACCCGGCGATCCGCGAAGGCATCAAGGATTACGGCCAGTGGCCGACCATCCCGCAGTTGTACGTCAAGGGCGAGCTGATCGGCGGCGCCGACATCATCAAGCAGATGTACGCCAGTGGTGAACTGCACCAGCTGCTGGGCGTGGCCGCACCGGACCGCACGGTGCCCGAGCTGACCCTGACCGACGCCGCCGCCAACGCGATCCGCGAGCACCTGCCGCCGCCGGCCGAAGGCGTGCTGCACTTGAGCATCGATGGCCATCAGCAGGCCGGATTCACCCTCGCGCCGGCTGGCGATTACGACATCGTGGCCGAATCCAACGGCATTGCCATCCACATGGACCCCGGCAGCGCCAAACGCGCGCGCGGCGTGGTGATCGACTGGGTCAAGACGGTGGGCGGCGAAGGGCTGGCCCTGAGTTTCCCCGGCTCGGTCAAATCGATGTCGACCAGCACGCTCAAGGCACGGCTCGCCAAGGGCGACGTGCTGCTGATCGATGTGCGTCCGGCAGCGGCGCGAGCGCAGGCGGCCATCGCCGGCGCGGTGGCGCTGGAAGAAATCGGCGAAACGGAACTGGCCCAGCGGCCCAAGGATCAGGCCATCGTGTTCCATTGCCACCTCGGCAAGTCGAGCCGGGTGGTGGCGGAGCGCTTCGTCGGCCTCGGTTTCCGCGATGTCTACAACCTCGAAGGCGGCATCGACGCCTGGTCGACCGACGTCGATTCCTCGGTGCCGCGTTACTGAGATGTCCCCGATGGTGGTAACACGGCGCGGCGCGCTGGCGGCGCTGGTCGTGCTGACGCTGATCTGGAGCTACAACTGGGTGGTGATGAAGCGGGCGCTGTTGTTCGTCGGCCCGTTTGACTTCTCGATGTTGCGCTACCTGCTCGGCACACTGGTGCTGTTCGCGGTGCTGCTGGCCCGTCGCCAGTCGCTGAAGCCGCCGCCACTGGGGCCGACGTTGCTGGTCGGTCTGGCCCAAACCAGCTTGTTTCAGGCACTGGTGCAGTGGGCGCTGGTCGAGGGCGGCGCCGGCAAGACCGCCTTGCTGGCCTACACCATGCCGTTCTGGGTGGTCTTGCTGGCGTGGGGATTCCTGTCGGCACGACTGCGCCTCGCGCATCTGCTCGGCATCGTCATCGCCGCTGCCGGCCTGCTGCTGGTGCTGGAGCCTTGGCACGGCCTGGGCGCGCCGCAATCGGTGTTGTTGGCGCTGGCCGGCGGCCTCGCCTGGGCGATTGGCACCGTGGCCTCCAAACGGTTATTCCAGCAAGGGCGCGCCAACGTGCTGTCGTTGACGGCCTGGCAGATGCTATTCGGCACGCTCGGGCTGATCGCCTTGTCGACGCTGGTGCCCGAGCGCCCGATCGAGTGGTCGGGTTACTTGATTTTTGCCGTGCTCTACAACGGCGTGCTGTCATCGGGCCTGTGCTGGCTGTTGTGGTCGCTGATCGTGCAAACGCTGCCGGCGCATGTCGCCGGTCTGTCCAGCCTGGCGATACCGGTGCTGACGGTCGGTTTCGCGTGGGCCACGCTAGGTGAGCGGCCGAGCCTGGTGGAATCGATCGGCATTGCGTTGATCTGCATCGCGCTGATCGTGGTCAACCGGCGCGCGAAAACGCCGGACCTGGCCGCGCCCTGAATCCGCCACTTCAGGCAACCCCTTCGACATTGCCGCCGCTGAGGATGACCCCCACGCGGGCGCCGGCGAAGTGCTCACGGTGGCGTGCGAGCGCGGCCAGCACGGTAGCACTGGAAGGCTCGACCGTTTCACCCAGGTGCTCGCGCAGCGCGGCCATTGCGTGTGTCACCTCGGCGTCGCTCACCGGCAACACCGTGACCTCATGCGCAATCAGGCACGCCAGGTTGATCTCGCCGACGGTGCCACGCAGGCCATCACAGATCGTGTCGGCAACGATGTCCGTGATCCGGCGCCCGGCGGCCAGCGAAGCGATGGTGTCGGCTGCGCCGTCCGGCTCTGCACCGACAACGCGAATCGCCGCGTCGACGCCATGCGCCGCGATCGCCGTCCCCGACGCCAAGCCGCCGCCACCGAGCGGGATCAGCAGCACATCCAGCATTCCGGCTTGTTCCAGCAGCTCCAGCGCCGCCGTGCCCTGGCCGGCGATCACGCGCGGATCGGTGTAGGGATGAATCAGGGTTGCGCCGCGGCTCGCCGCCAGCGCCGCCGCCGCCGCTTCACGGGCCGCCATGGTCGGTGCGCAGTAGTGCACCGTGCCGCCGGCGCGTTCAATGTTGGCGACCTTGGCGGCCACCGCGCCCTCCGGCACCACCACATGCGCCGTGATGCCGCGGCTCCGGGCCGCCAGCGCCAGCGCCGCGCCGTGGTTGCCTGATGAATGCGTGACCACGCCACGCTGTGCCTCGTCCTCGCTGAGCGACCACACCGCATTCAGCGCGCCGCGATACTTGAACGCGCCACTGTGCTGACGGTTCTCGCACTTGAAAACGACTTGCGCACCCAGTGCATGATCGAGTGCGTCGCTGCGCAGAATCGGGGTGCAGACCGCGTGCGGCGCGATGCGCGCGCGGGCGGCCTCGATGGCGGCAAAATCCGGCAGCCTGGACATGAGCGCGAACACCTGGGAACAGGCCGGCATTGTAGTCGGCACGATTGCGTTACGCTTGCGGTTTCGCGTCGGCGCGCCGCGCCAGCGCATGTCAATGCAGGCCAGCCGTTCCCATGAGCGATACCACCATTCACCGCAGCGATTATCGCCCGCCCGCGTGGCGCGTCCCGCAAGTCGAGCTTGAGTTCGATCTCGACATCGACCACAGCGAGGTGCAGGCACGCTTGCATCTGGCTTGCGACGACGGCGAGGAAACCCCGCTCCAGCTCGATGGCGAGTCGCTGGAGCTGTTGGAGATCGCCCTCGATGGCCGCCCGCTCGGCCCGCTGGAGTACCGTCTCCACGACGCCACGCTGGAGGTGCCCGGCGCCCGCAATGGCAGCGTACTCAGCACCCGCGTGCGCGTGCAGCCAGCCGCCAATAGCGCCTTGCAAGGTTTGTATCTGTCGGGTTCGCGCGACGACGGCTTTCTGCTGACCCAATGCGAAGCCGAAGGATTCCGTCGCATCACCTTTTTCCCGGACCGCCCCGATGTGCTGTCGCGCTATCGCGTGACCCTGCGCGCCGACGCCACCCGCTTTCCGGTGCTGCTGGCCGGTGGCAATGCGGACGGCCATGGCGCCCTGCCCGATGGCCGTCACTACGCGTGCTTCGTCGATCCGTGGCCGAAGTCCAGCTATTTGTTTGCGCTGGTGGCGGGCCGCCTGGAGTCGATACGGCAGGACTACACCACCGCCGACGGTCGTGCGGTGGAGGTGCGCTTGTGGGCCGAACCCTGGGCCATCACCCGCTGCCAGCACGCCATGGATTCCGTGCTTGCCGCGATGCGCTGGGACGAGACGCACTACGGCCGCAACTACGATCTGGCGCAGTTCCATGTCGTCGCCACCGGCGATTTCAACATGGGCGCGATGGAGAACAAGGGCCTCAACATCTTCAACAGCAAGTACCTGCTGGCCGACCCGGACGCGAGCACCGACGAGGACTACGCCCACGTCGAGGCGGTGGTCGGCCACGAATATTTCCACAACTGGAGCGGCAACCGGGTCACCTGTCGCGACTGGTTCCAGCTGTCGCTCAAGGAAGGCTTCACCGTATTCCGTGAGCAAAGTTTCGCCGCCGACATGAACGATCCGACGCTGCAACGGATCGCTGACGTCACCCGCCTCAGGCAACAGCAGTTTGCCGAGGACGCCGGACCATTGGCGCATCCGGTGCGACCGGACAGTTACCGCGAGATCGACAACTTCTACACCGCCACCGTATACGAAAAGGGCGCCGAGCTGGTGCGCATGCTGGCCGGGCATTTGGGCGACGCGGGTTTTCGCCGTGGCTGCGAACTGTATTTCACGCGCCACGATGGCGAAGCGGTGACGATCGAGCATTTCCTCGCCGCACTTGGTGACGCCAACAGCGCCGATTTGTCGCCGTTCCTGGCGTGGTACGGCCAGGCCGGCACCCCGCAGTTGCATGTCGAGAGCGTGTACGAAGCCACCGAACAGCGCTATCGGCTGCACCTCAGCCAGACCACGGCACCCGGCCCGCACGCCGCGCACAAGCCACCGCTGCCCATCCCCGTGGCACTGCGACTGCTGGCCCCCGACGGCTCGCCACTGCCACTGCGGCTGCACGGCGAGCACGCCGCCCAGGGCACAGATCGCGTGCTGCTGTTGACAGACACCACGGCCGAGTTCCGCTTCGAGGACATTGCCGCACGTCCGGTGGCCTCGGTGCTGCGCGGCTTTTCAGCCCCGGTGGCTCTGCACGAGGATTCGACCGCGGCAGATCTGGCCCTGCTGATGGTGCACGAAAGCAGCGGTTTCGACCGCTGGCAGGCCGGCCAGCGGCTGGCCCGGCGCGCCTTCGACGAGCTCTGTGGCGGCGACCGGCGCATTGCCAACACCGCCTGGCTGGAAGCAACTGCCGCCTGCTACGCCGATCCGCGCTGGACCGATGAGCCCGCGCTGTTGGCGGAGTTTCTCAAGCCGCCGGCAGAATTGGAACTGGCGCAATCGTTGAGCAACTGGAACCCGGTCGCGGTGCGGACGGCACGGGAAGATTTGCTGATGCGGCTGGCCGAGACACTCGGCGCCAAATCATTGCGGGCGCGCCATGCACTCTTGCAGAGCGATGAACGCGGCGCGCAAAACGGGACAGCGCGCGCACGGCGCCGACTCAAGAACCAGCTGCTGGCGTTGTTGCTGCACGTCGACCGGGAACACGCGCTCGCACTGGCGCAGGCGCAATGCACCGACGCCCCTGGCATGACCGATCGCCTTGCCGCGTTGCGCCTGCTGGTACACCAGCAAGCCGACGCTGCTGCTGCCGCGCTGCTGGCGTTTCAGCAACGCCACGCCGGCGATGCACTGGCACTGGACAAGGGATTGGCGGTGGCGGCCACCATTCCCGGTGAACCTGCGCTGGCACGCGTGCAGGCCTTGCTCGCCGGCCCGCATTTCCTGCCACACAATCCCAACCGGGTGTATGCCGTGCTGGGCGCCTTTGCCCAGGCCAACCCGACCGGCTTCCACCGTGCCGATGGCGCCGGCTATGCACTTCTGGCCGAGCAATTGCTGCAACAGGACCGCATCAACCCGACCACCGCCGCCCGCCTTGCCAACGCCTTCGCCGGCTGGACGCGACTGGAGCCGGTGCGGCGCGAACATCTAAAGGACGCGTTACTCGGCCTGTCCCAAGAGTCCGGCGTGTCCCGCGCGCTGGCCGAAATGCTGGCGCGACTGGTCGGTCCCGCCTGAACGTCAACGCACGACCGAGCCAGCCGTTGGTTCATCTATGGGTTAGCATCCGACCTGATCCCGACCGACATCGTGAGGAGACCCCATGCGACGACTGCTTCCATTGATCGCCTTGCTGGCATTGGTCGGCTGCGCCACCACCAATGATTATCGTTATGTGGCCGGCGGCGGGGGCTATTACACCCGCGATGCCGACCCTTCGCCGTCGTACCGGCCCGGCTGGTGGTCATTATCGACCGGCTACGGCTTGGGTTATGGCGCTTGGGGCGGCTACCGTTACGGCTATGGCTACGGAGCGGCATACGGTGGATATTGGAGTTACCTGCCCTATTACGGCTCATTTTGGCCCGATCCGGGCTATTTTGCGTCACCCCGCCTGGCGCGCGACCGGCAGGCCATCGAGCGCGACAAGCTGCTGCAAGGCCGGGCAACGGCCACCGCCCGACCGGGACCACCTCGATCCGCCACAATTCGCCGCTTCGCCCGACCTGTCGAAACCGAGCAGCATCGGGATACCTCCCTGTACACACGCCCCAGCATGGGTGTGCAACGGGTGATGTCGCGCGACACCCCACGAGTAACGCCACGCCCTGCACAATCCAACGCGCCGCAGTCGCGGCCATATCCAACGCCGACATTCCGAGCACCGCGACACGTAATGCCACCGTCATCTCAGTCCGAATCCAGATCCGGACGCACGGTGCCACGCGGCCAACCTCGCCACTGAAAACACAACGGCCGCTGCCCGTGAAGGCAGCGGCCGTTGTAGGCGCATCGATCAGGGGAATCGAGCGCCGCGGAGAGTTTACCGGCTTTATTGCGGAACGCGGCTCAGCACGTGGGAAATCTTCTGCAGACGCAGTTGCAAGGGCATGATGTCCTCGTCCGCGCCGTTGGACGGCTCGTGGCTTTGCAGATCGTCGATTTCCATTTCAAGACGCGCCATTTCGATCATCAGGTCGTGACGGACGAACAACGGATTGACGGTAAGGCTGGCGGCGACGGTCATGGCGATGTACCCCTGATATTGATGTGATTGATGGCTCCGTAACTGGGTACATGCAGTTTGCGTGCCAAGCTTTGGCTCGGCGGACAGGGGCGCTGTCTTCCCGCATGGCTTGACATCGACACCTCATGGCCGACGTCGCCAACTCAGGTTTTCCCCTACACCAAAGTTGTGACGGGTCGCACAGTTCCGGGATGCCGTGGCCGGCATGCTTCGCCTGCCCGTGACGCAACGTCACCCGAAGCCCTGTTCCGGTTTCTGGCGCCCGACATCAAGGTCCACTCCTGAGAATACCCCCTGTTCCCAGTGACCGTCGGGCGCCAGTCCTTCCTTTCCAGACCCAAATAGGTTCGGCCCCTGACGGGGCCGAGGGTGCGTCCTCCCACCGGTACGCGGCCGGCCCCTGAATTCCGGCCTCAGCGCGCTCGCAGCGCCTGTACCGGTGGGAGTGCACTCCAAGTTGAAGCACGTTGCGTGCCAACTACTATCGAGTTCGACATTCCGTCTGTGTTTGCATCCCCGCTGCTATGATTTTCCTGTCCTGATTCAAGGCCTTTGTGATGTTGAACGAGCTCCATGACGTAATCGTGATCGGTGGCGGGCATGCCGGCACCGAGGCCGCGCTGGCCGCAGCGCGCACGGGTGCGCGCACACTGCTGCTGACGCAAAACGTCGAAACCATCGGTCAGATGAGCTGCAATCCGGCCATTGGCGGCATCGGCAAGGGCCATCTTGTGCGCGAGATCGACGCGCTGGGCGGGGCCATGGCTCACGCCGCCGACCGTGCCGGCATCCATTGGCGCACCCTGAACCAGTCCAAGGGTCCGGCGGTGCGCGCCACCCGCTGCCAAGCAGACCGCGCCATCTACAAAGCCGCGATCCGATCCATGGTAGAGGCGCAACCCGGTTTGCGGGTGTTTCAGCAAGCCGTCGATGCGCTGGTGCTGGAAAGCGGGCGCGTGGCCGGTGTGGTCACCCAGGGCGGCCTGACCCTGCGAGCCCGCGCGGTGGTGCTGACCGCCGGCACTTTTTTGGCCGGACGCATCCATATTGGTCAGTCGCAGTACGACGGCGGCCGCGCTGGCGACCCGCCTTCCACGCGCCTGGCGCAGCAACTGCGCGGTTTGCCGGTAGCGGCCGATCGGCTCAAGACCGGCACCCCGCCGCGCATCGACGGGCGCAGCATTGACTATCGCGGCCTCACCGAGCAAGCGGGTGATCTGCCCATGCCGGTGTTTTCCTTTCTCGGCTGCCGCGCCGAGCATCCCGAGCAACGCAGTTGCTGGATCACCCACACCAACGAGCGGACCCACGAAGTCATCCGCGACGGACTGGATCGCTCGCCGCTCTACAGCGGGCAGATCCACGGTACCGGGCCGCGCTACTGCCCCTCGATCGAGGACAAGGTGGTGCGCTTTGCCGACAAGGCCAGCCACCAGATCTTCATCGAGCCGGAGGGTCTCGGCACCAGCGAGGTGTACCCCAACGGCATTTCGACCTCGCTGCCGTTCGACCTGCAACTGGCGCTGGTGCACTCGATCGCCGGCTTCGAACAGGCGCACATCACCCGCCCGGGCTACGCGATCGAGTACGACTACTTTGATCCGCGCGGCCTCAACCCCTGGCTGGAAACCAAAGCCATCGGCGGGCTCTACTTCGCCGGCCAGATCAACGGCACCACCGGTTACGAGGAGGCCGCCGCGCAAGGGCTGCTGGCCGGCCTCAACGCCGCACTCGCCTGCCGGGAACGCGCGCCGTGGTTCCCCGCTCGACACGAGGCTTACCTCGGCGTGCTGGTCGATGACCTGACCAGCAACGGCACGCTGGAACCCTATCGGATGTTCACCTCGCGGGCCGAACACCGGCTGAATCTGCGTGAAGACAACGCCGACCTGCGCTTGACCGAGCAGGGCCGCGAGTTGGGTTGTGTGCCCGAACAGCGCTACGCCGCGTTTGCCCGCAAGCGCGCGCAGATCGAGCGCGAACAGCAGCGCCTCGGCGACTTGTACGCCTCCCCCGGCAATGCGCTCGGTAGCGCCGTCGAACGACGGTTTGGTTTCCAGTTGCAGCGCGAAACGGCGTTGCTGGATCTATTGAAGCGGCCCGGGATCGACTATCCATCCTTGCTGCAAGTCGAGGGTGCGGGTGCTGCCGTCGAAGACGAGGCCGTAGCGGAACAAGTGGCGATTCAGGCGCGCTACGCCGGCTACCTCAAGCGGCAAGACGACGAGATTGCGCGTCAAGCGCGGCTGCGCGACACGTCGATTCCGCTGGACTTTGATTACGACGCCGTGCGCGGCCTCTCGGCGGAGGTGCTCGGCAAGCTGAAATCCACCCGACCGCACGACGTCGGTCAGGCCCAGCGCATCAGTGGTGTGACGCCCGCGGCCATTTCTCTGCTGCTGATCCACCTGAAGCGTCAGCGCGCCGCCTGAGGCCGCGCGCCGACATCGCCGCGGGGGAACCTAAACGTATCCCTGACTAGCGGCGAACCTCCATTACCCGCGCCGCGGCATTCCGGGGCTGCCGGAGAGCCTGCCCCCCGGGCTCAATTCGGGGCAGAACCCGGAATCCACGCATGACCTCAGCAGCAACCCGTGGATTCCGGGTTCCGCGCTCGCGCGCGGCCCCGGAATGCCGCCGAATTGCTTGGTTTGGCGACGACAATTCCAACCGGGAATCGACGCGAATCGGGTCAGTATTTGTTGCCGCCGACGCGCTTGAACGCCGCTTCGGCCTGTTTGCGCAGCCCATCCACATCCTTGTCGGCCAGCAGAATCGTCTTGCCACCCGTGGTTTCCTCGTGCACGACGACCTTGCCTGCGGCGGTCCAGCCGGCGCGCTGGATGCTGTCGACCGGGGCGCCGGCGGCGGCACGGTGCTTTTGCACCACCACAAAGGGCTTGCCATTGCTGTAGGCGTAATCGGTTTCGGTGCGTCCACCGGCGGTGTAGTCGACATTTTCACGCACGAACAAGAGCTCACCATCCTTGCGGAAGGCTTGCCAGCCGTGCGACTCGCTGTCACTCAGGGAGGTGCCATTGCGGATGCTCATGCCGCCAATGGTGGCCTTGAGCGCTTCGAAGTCGCCCAGCATCTGCTCCGACGGCGTCGGCTCCGGTTGCAGGACGATTTCAGCGGTGTTGTTGCGGCCTTGCGTCAGTACCGGGTAGCTGAGCGGCATCGTGTAGCGACGCTGGCCATCGACGATGGTAGCGCGAATTTCGTAAATGTCCTCGTTGATCACGTCGGCCGGTTTGAACGGCAACTTGAACTGGATCGGCAGGGCGCCAAGCGGCTGCACCTGCTGGCGCGCAATCGGCAGCGCCGGTTGCTGGCTGATATCGACCAGCGCCAGCTCCAGCTTGGCGGCGTCCGTCAAGGCCGGCGCGCCGGGTTTGACGCTGAGCGACACCGAACCGGTGATCGAGGTGGCCGGCGGCGGCAGCGGCGCTGCAGAAGGCTGATCCGTGCTGGACGAAGGGCCCGAGGAACCACAGCCGGCACAGACAAGTGCCAGAGCAGCCAGCAGGGCAAAAATGGGCTTGCGCATGAAAAACTCCTGGAATCAATCAGTTGACTATGCGACCCGCGCGCGAGCCGATCGTCATCGCAGCTCAGCACCAGGCTGTCGCCTGAGGTCAACCCTTCCAATATAGCGCGATCTGTAACTGATTCCCAATAAAAAAGGCCGCCGGTGTTGCCACCGGCGGCCCGAATCGAGTGATGAGGAGCCGGGCTGTCGCCAGCCCGGCTCCGGTGTTGCTTACAGCGAGAAGTCGTAACGCGCGCTCAGACGCACCGAACGCGGGGCATCGTAGCTGATGACACGGAAACGGTTGGACGCAACCACACCCACGCCGCCGTTTTCACCACGCTCTTCGACGTTCTGCGCAACCTGCTTGTTGAACACGTTGAACACATCGACCTGGAAGCGCAGATTGCCATCGGCCCACGACGGGATGTACGCCGCATTCAGGCTGAGTTGGACGTCGGTCGGCAGTCGGCCCACGGAACCGCGCGGCACCGGCTTGCCACCACAGTAGTGGTAATAACGGCCATAGCTCAGATAGTTGGCCCAGTACTCCTGACCGCTGCTGGTGCCCGCTTGCGGCGGGTTGTAGGCATCGGTGTCCGCACCGGTGTAGTAACCGAGACAGGACTTCGGACGACCGGTCTTGGCGACCAGCGTGCCACCCACCTGGAACTCCGGCGAGAACTGGTAGAAACCGTAGGCCTTGATGGTGTGGCGGCGATCATTCGGCAAGTCGCCGTCGCCGTATTCCATCAATTCCTTGTGATCGAACAACACGGTCTGCGACACGTCACCCTGACCGATATCCGAGTTCAACTGACCTTCGTCGTTGCCGTAGTTGTGTGCCCAAGTGTAATCGACGCGACCAAACCAGGTGCCGTCAAACGGATGCTCGAGGAACAAATCCACACCAACGTAACGACGCTTCAGATGCATGCCCATGTCCTTGGCCGAGAACGGCACCGGGACCAGATCCGTGCTGCCCGCAGCGTCCGGAATATCCAGCAGCATCACGTTGTTTGCGCCCGGGTTGAACAGACGGCAATCCGGCGAGAAGCTGTAGTTGGGATCGATGGCAATGTTGTTTTCCGCCATGTACTTCAGCATCGGGCGGTTGTCGCACTGGTCGTCAATGGCCGACTTCAGATCACGGTACTGGAAGCGAGCGCCCCAATTCCACGACGAGCCCAGCGCCTGCTGCATGCCGAGGATGAACTCATCCTGATAATGGGACTTGAGGTCCTGCGCGGCAACCGTGCGTGGATCCGGAGCCTGGCCAAACTCGTTGTTGGACGAGTACGGACCACCGATCTCGGTCAGGCCTTGCGGCACACCGGTCGCCGGGTCAATGCCGGTGAACGTGTAATAGGTCACGATGTAGGTGGAGCCCGCGGCACCACGCACCGCGACGTTCAGCGGCATGGCGAGGAAGTAACGACCCGCGTTACCAAACACCTTCATACTGGAATCGCCAAACACGTCCCAGGTGAAGCCGACGCGCGGCGCCCACTGGTTCTTCTGCTCGACATAGATGATGCCGTCGGAGTTGTAATTGCTGAAGCTGTCATTGCGGACGCCGAGCGACAGCAACCAGCGGTCCGTCAGCTGCCAACGATCTTCCAGGTAGTACGCCTTCTGCTCGACCTTGAACTGGCCGCCATTGGCATACTGGTACTTGCGCACGTAGTCCCCATTGGCCGACGGCACCGGGAAATTACCCTGTTCGGTCACGCCTTCGTCACCCGCGTTGTAGTAGTTCCACGCGTAGCCCGGGCCCGAGGTGATGGTGCCGGTACGCGCCTCGGAGTTGGCGACGTCGTAACCGACGCTGAGGTCATGATCGCCAACACGCCATTCCAAGTCGACGCGGTAGCCGTCGGTTTTATCGAACGCCTGCGGATCCTGGAAGGTCAGGTAGGGCTGCAAGCCCGTAACCGGATTGGCAGCGTGGTCAGGACGGGTATCGGAAACATAGATCTGACTCGGGTCGTAACCCGTCAGACCAGTGTAGTGAACCACTTTCTGCGAACCATACATGGCCGACAGGGTCAGGGTATCGGTCAGATATCCCGTGTACTTGCCGATGTAGGTTTCGCCGCCATCCTTGTAATAGCCAGTACCGTTGACGGTATCGCCGTGGGTGCTGTTGTCCCAATCCCAGGACTTGTAGTCGATCTGCTGGGTCGTCTTGTCGGAGATGCCGGTGAACTCAACAATATTGTTGTTGTTGATATTCCAGTCCAGCTTGGCCAACCAGCGCGGCGACTTCTCGTGGTTCTCCGACCAGCCTTGCGAGGCGGCCGCACCCTTGGCAGAGCCCTGGTTCAACTGCTCGTCTTCCCATTCGCCGGTGGCATAGAAGAACAGGCGGTCCTTGATCAGGGGGCCGCTGGCGTAAATGCCGTAGGTCAGCGAATCATCGCTCACCACGCTACGATCGCGATACAAAGTGCCGTCCGAGGTCGCACCCGTGTCATTCGGATAATAAATGCTCTTGCGCGTATTGCGCAGGCTTTCCGGCTGCCAGCTCACCACGCCACCGGCCTTCCATTGGTTGGAGCCGGCCTTGGTGACGACGTTGATCACGCCGCCGGTCGAGCGGCCGTAACGGGCGCTGTAACCACCGGTGATCACCTGCTCGGATTCGATGGCGTCGAACGGCAGCGTGGTCGAACCGATATTGGTCAGCGCGTTGGTGACCGGGTAGCCATTGATGTAATAGGCGTTTTCGGAAGCAGCCGAACCGCCAAAAGAAGCCGAGTTGCCGTAGCGCGAGTCCGCCGGCACCACGCTCGGAGCGAGCACGGCCGCTTGGGTGATATCGCGGGCGATCGGCACTTGATTCAGGATTTGAGCCGTGAGGGTGGTGCGTGTATCCACCTGACTGACGTCGATCGACGGCATGGCCGAAGCCGAAACGGTCATCGAGCTCAGGTTCTGGGCACTGAAATCGATTTCCGTACCGCCGACACCCACCGCTACGCTTTCACGGGTACCGATCGAGGAGCCGTTATTGACGGCACTGACGGTGTACGTACCAGTCGGCAACTCCGTAAAATTGTAACGACCGTTGCTGCCAACTGTCGCTGTACGGGTCAGGCCCGTATCCTTGCTGACGATGGTGACTTGGCTGCCCGCATCTGCGGTACCAAAGATCGAACCTGCAGAACGCGATTGCGCAAACACCGCGGTGCTGGCAAAGCAGGCCCCGAGGGCCAGAACCAATGCGGTACGGCGCAGACCGTGACCAGCCTTGGCAGAAATCTTGTTGCTCATCACTCGGTTTCTCCGGTTAATGCCCGTGCTGCTGCACAGCGGCAGGCGTTTGGAACATATTTGTCTGGTAGCTGGTACAGCCAGCCCAAGTAGCACTGCTCAACACCGGGATGGACACGCGAACAGACGACACGCTGTGTCGCCCTCCGCTTGCCCAGCACGCCTTCCCACTCCCGTGCCTGCGTGCCCTGCCTTGTGGCAGAGACCGCCACATCCCTGTTTCTACGCCTGATCCTTTCGCGCAACGTAATTGATCGGTAACCGGGCGTCAACATCTTTTTTACGAATATTGTTGTGCTTTCGCAACAGTTTTCGCGCTCACAGCCGCCCGATATCGGCGATGGCGAGGAAGCGTTGATGCAGCCGCGCCAGCAGGGCAAGCCGATTGGTACGCACGGCCGCGTCATCGGCCATCACCAGCACGGTGTCGAAGTAGTGGTCGACCGGCGCCTGTAGTTCCGCCAACCGCGCCAGGGCGCCGGCGTAATCCCCGGCGGCGGCGCGTTGTTCGCTATCGCCGCTGGCCGAATCCAATGCAGCCAGCAGCGCGTGCTCGGTATCGAGCTCGAACAAGCCGGGGTCAACCGGCGTGGTGCCCGCCGGCGCGGCGTCTGCCTGTTTGCGCAGGATATTGCCGACGCGCTTGTTGGCGGCGGCGAGACTGGCAGCTTGTGGCAGCTGGGCGAACGCGGCGACGGCGCGCAGGCGGCGGTCAAAGTCGACCAGGGTGGGCGGATTGACGGCGAGCACGGCGTCGAACGGCTCGGCGCCGAAGCCTTGCTCAGCGTAGTAGCCGCGCAGGCGATCAATCACGAAGTCGCGCAACTCGGCCGCGAGGGCAGCACGACGGGCACCGCCGTCGTGCGCCGCTGTCGCACCATCCTTGCCGGCTTTCACAGCGGACTTGAATGCCGCCTCGGGCACCAATTCCAGCGCCTCCAGGAACGTGGCTTCGAGCTCGATGTCGAGGCCGCCTTCGATCAGCGTGCGGCCCAGACCTTGCGCCGCGCGACGCAGTGCGAACGGGTCCTTGCTGCCGGAGGGCTTCATGCCGACGGCGAAGATGCCGGCCAGCGTGTCGAAGCGTTCGGCCACCGCCAGCACGCGGGCGACCGCACCGACAGCGATCGGATCGCCGGACTGGCGCGGCTGGTAGCACTCGTCCAGCGCCTGTGCCACCGCGGCCGGCTCGCCATGGGCGGCGGCGTAGTAGCGCCCCATCACGCCTTGCAGCTCCGGGAACTCGCCCACCATGCGCGTCATCAGATCGCACTTGGCGAGGCTGGCCGCATGGGTCGCCAACCCGGCATCGACCCCGACCCGATTGGCGATGATGCGGGCGAGCTCGGCCACGCGGCAGGTTTTGTCCCACACGCTGCCGAGCGCCTGCTGGTAGGTAACATTCTTGAGTGCGGCCTGATAGCCGGCCAACGGCGTCTTGAGGTCTTCCTCAAAGAAGAACTTGGCGTCGGCAAAACGCGGCCGGATTACCCGCTCGTAGCCCTTGCGGATTTCGCCCGGGTCCTTCGACTCGATGTTGGCGACGCCGATGAACTGCGCGGTCAGTTGGCCGGCCGCGTCGAACACCGGCACGAATTTCTGGTTGGTTTCCATGGTGGTGACCAGCGCTTCTGCCGGCACCTTCAGGAACGCCGGCTCGAAGGCACAAGCGATCGCTACGGGCCATTCAACCAGGTTGCCGATTTCAGCAAGCAACGCCTCGCTGAGTCGCGGCGTGCCGCCGAGATCGGCACCCACCGTCTCGACCTGCTCGCGTACACGCCGGCGTCGTTCCACCGGATCGGCCAGCACCTTGACGGCACGCAGCGCGCCCAACCAGGCATCGGCATCGGCAATCGTCACCGGCTCGGGATGGTGGAACCGATGCCCACGGGACTCGCGGCCACTGTGCAAGCCGAGCAGCTCCAGCTCGATCACCGCCGCGCCGTGCAGGACAACCAGCCAATGCGCGGGCCGCACGAAACTGTAATCGTGGTCACCCCAGCGCATCGGCCTGGGGATCGGCAAGGCTTTCAGGGTCTCGGCCAGAACCTCTGGCAGCAAGGCCGCCAGCGGCTGGCCTGCCTGGGTGGCGCGGTGCACGAACCAGGCGCCCTTGTCGGTTTCCAGCGTCGTCAGCTCGTCCACCGCAACCCCGCAGGATTGCGCAAAGCCGAGCAGGGCGCGACTCGGCTGGCCCTCCGCATCGCGGCCGCCGGCCAGCGCCGGGCCACGCCGTTCGATGGCCTGATCGAGCTGTGCATCGGCCACCTGCGGAATCCACACCGCCAAGCGACGTGGCGAGCAGTAGCTACGCGCGGCGGCGGCATCGATGGCCAGACCGCGCTTTGACAAGCCGTCGACGATGCCGCCGGCAAACGCGGCCGCAAGATCATCCAGCGCCTTGGGTGGCAGCTCTTCGGTGCCGAGCTCGATCAACAGGGATTGCGGCGTACTCATGCGGCGTGCTCCAGTGCGTTCTTGAGGCCCGGAAAACCGAGCTTTTCACGCTGTGCGACGTAGGCCTCGGCCACCGCCCGCGACAGACTGCGCACGCGCAGGATGTAACGCTGGCGCTCGGTGACGCTGATCGCCCGCCGCGCATCCAGCAGGTTGAAGGTGTGGCTGGCTTTCATCACTTGCTCGTAAGCCGGCAACGGCAGCCCGAGTTCAACCAGCCGCAGCGCTTCGCGCTCACAGGTGTCGAACCAGCCGAACAGGGCCTCGACGTTGGCATGTTCGAAGTTGTAGGTGGATTGCTCGACTTCGTTCTGATGGAACACGTCGCCGTAGCTGACCACGCCGTGCGGCGCGCGCGTCCACACCAGGTCATAGACGTTGTCGACGTTTTGCAGGTACATCGCCAGGCGCTCGAGGCCGTAGGTGATTTCGCCGGTGACCGGGCGGCATTCGAGTCCGCCGGCCTGCTGGAAGTAGGTGAACTGGGTCACCTCCATGCCGTTCAGCCACACTTCCCAGCCGAGACCCCAGGCGCCCAGCGTGGGGGATTCCCAGTTGTCCTCGACAAAGCGCAGGTCGTGCACCAGGGGATCGAGGCCGAGCGCTTTCAGCGAGCCGATGTAGAGGTCGAGGATGTTGTCGGGGTTCGGCTTCAGCACCACCTGATACTGATAATAGTGTTGCAGCCGGTTGGGATTGTCGCCGTAACGGCCATCGGTCGGGCGCCGCGAGGGCTGCACGTAGGCGGCGGCCCACGGCTCCGGACCGAGCGCGCGCAGGAAGGTGGCCGGATGGAAGGTGCCGGCACCGACCTCGGTGTCGAGCGGTTGCAGCAGCACGCAGCCTTGCTCGCCCCAATAGCGGTTCAAGGTCTGGATCAGTTCCTGGAATGTCGGTGCGGCCATCATGACGCCTTGGGCAAAACAAAGCGCGTTAGTATAGCGTTGACGGTACGCTCGCATTGGACTCCCCGTGTCCGCACAACCCGCTACAACACTTGGTCGGCGTGGCCGGCTGGAACTCGACGAAGTCCTCGCCACGCTGGTGGTGGATGGCTACATCGGCAGCGATCAGGCGCGCCAGGTGCGCAACAGCGCCCGCAGCGGCCGGCATGCGCTGGAGTTGCATCCACTGGTGACGGTGGCGCACGCCAAGCTGGAAAACCAGCGCGACCCCGGCCGTCCGCTCAGCCTCGAAGTGTTGACCGAGTGGCTGGCCGAGAAGGCTGCCCTGCCGTACCTCAAGATCGATCCGATGAAGATCGACGCCAACGCGGTGACGCAGGCGGTGAGCCAGGCCTATGCCCAGCGCCACCGCATCCTGCCGGTGGCGGTGGACAGCGACAGCGTCAGTTTTGCCACCTGCGAGCCGTTCGAACGGGCATGGGCGCGCGACCTGGCGCAAATGCTGCGGCGCGAGATCCACTGCGTGGTCTCCAGCCCGCTGGACATCAACCGCTATCTGGCCGAGTTCTACGGCGTGCAGCGTTCGATCCGCTTGGCGCAAGACGCCAAGAACGAGAGCTACGACAGCGCCAAGCTGCTCAATTTCGAACAACTGCTGGAACTCGGCAAGCAAGGCGAGGTGGGCGTCGATGACCGCCATGTGGTGCACATCGTCGACTGGCTGCTGCAATACGCGTTCGAGCAGCGCGCCTCGGACATTCATCTGGAGCCACGGCGCGACACCGGCAACCTGCGTTTTCGCATCGATGGCGTGATGCACAAGGTGTTTGAGCTGCCGCCGCCGGTGATGACCGCGGTGACCTCGCGCATCAAGATTCTGTCTCGGCTCGACGTGGCGGAAAAACGCCGCCCGCAGGACGGGCGCATCAAGACCCGCTCCACCGCGGGCCGCGAGGTGGAATTGCGCATCTCGACCATGCCGACCGCCTTTGGGGAAAAGGTGGTGATGCGCATCTTCGACCCCGACATCGTGGCCAAGGATTTTTCCCAGCTGGGCTTCTCGACCGCGGAGGACGCGCTGTGGCACGCCCTGATCGACCGCCCCAATGGCATCGTGCTGGTGACCGGCCCGACCGGCTCCGGCAAGACCACCACGCTGTACTCGACCTTGAAATATCTGGCGCGACCGGAGCTCAACGTCTGCACGGTGGAGGACCCGATCGAAATGGTTTCGGCGGAGCTCAACCAGATGCAGGTGCAACCGGCCATCGACCTCGATTTCGCCGCCGGCGTGCGCACCCTGCTGCGGCAAGACCCGGACATCATCATGGTGGGTGAAATCCGCGACCTGGAAACCGCGCAGATGGCGGTACAAGCCTCGCTGACCGGCCACCTGGTGCTGTCCACTCTGCACACCAACGACGCGCCCAGCGCGATCACCCGTCTGCTGGATCTCGGCGTGCCGCACTATCTGATCCAATCCACCCTCGCCGGCGTGATGGCGCAACGCCTGGTGCGGGTGTTGTGTCCGCATTGCAAACAAGCGGCCGAACAGGATGCGGACGCATGGCGCGTACTCACGCACGGGTGGGATATCGCCGTGCCGGCCAGCGTGCAGTCGCCGGTGGGCTGTCTCGAGTGCCGCAACACCGGTTTTCTCGGCCGTACCGGCGTGTACGAGATCATCCGCATTTCATCGCGCTTGCGCGGATTGATGAATGCCAACCTCGACCTGCCCGAGTTCACCCGAACCGCGCTGGCCGAGGGCATGCAACCGCTGCGCATTTCGGCCGCCACCCAAGTCACCCGCGGCGTCACCACCGTGGCCGAAGTGATGGCGGTGTTGCCACCGGCCGATGCGTGAGCCCGGCTCCGCAGACGCATCGCCGCCATGTTGCCACTCTTGATTCTGTTGACCGGGCATGCGCCCAGCGCGATTCGCGCCCGTCACGGTGACTTCGATCACTGGTTCCGCTGCGCGATGAAGTTGCCGTCATCCGCGGTGCGGGTGGTCGATGCCTCCTCTGGCGCGCCGTTGCCGGCGCCGAACACCGTCGTGGGCGCCGTCATCAGTGGCTCCGCCGCGATGGTGACCGAGCGCGCGCCATGGAGTGAGGCGGCCGCCGGCTGGATCCGCAAGGCGATGGACGCCGACCTGCCGCTGTTCGGTGTCTGCTATGGCCATCAGCTGATGACGCATGCCCTGGGTGGCCGCGTGGGTTATTTGCCCGAGCGCGAGATCGGTACCAAAGAGGTCGTCCGTCTGGCCGCCACGCCAGTCGGCGGCTTGCCGGCGCGTTTTCGCGCCCACACCACGCATCGTCAATCGGTGCTCGAACTTGCGCCCGGCAGCCAACCGCTGGCCGCATCGCAGCAAGACCCGCACCAAGTCATCCAGTACGGTCCGTACGCGCAGTCAACGCAGTTCCACCCCGAGTTCAGCCGCGACATCATGCGTGCCTATGTGCGCCTGCGTGCGCCGCAGTTGCGCGAGGAGGGTCTGAACATCGGCGCTTTGTTGCGGACCAGTGCCGCGACGCCACTCGCCCGCCAACTACTGCGCCGGTTTGCCCAACGGGCGGTCGCGCGCCACACTTGAACCCTGCCGCCCACCCAAGCACAGGAGTACGCCGTGTCCATGAATTCCGTCCCCGCCAGCGCCGGCATCGATTGGCTGGTTGGCGCCGCCAGCCTGGCCAAGCGCTGGCCGCTGGTGTTCCCGGTGATGGGGCTGATCATTGCGCTGATCGGCCTCATTCCGTTTCTCGGCGGCCTTGTCACCCTGATTCTGGGGCCAGCTCTGATCGGCGGCACGGTGGCGGCCGCGCATACCGCCAACCGTGGCGGCGCGCCATCGGCCGGCCAGCTTTTTCAGGGCTTCCAGCAAAGCGACCGCGTTGGCGCGCTGGTGGCGTTGTGCATTCCGACCGTGGTGGCATTGCTGGTGGCCGCCGCCTTGGTCTTTGTGTTCGCCATTGGCGCCTTCATTTCCGGCGCGCTCGCCAATGCCCAAGCCCTGCTCGACAACCCGCAAGCGATTTGGGCGGCGTTCGGTGGCGGATTGCTGCTGCTCATCCCTTTGTTGGTCGCACTGTTGCTGGCCGCTTACGCATTCACCTATTTCGCCATACCGCGCTGCATGCTGGGTTCGATCGAGGCATTTCCCGCCATGGGTGAAAGTTGGCGTGCGGCGCGCGCCAACGCTGGCGCTTTTGCGGTGAGTTGTATCGTGCTGTTGGTCGGGAGCTGGGTATTGTTGTACGTCCTCAGCCTGCTTCACCTCGGCCGGATTGGCGACCTGCTGACCTCGGCAGCGGTCTATACGGTGTTGGGGCCGATGCTGTATTTCGGCACCCGGGCGGTGTTTGGTGATGCCACGCACATGCCAACCGCAGCTGACAGCACAACGCCAGCAACGCCGCCACCACCACCGGCCGCCTGAATCAGACCGCTCGGCGTTGACGCCTGGCCAACGCCGGGCGCGAGAGGGTGCCGAACAAAAGGCCGAACAGGAAGCCGGCGATGTGGGTCCACCACACCACCGCGCCAAAGCTCGGCCCGACATAGGTGAACACGAACTGCAGCAGCACCCACACCCCAATCAGCAGCAGTGCCGGCACGCGCACGAACTCGAAGAACAAACCCAATGGCAACACCACCCCGAGCCGCGCCCGCGGAAACAGCGCCAGATACGCGCCCACCACGGCCGACACGGCACCACTGCAACCCACCAGCACCGCGTGACTGTCCGCCACGCTCACCGCACCCATCAGGTTGGCGCAAGCACCCCCGGTCAGGAACAGCAGCAGGTAGCGTTGCCACTTGAGCGCGCGTTCGGCCGGCAAGCCGAAGATAACCAGGAACAGCAGGTTGCTGACCAGATGCAGCCAGTCCGCATGGATGAAGAGTGTGCTCACCAACTGCGCTAGATGGGCGGGGTGCAGCGTACCGCTCAGCAGCTCCGCCGGCATCACGCCCCAAGCCAGCACCAGGCGCAGACGGGCGGCGGCCGGCGTCAGGCTGAGGCAGACGAAGACCGCGACACACGCGGTTACCAGCAGCAAGGTGGCCCAGGGAAAAACGCGTCGCTGGCGTTGTTCCAGATGGACGAACATGGTGACTAGTAGCCGCCTCCGCGCGGCACCCGGAAGCGTTTGTCGTGCGACTCCAGCACGATGCCATCGGGATCGATGGCAACCAGCTTCAGACCGCCACTCAACTCATCGCCTTCTTTTTGGCGGGTACCGTTCAGTATCACGAAGCGGTCGGCCGGATTGGTGGCGTAGACGTGCATGCTGATGCGGAACTCGGGGAAGTCCTTGCGCTCGGCATAGGGCAGTTCCCAGTACATCGGCAGCTCGCCTTGATGGCGTCCGCTGTTCGCGGGCGGCGCGGCGGGAACCAGCTTGCCGGCCGGCGTCGGGGCTTGGCTCGGCTGCGGCATGGTTGGTGCCGCCGTGGATTCCTTCGCCAGTGGCGCCGCGGTCACTTTGCCCGCCTGTTTCTGCTTCATGGCGGTTGCCGGAGGCACGGCCTTGGGCCGTGGTGCGGGCGGCGCTGCCGCGGGTGTCGTGGCTGTTTCCGCTACCGGCTTGGCCGCCGGCGCTGGCGGTTGACTGCCGAGGCCCGGGTTTGTCACCGCGACCGGCGGCGTGGCGACCGTCGCCAGCCGTTGTTCCGACGCCTGCGCTGCCGGCGGTACTGGCCGATGGCTCATCCACCACCAGGCGGCGCCCACCAGCACGGCAACGCCTGCCAACGACAGCGCCAGACCCAACCACGGGCGCCGTGGTCGAACCAGTCGCACCGGGCTGCCCAAGGTCGGGACGTCACCGAGTTGACGCTGTTGTTCGGCTTTTTTCAGGGCTTCGTGTATCAGCGACATGGACAAACACGTTCAGAAGGAAACGGAAACAGCCCGCACTATCGCGGCTGCGCGAGGCTTGGGCAAGCCACCGTGGTGAATTCAAGGAACATCGTGTGCCAGATGCGGCCCATCCGCACCCAGCGAGGCCAGCGCGAACAAGGTCTCTTGGCCCACGATGCCATCGGCGCGCAAACCGAACCCCTGTTGCAGACGGATGACCCGATCCTTGAGCGCCGCGTCGTAGTAGGCGGGGCCCGCCGACGCGGTCCTGATGCCATCGCTCAGTGTCAGTTGGCGCGCCACCCAGGCCACCGCGGGGCCGGCATCCCCCTGTTGCAAGGTTTGCGGCTGTTCTGGCGGCAGACGAAACACCACCGTGAACTCACCTTGCCAGATCTCGTCCAAGGCAGCGCGCGGCAAATCATAACGCGTGCCGTTGAGCTCCAGTCTCACGGTATTTTGACCGGCGCCCAGCAACAAGGCCGCCGCCGGCTCGTTGGTGCGGCCCAGCTTGAGGATCATCGGCCGGTCGAATCGAGCCAGTTGCTCCAGCGTTCCACGCCCGGACAGACAGTCGAAACCCGCGAACAGCACGCCGGGGCACGCCTTGGCTTGATCAACCGTGGCTTGCTCCGCGCGTACTTGCCAGCGCGCCAGCAATTGCGACCACGCGGCGTCTTCGGTGTGGGTGGCGGTTGCCAGCGCGGCTCGCAACGCCAGCAGCCCCGCTGCGGGTGGCTGCACGGTCGATGCACTGGACACCGTCTTTGGCGGCGGCGCTGTTTGCGTGTGGCGATACCACCACGTCGTCAAGGCGAGTGCAAGGAACAGCCCGAGCAGCGGCAGCGCGATGCGCAAGCCCAGGCGACGCGCCCAGTAGCTGGCACTGCCGGGCAAGGCCTCGTTGGCGGCACGCTGGACCGTACGCTCACCCAGCGTCGCCTGATCCATGGCGAAGCCGGCGGTCAGCGCCCGATCGGCAATGATGTTGATGACGCGCGGCACGCCACCACTGCGCTGAAACAGTGCCCGTATACCGAGCCGACTGAAGGGCACTCGCTGCAAACCCGCGACCGCCAATCGGTGGCGCACATAGGCATCGGTCTCGGCCTCGTCCAGTGGTTTCAAGTGATAGCGCGCGGTAATCCGCTGAGCCAATTGCCGCAGCTCGGATTGGGCCAACATGTCGCGCAATTCCGGCTGACCGAGCAGGATGATTTGCAGCAGTTTCTGGGTCGGCGTTTCCAGATTGGTCAGCAGGCGAATCTGCTCCAATGCCTCGGTGGAGAGGTTTTGCGCTTCATCGACGATCAGCACCACGCGCAACCCCTGGGCGTAGGCGTCCAGCAGATAGCTGTTCAACGCATCCACCATGGCCTTTTGGCTGCCGCGCCGGTCCACCACGCTGATGCGCAACTCGTCGCAGATGGCTTCCAGCAATTCCAGCGGCGACAACTTGGGGTTCAGGATCAGTGCCACGCGGGTGTTTTCCGGCAGCTGCTCGAGCAGCAGGCGGCACAACGTGGTCTTGCCGGTGCCCACTTCGCCCGTCAGCTGCACGAAGCCGCCGCTGCCACCCTTGCCGACACCGTAGAGCAGATGCGCCAGTGCATCGCGGTGCCGCTCCGACAGAAACACGTAGCGTGGATCCGGCGTGATCGAGAACGGAGCTTCCTTGAGGCCGTAGTAGTCGAGATACATGTGCCTACTTTAGCCGAGCTGGCTGGTCTGGCGCCTGCAAGTGACCATCATGGCGCATCAAATAGTCGGCATCTTCGGCATTGGCCGTCACCACCACCACGCCGGCCAGAGCAACCCCACGGTAGCTAGGTACTTGATGCAACAGGCGCTGCGGCAGCCAGCGATCTCCCTCCCTGACGCTGGCGATGCGCAAAGGCGTGACAGCACCCGCGGCGAGTCGGCCGAGCACATCCGCGTACAGGTTCTGCTGCACCTCGCCCACCCGGGCCATGCGCACGCCGAGCCACACCCCATGGATCGCCGCCAGCAGGGCCAGTGCCAGCACGATGCGGCGGGTGTTCCTGCCGCCGTCGACAGCGACCAGCGCCAACAACACGCAAACCGCCGCACTCGCCAGATAGGCGTACTGATTGGCGATGGTATCGAGGATCAACACCGGCCCCGGCAACACGATGGCGACTAGCAGAGCAATGCCCCAGCGCCAACCGCGTTTGAACGCAGTCGTAAGCATGAGTAGCGCAGCCCCGCCGGCCACTACATGCCAGCTACGCCAACGCAGCAACTCCGTGTGCACCTCGAAGCGGGGCAGATCAAAGACAAACAGCACATAGCGCAGCGCGTTGGCCGGAATGTTGGCGATCGACCAGCCGTAACTGCCATTGACATCGACGGTGTCCAGAATGGTGTGGGCGCGCACAACGAGGTAAAGCCCGACCCACAGCGACGCGACCAGCGCACCGAAACAAGCGCGCCGCGGATGCGGATGACGGCAAGCGGCGCCCAGCAGAACGAGCGGCAGCGTAATGGCGGATTCCTTGCTGGCCAGCGCCAGCAAGGTCAGCAGCGTGACAACCATTACATCGTCGAGCCAGCGCGCACTCGAACCTGTCCATGGATGACGCAGCCAAAGGACCGCCACGGCGGCAAACTGGAACACCAGCAGATCCGCCAGCGTAGCCACCCAGGCATGCACGAACACGGCGTAAGGGCTGAGCAAAAAGGCCAGCCCCAACCAGCGCGCAGTGCCTTTCTGCAAACCGAAGCTGCGCCCCACGTGGTACAGCAGCCAACCGTTGATCGCGGCAAAGCCGGCCCACAGCGCATGCCAGTGCAGCGGCTCACCGCCAAGCAGCGACGCCAGGGCCAGCCACAGATCGAAGGTCAGTGGCCGATACTGCGGCACGCTGAGGTTGAGCCAATCCTGCCACGGCAAAACCGCGTCCTGTCCTCGCGCGATCCACTGCAGCTCATCGAAGCTGTAGTAGCCCGGCAACAAGGCCAGCCCCAGGAATGCCAGCGCGCCGATCACCATGCAGATCACACGTGCATGGCGATGTGTCGGCATATCACTGGAAGCTTTTGGCTTTGTCAGCATGTGCAATGGTTGTCGTCTGGCCCGAAGCACGTTCACGCAATGGAAAACGCCCCGCAGAATCAATCTGCGAGGCGTTTGAATAAAGACCCTGGCGGTGACCTACTCTTGCATGAGCTAGTGCCACACTACCATCGGCGCGGCTGCGTTTCACTTCCGAGTTCGGGATGGGATCGGGT
>DASSXP010000047.1:0-36550 GCA_035703755.1 Rhodanobacteraceae bacterium | reverse complement strand
GCCCGATCAGGCGGCAATTGCGGAACAGACGCTTGACGTCTTCCGGCGTGGCATCGGTGGCGACATCAAAGTCCTTGGGGCTGCCACCCAGTTGCAGGTCGCGCACGGCACCACCGACCAGATAGGCCGCAAAACCCTCGTCGCGCAAACGGTACAGCACCTTCAAGGCCGCGGCACTGATGTTCTTGCGGGAAATGTTGTGGTCCTCGCGCGGGATGATGCGCAAGGTCGGCGCCGCCGACGGCGTGTCGTCTTGAATCAAACGTTCAATTCCTTGGATTGCAGTGCGGTAATGCGGGCGTCGCCGTCGGGCGGCAGCGTTGCCAGTTCGGATGAATCGGCTATACTAGCGCGCTTTCGTTTCGCACGCTCCCTTCGTCTAGTGGCCCAGGACACCGCCCTCTCAAGGCGGGAACACGAGTTCGAGTCTCGTAGGGAGCGCCACGACGCCTGCCATCCCGCCGAATCACCCGGGTTCGGCCCGCGCCATCGGGCCGGTTGCTCAAGCGCGGCGCCGCGATTCGCCTCCGCCACCCGCCGATTGCCCGCCCATGCCCTTCGTCGTCATCGACAACTGCATCAAGTGCAAATACACCGACTGCGTCGAGGTCTGCCCGGTTGATGCCTTTCACGAAGGCGCCAACTTTCTGGTGATCGACCCGGACGAGTGCATCGACTGCACTTTGTGCGAACCGGAGTGCCCGATCACCGCGATCTACCCCGAGGATGACGTCCCGGCCGGTCAGGAGGCGCTGGTGGCGCTGAACGCGGAGCTGGCAAAAGCCTGGCCAGTCATTACCCAGCGCAAGGACGCTCCGGCCGATGCGGCCGACTGGGAAGGCAAGCCGGGCAAGCTCGCGTTGCTCGCCCGCTGATACCCGGTCGCCGGCGTGCGGCCTACTTGAGCTTGCCGTCCAGCAACTGCTGCACGCGGTGCACCGCCAGCCAGTCGCCGTTGATCTGCACCTGGGTCTCGCCGTTCTCGTCCACCACCGCCACCGCTGCGTAGTAGCTGCGTGTGAGATCCGGCGCGCGATGCACCAGGCGATGGAAAAAGCCCTGTTTGGGCAGATCGAGTTCGCTGCCCTTGAGCTGGATGCCCAGGCTGTGCGTTGCATCATCACGACTCAGGATGGTGCCGACCCCGCTCCCAGCCAGTACGCTGCCCACCGTTTGCCAGGCCGCATCGACCGCCGCCTCGACGCCCAGATTCACGCTCGACGGCGGCATGGTCTCGTTCGACTGAACCGCGCCTTCCACGCTGGCCGCCTGCGCTGGCACCGTCAACTCGGACGAGGTGCCCGGACGATCAAGCCCGGCCGGAATCGTCAGCGGCGCGGCCACCTTGGCATCCTGCCAGGGCTCGTGCCGGGTCGAGTGGCATCCCGCCAGCAGCAGGATCGAGAGCGCGGCGCCAGTCGGCAGTTTGTAGTTCATCGTGTTTGCTTCCGGGTTTGATCGTTCAATGCGGCCAACGCCGCCGTGATGCGTGAAACAGCCTGGCCGTCGGTGAGGGCCAGCAACGGTTCGCGCACGCTATTGTGCCCCAGTCCCAACGCGGCCAGCCCGGCTTTGACGGGAACCGGGTTCGGCCCCGCGTTGAGGGCGTCCAGCAAGGGCTGAAGATCCGCCGCCAGTCGGCTCGCCGTATCGGCGTCACCCGCGCGTGCGGCATCGCAAAGCTGGCGGAAAAACACCGGCGCCACATTCGCCACCACCGAGACGCAACCAGTCGCACCCGCCAGCATGGCCTGCGCCGCGCTGCCATCGTCGCCGGACAAGTAGGCAAAATCCGTCCGCGCCAGCGCGGCCAGCGCGCTTATTCGCGCCGGGTCGGCCACCGCCTCCTTGATGCCGACGATGGCCGGATGCTCGCGCAGCACCCGCACGGTGGCGGGTAACAAATCGCAAGCGGTGCGCGCCGGCACATTGTAGAGAATCACCGGCACCCCAGCCTGATCGGCCACGCGGGTGAAATGGCGCATCATGCCCGCCTGATCGGGGCGTACGTAATACGGCGCCACCACCAGCACGGCATCCGCACCCGCGTCGCGGGCACGCTGGCTGTGCAGCACGGTTTCGCGGGTCGCGGCGGCGCCGGTGCCGGCAATCACCGGCGCCCGCCCGGCCACGTGGCGTACCGCGAAGCGCAGCAAGTCGACGAACTCGCTACCTTCGAGCATGTGCGCCTCACCGGTGGAACCGGCCACCACCAGGGCCTGGGTGCCAGCGTCAAGCTGGTAGTCGATCAAGCGCGAAAAAGCGTCGAGATCCAAGGCACCATTCGCCGTGAACGGCGTTGCCAGGGCACACATGCTGCCAACAGGAGTCACGCGGGTTTTTCCCAGTGTCAAAGCCGCGATGTTACTTGCGGGCTCCACGCGCGGGCAAGTAAGCTGCCCGAGCCCAGCCCTAACGGGCGCACTCGAATCCCCAGTTGTCGCGGAGTCGCCGTCCTTGAACGCCACTGCCCCCCGTCCGGGCGCCGACCATCAATTGCTGATCCACGCCCTGAGCGCGTCCACGCGCTCGCCGATGCTGGCACTGGCGCGGCGGATCAGTGAATGCGGCTGCTCCCTGAGCGACGCGCGGGTCGCCACCCTGGGGGCCGACTCCTCCATCGCCTTGCTCGCCGAAGGCAGCTGGGACGCGGTGGCCAAACTCGAATCGGCACTGACCAAGCTGGCACGCGGCGAAGAGCTGCACCTGACCTGGTACCGCACCAAGGCGCGCGAAGCCAGTCACCTGCTGCCCTACCTGGTCGAGGTGGTGGCGGCGGATCGACCCGGCATCCTGCTCGAACTCATGACGTTCTTCAATCGTCGCAACATCAGCGTCGAGCAGTTGACCTCGATGCGCTACCAGGCCATGCACACCGGCGCCGAAATGTTTTCGGCCCAGTTCACCATCGGCATCCCGGCGGAGGAACACATCGCCGCACTGCGCGACGATTTTCTCGAACTGTGTGACGGACTCAACCTCGATGCCATCATGGATCCGGTAAAGTTCTGAAACCGCACCCCTGAAGACCCGGAGCGAACATGGTCGAAATCGGCAAACCGGTGGCCAACCTCGAAGGCTTGCTGGGCAACGGCGGGCAGCTCCGCTTGAGCAAGCTGCGCGGTCGCTGGGTGGTGGTGTACTTCTATCCCAAGGACAACACCCCCGGCTGTACCACCGAGGCGCAGGATTTCCGCGACCTCTACCCGACATTCCAGCGCCGCCACGCCGAGGTGATCGGCGTTTCGCGTGACTCGGTGAAGTCGCACGACGGCTTCGCCTGCAAGCACGACTTGCCGTTCCCGCTGCTGTCCGACCCCGACGAGGTCTGGTGCCAGGCGTTCGATGTCATTCACGAGAAAACCCTGTATGGCAAGAAGCATCTCGGCGTGGTGCGCTCCACCTTTCTGATCGACCCCGATGGCACACTCGCCGCCGAGTGGCGCGGGGTCAAGGTCGCTGACCACGCCAGCGTGGTTCTGGCCGCCATTCCCACCGGAAAAAAGCCCACAGCATGAGCAAAAGCGGCCCCGCCCGGCGCATTTACGCCCTCGACACCAATGTCCTGCTGCACGATCCGACCGCGCTGTTCCGGTTCGAGGAGCACGACGTGTTCATTCCGATGACGGTGCTGGAAGAACTCGACGAGAAGAAAAAAGGTGGCTCGGAAGTCTCGCGCAACGCCCGCCAGGTCAGCCGTTTCCTCAACGAGCTGATCGAGCGCGGCAATGGCAAGGGCATCAGCAACGGTCTTGAGCTCAGCAATCCGCAGGGGCTCAAGCTCAACCGCAGCGCGGCGGTCGGCAAGCTGTATTTCCAGCAACGCACCACCAGCAACCAGGGCAAGGCCGACAACCAGATCCTGTCGGCGGTGCTCGAGTTCCGCGACCAGCGCCCGGATGCCGCCGTGGTGCTGGTCACCAAGGACATCAACCTGCGCATCAAGGCGACGATCTACGGCATCGCCGCCGAAGACTACGAAAACGATCGTGCGCTGGATGACTTTGCCCTGCTCTACACCGGCTCGGCCGAACTGGCGGCCGATTTCTGGGATCAGCACCCGGAAGTCCGCTCGTGGAGCGAGCGCGGCCGTACCTGGTACGAACTGAAACCCGGCCCGGACGATCACTGGTACCCGAACGAGTGCCTCTACCTGCCGGGCGAGAACAGCGTCGAATTGCGTGTGCACAACGTCAGCGACGACCAGGCGCAACTGGTGCTGCTGGACGACCATAGCCATGCCAACCACAGCGTCTGGGGCATTTCGGCGCGCAACCGCGAGCAGAACTTCGCTTTGAACGTGCTGCTCGACCCGGACGTCGACTTCGTCACCCTGCTCGGCACCGCCGGCACCGGCAAAACCCTGCTGGCATTGGCTGCCGGGCTCGCGCAGGTGATGGACCAGCAGCGCTACCGCGAAATCATCATGACCCGCGCCACCGTCTCCGTGGGCGAGGACATTGGCTTCCTGCCCGGCACAGAGGAAGAAAAGATGACGCCGTGGATGGGCGCCCTGACCGACAACCTCGAAGTGCTGACCAACCCCGAGGAAGGCGGCAGCTGGGGCCGTCAGGCGACCAACGATCTACTGACCTCACGCATCAAGATTCGCTCTCTCAACTTCATGCGCGGACGCACCTTCCTGAGCCGGTATCTGATCATCGACGAGGCGCAGAACCTGACGCCCAAGCAGATGAAGACCCTGATCACCCGCGCCGGCCCCGGCACCAAGATCGTCTGTCTCGGCAACGTCGAGCAGATCGACACGCCGTATCTGACCGAAACCACGTCGGGCCTGACCTACGCCGTCGATCGCTTCAAGGATTGGGCGCATTCGGCCCACATCACGCTGCGACGGGGCGAGCGCTCCCGCTTGGCGGATTTCGCCTCGGAAGCGCTTTAGGGCAACGCTTGGGGGAAAAGCGCCGCGAGCGCGCTTGGCAACACGCCGGCCCCGAATTGCAGCGCTGCGCGCCTTCATTTGGCTACGGCGTCGAGGCAGCGTGATGCGCGGCCCGGAGCCTCGCTAGAACGGCACGGTCCAGAGGGCTTCGAACTCGAACTGGCGGCCATCGAAGGGGCGGTTCACCTTGGCGCTGGTCGGAATACCCAGTACGAACTCGGCCGGCGCGTAGTTGGCCGCGATGCGCCAATGCCCTAGCCGCGCATCGCGCTCGTAACCCAAACCGACCGCGTAACTGGCCGCCTGCTCCATCAGCAACCGCGACAACAGCGGCGAGGTGGGCAGGGGTTGCTGGCGACTGCTGTAACGCAGATTGAACTGACTCGCGGCGTCAAGATCGTGTTGCAGCGAAATGCTGTAGATATCGAGATCGCGCCAACTGAACACCGGGCTGGTACCGTCACCCAGCACGGCCAGCAGACGGCGCGGCAGCGCCGAAGACACGAACGGTTCGATCTGGCTGTATTCAATGCGATCAACGCCGAAGCGAACCCGCGTGCGGCTGGTCGGCAACCACTGCAAGCCGGCGCGCAAGGTCGACGGCAAGTCCATGTCGCCCGGATTGCCGTAAATGCCACGGTAGTTCTGGAACGCATCCATGGAGATGCGCGAGCGCGCACCGGCATACCAGCCGAGCCGTGGCAGCAATCGGTCGCTGACGGAGACCTCGACACCGGCGCCGTGCGAGGTTTGCGACAGCGCCTGGGCGCCCGAGTGCGGCACCGTGCTGGCGAAACTGAAGCCATCGAGTATGGGCGAGGCAAAGCGCTGGTGCGCAAGTACCACCGACAAACCATACCGCCCGGCGTGGCCGAAACGACCGCTGAGGCCGGTCTCGGCCAGCGAACCGCTCAATGGCGAGGTGTGCTGGCGCAACAAGGCGCTGGCGGCATCACCGCCATCCAGCCGGTGCATCGCACTGCCGGCAGCGGATGCGCGTACATCGATGTCGAGCCGGTAGCCACTGTCGCGGCCCAGCGCCAGCGAGGCGCGTGCGTGGCCGATCCCGGTTCGGTCCAGCACGGTAGGAGCCGGCGCGGTGTCGCGCTCGGCCCACGCATAATCGGGGGTTATTTGAGACAGGGCATAACCGCGCCACCGCTCCATGATGTCGCTCGACGGTGCAGCCGAAACCGATTGCACCAGCGACAGTACGAGAAGTACGCCAGTCAGAAAGGAAAGGGGGAGCGATCGGTAACCGACCGCTCCCTCCAAATTGAGCGAGACCGCTTCAGCCCGCTTCATAAGCCCTGTGCAGCATCCCTAGGTGGTGGAGTTGCGGAGCCATTGTGGCGCGTTCGAGCGCGCGTGTCAATATCACCACACTGTTGTTGTGCGCGCGCAACATTCACGTCCTGCACAGCACCCGCGGCCGTTTCATCCGCCCGATATGTAGCTCTTGCACCACAACGCCACTGCGCCGCCCGGCCGGCACTGCGCCGTTTCCCGATTGACATTTCCGGATCGAGCCCGTCATCGCTACACTACACCGGTACATACCACCCCCCAGCCGAGGACATGGCTCCCATGAAAATCCCCGTTTTGCTCGCCGGCCTGATGCTCGCGGGCACCTGCGCCGCGCAAACCATTGATACCATTGCCATGCACAGCGCCCCCTTGCCCGCGCCTGTCCAGCACGCTGACGGCCAGCCCGCGGCGCAGACTCGCCACGCACTGAACGAATCGATCACCCGCGTGATCGCGCAAGCCGGCCCGGACGGCAGCTTGCAAGCGGTCTGCCATGTCGAGCACAACACTGACGCCGCGCATGCCAACCGCATTGCGCGCACCCAGCTCGGCCACAAGGAGTAAGGACGCATGCGCAAGCTCTTCTGCCTGTTGGGTGTATTGCTGTTCGGCTCCACCGCCGCCATGGCTGCCACCACGTTCACCGTCCAGCCCAATTCCGTGGTGGCCGGCATTGCCATCAACGTCCCCGCCAACGCCAAGCTGCTGACCGTAACCGCCAATGGCGGCACGGCGGGGAAAATCAGGCTGTTTGTGCGCCCTGACCAGGACTTCAGCGTCCAGTCCAGCCTGATGAATCAAGCCAGTTACTACTCGATCAACTCCAGCGGCAGCATTGCCCTCAGCATCGGTGACTACGGCACGCCGGCCCTGCATGGGGGCAATTGGTATGTGGCGCTGGCCAACACGGACTCTGCCCCGGCCACCATCAGCCTCGACAGCGTCACCAGCACCAGCAACGCACCGAACACCCCGTTCATCATCAACTTCAGCGCGGCATCAACCGCACTCGAGGACATTTGGGGCGGCGCGGACAAGCTGGAATGCGACGTTACCCCGTGGGCAGATGCGACACCACTCGGCAGCAGCACGGTGGGCGCCTTCCGCAAGCAATTGCTGCAAGCGGCGGCGGACAAGCTGTCGAGCCAGATCCACAGCCCGGTGCCGGTGCGCATCCAGGCCTGCTGGAAGGATTTTGACGACAGCGGCGAGCACGCCGGCAGCTACACGCTGGCCGCCGCGACCGGTATCTACTCCTTCTACAACTCGCCCGGTCTGCCGAACCAGAATATGTGGTATGCCCAAGCACCGTCCGCACGTCTTGGCGGCACCCGCGCGTGCAGCCTCGACGCCAGCATCGACTGCTCGATCCCCGACATCATCGTCTGGTTCAACAAGGCGGATGTCGCCAAGGAAAGCTACGACGATGCCACCGACGAGCCCCTGATCATCTCGGTCACCATGCACGAGATCACTCACGGCCTCGGCTTTCTCAGCAGCATGACCATTTCCAACCCGGACAAATGCAGCGACACGCCGCCGCCAACCGGTACGGATTGCAACCAGATCGGCAATTTCTGGAACGACCGCAACGACGCCTACACCGCCAATGTCGCCTACCTCAAGGCCGACCCGGCGCACCCATTGTCCACCCGTACCGTGGTGCCGATGGCGGATCTGTCGAAGGATGATCGCAAAGCGGCCATCACCTCCAACAAATACCTGGTCTGGAACGATCCGCTGCTGGCGCAATCCGACGACAACATCCTGCGCAACAACACCGCCCCCAGCAACCTGGTCGAACTGCATGCCCCCGGCACCATCCAGCCCGGCTCGACCTTGTCGCACCTGGGTCCGGTTCACGTCGGCCAGCTGATGACCGCGGTGATCCAGGGCAACTACCCGGATACGCTGGGCATGGCCGAACCGATGCTGGAGCGCGTCGGTTGGAACACCGGCCCGGCCACCCACATCGTCGACGCCGGTCCGCCACTGACCGGCAACTGGTACGACCCGGCGCACAGCGGCCACGGCATCGACTTTGAAAAAATTGTCGACGACCCGGCTGGCGACCAGTACGCGGTGATCTTCTACAGCTACGACGGCAGCGCTCAGGCGGAATATTTCTACGCCGGTGGCCGCCTGCGCGACGGCCGCTTCGAAGATCCGGCCACGGCCGGCCAGCCGGCTCCCATGGGCCGCCCGGTCTACGACCCGGTCAACCACAAGGCCACCTATCCCGGTGCCCACGGCACCCTCGGCATCGACTTCAGCGCCGCCGCCGCCAACGACCCGGCTTGCGCCGGCAACACCCAGACCACCAAGGCGGTGCTGAGCTGGAGCATGGACGGCGAATCGGGCAAGTGGTGCATCTCGCCACTGGCCAATCCGGACAAGCGCCCGGATGCCGCCACCGATCTGACCGGCCTGTGGAACGCCGGCAGCAGCGACAGTGGCTGGGGCATGTCGATCCTGGAAACCCGCGAAGACAGCGGCCTGCGCCTGAACCCGTTGCTGCTGTTCTACTACGGCACCGACAACCAGCCGCACTGGGCCCAGGCCGACGTGGTCAACTACCAGCCGGTGCAGACCGTCAACCTGTACCGCATCCAGGGCTATTGCCGCACGTGCAGCAAGCAGCCGACCACCCACGATGTCATCGGCACCCTGACGCTGAACCTCGGCAACCCGGAAAACACCGAAACACCGAGCGGCAACAACCGCATGAGCATCAACATCAACGGTGGCGGCACGCTCAAGTTCCAGCGCACCAACGTGCCGGTACGCACCTACTCACTGCCACTGGGGCAGTAACTGCGCAAGCGCGGCAGGATGCTGCGATGCAAGCAAAAAAACGGCGGGCTGCGGCCCGCCGTTTTTTTGCCCGCTGCAAACCCCTGACACCACCACGCCCGCCCTCATTCGGCGCCGTAGCCGAATCCGTTGCGGAAGATCCTGTCGGGCAACAACCGCAAGGTGACCGCGCTCGACGCATCACCGTCATCGTTCGACTGCACGCCGGTGGCGGTATAACTGCCATCAAGCACATTGCCGCTCACCGCGTTCAAGGTGGTGTTGTCCGGATACTGACCGACATTGCTGGTGAAGTCCTGTATTTGCACTTCGGCATGCATATCCTGACTGTCGACCAAGGCGAGAAAGGCGTCACTGCCCGTGTAAAGCTCGCTGTGCAAGTGTGCGCCGACCACCGCGACATAGCGGCTCGCATTGGTGAAGTCCTGTGCCAGCACCAGGTCTTTGGCGAGGAACGAGTCCTTTTGCGCGCACGCATTCGGATCGGGATCGGTGCCGCCGCCCTTGGTGTAGCTGCGATCCATGTATGCACCTGTATCGGCATTGAGCCGCACTACGACAAAGCCATGACCGCATGGCCGCGGGAATGCGTCCAGCAGGTACAGTTCGTTCTGCGGGCGCTGCGGCGGTCGCGTTTTGCTGCGCAATGCCAGACCACGCAAGCCATCTTCGTACCCATCAAACCCCCAGGTAACCGGATAACCCGTGCGAGTGGCGCCGTCACTGGCGTCAAAGTTCATCACGAACAGCGCACTGCCCTGACTGCCTTCGGCCGCATATTCACCGGCGACATAAATACGTGACGGCGAATAACTTTCCTGCACCGCGCGCCACGCACGCAGCGGGCACGCAGAAATGATGGGCACACCACCAACCTGACGATGGCAATTCATCATGCGCTGACTGACCCGACCCATGCTGCCCCAACTCGTCGCCAGCGCGGGCACACCATTGCTGAGGTTGAGACTGTAGCGTGCCATGTCGACTTGCGTGCCGGACGAACTGACGATGAACATGTCGCTGCCCCAGGGCAGGATCGCAACACCGGTGTCATCTTCGAACGCTGTCGCCATATGCGTCACGACACCCTTGTACTCGCCATCCTCGCCAAACGTGATCACCAGCGAATCGGTGGTTTCCGCGTCCGAACTCAGTGCATCCACCAGCACGTTGATGTCGCCGTAGGGGCCGATCTTGACATCCTGCACCGCGGTGATGCGCAGGTTTTCCGGCACCGTGTTTGGCTGCACCAGCAGGTATTCGCCGCTGGTGTCGGCATAGCCCGTGGTCGGGTTGCTCCATCCCATGCGCTGCCCATGACGGTCGTAACGCGCGATCACCAGGTAATTCAGGTCTTCGAAAAGCCAGGCCTTCGACATGCCGGCGACCACGGCACTGCCATCCGCATCCAGCACCAGCCGCTGCCCCGCTGCGCGTGCCGGGCTGCCCGGGGCAAGATTGACCATCGGATCGCTCACCATGCCGTTGCCGGCGAAACCCACGTCGCGCACATAGGGTTCGTTCACGGCGGCCTGAACCGAGCAGGCCAATACCAGCAACAGTGCGGCGGACGCCGCCCGAATGATTTGATTGTGCATGATCCCCACTCCTCGAGTCGAAAGTGCGGGGCGCGTCACTGCCGCCGAAATCACCCCACTTGAGGAGAAAAGCGCAAATCAGCGGTGAAACATGACATGGGCGAGAAACAACGGCACGGTGACGCCTGGCAACAATCGAGCGCGCGACAACGTGACGGGCGAATGGTGCCCGCCCGCGCAGCCACGCTTTCGCAGAAAGCTCAGTCGACCGGGAACGCCGGCACCGCGTCCAGCCGCGCGGCACAAACGCTGGCCAGTTCCAGCAAGCGCAGGTCGGAACCGGGCGGACCGACGAACTGCATGCCGATCGGCAAACCATCCGGAAAGGTGCCCATCGGGATCGAGACTGCCGGGCAGCCGGCCAGGCTGGCAAAGCCGGTGAGGTCGGCCTGATTGTCAGGCGCCGGGCCGGCCAGCGGGAACGCGCCTTGCGGAGTGGTCGGCAGGATCAGCACATCGATCTGCGCGAACAGACGCCGTGACTTCAGCGCTGCCGCGTCCAGCACGCGGTCGGCCACCACGTAGTCGGTGGCGTTCTTGCTGGCGGCAAAATCCAGCATGGCGCGGAATCGCGGCGACAGCGCAGCCGCATCGGCCACTTCGGCAGCGAAGGTGTGGCGCATCTCCGCCTCCATCAGCAGCAGGCCGGCGCGACGGGTGCGCGAGAAATTCCAATCGGAGAAATCCACGCCGTGACGCTGGCCCAGCTCCAGATTGAGCCGCGCCACGGCCTCGTCAAACACCTCGATCACCGCGTCCTCGACACCGATGGCCGCCAGATTGCCAAGCACGCCGCTGCGCAAGCGGCCGGGCTCCCAGTCGGGGATCGCCAGCGCCACCCGGCGCTTGCGCGAGCGCGGGTCTTCGGCGTCGTAGCCGCCCAGCACCTGCAGCATCACCGCCAGATCATCCGGGCTGCGCGCCAGCACGCCCACCGCATCCAGCCGCCGCGCCGCCGGGATCAAGCCGCGCGCGGAGATCTCGCCGTGGGTGGGCTTGATCGCGCTCAAGCCACAGTAGCTGGCAGGAATGCGTACCGAACCCAGCGAATCGGAGCCGAGTGCGGCGGCCACCAAGCCGGCGGCGACCGCGGCGGCCGACCCGCAGGACGATCCCCCGGCGGTGCAGTCGAGGCGAAACGGGTTTTTGGTCGGGCCGTAGTGCGGGTTGTCGCCGGCCGCGCCGAGCGCACCCTCGTCCAGCAAGGTCTTGCCCATCAGCACCGCGCCGGCGGCACGCAGACGGGCCACCGCGTGGGCGTCGCTGCGCGCGGTCTTGCTGCCGCGCGCCGGAATACCGGCGCGGGTCGGCCAGCCGGCCATGTCGAGGTTGTCCTTGACCGCGACCGGGATGCCATCGAGGCGGCCGATCACGCCCTGGGCGCGGCGCCGGGTGGCGGCGTCGGCTTGCTCGCGCACCATGTCGGGGTGCAGCTCGACAAAGGCGTTGAGCTCGGCGTTGCGGCGCTCGGCGGCGGCCAGATAGGCCTCGGCCAGCGCATTGGGCGTAACCTGGCCAGTCGCAAGCCAGTGCAGGGTTTGACACACGCCGGCGCGGCGCAGAGCGGAATCGGCGGGACGATGAGCGGTTTCGGCGTGGGCGTTCATGTGCCGATTATGGCGCAAGCGGCGCCCGGATTTGCCGCCTGCGACGCGAAACCGGACAATGCAGGGCATTCCACGCAATTCGGGGCGGACATGGCTGAACGCGAAGCAATGCATTATGACGTGGTCACGGTCGGCGCCGGCCCGGCCGGACTGGCGTTCGCCATACACCTGAAGCAGCTGCAACCCGAGCTCAGCGTCTGCGTGATCGAGAAAGCCTCGACCATCGGCGCGCAGACCCTGTCCGGCGCGGTGATCGAGCCGCAACCGCTGGATGCTCTGTTGCCCGGCTGGCGTGACAACCCGCCGCCGATCTGCGTGCCGGTGGCCAGCGACGAGTTCTGGTATCTGCGCGATGCCGGGCGCGCGGTGAAATCACCGCTGACACCACCACAAATGCACAACCACGGCAACTTCATCGTCAGCCTCGGTGCGCTGTGCGCGTGGTTGGCGCCGCAGGCCGAAGCGCTGGGCGTGGAAATCTATCCCGGCTTTGCCGCCGCCGAGCCGTACTTCAACGCCGATGGCAGCGTCGGCGGCGTGCGCATCGGCGACATGGGCGTGGCCCGCGACGGTACGCACAAACCCGGCTACACCGAAGGCATCGACATTCTGGCGCCGGTCACGGTATTGGCCGAAGGTTGTCGCGGCCATCTCAGCAAACAGCTCATCCAGCGCTACGGGCTGGATGCCAACGCCGACCCGCAGACCTACGGCATCGGCATCAAGGAGCTGTGGCAATTGCCGCCCGGCCGGGTCGAACCCGGCAAGGTGATGCACACCCTGGGCTGGCCACTCGATCCGGCGATCTACGGCGGCAGCTTTCTTTATCACCTCGACCAGGACCGGCTGGCCATCGGCTTCGTCGCCGGACTCGACTACGCCGATCCGATGTTCAAGCCGTGGGAGGCGTTTCAGCAACTGAAGCACCATGCGTTGATCCGCCCCTTGCTGGAAGGCGGCAGCATCGTCTCGGCCGGCGCACGGGCGCTGATCGAAGGCGGCTGGCAGTCGCTGCCGAAGTGCGAGATGCCGGGCGCCTTGCTGATCGGCGATGCCGCCGGGCTGATGAACGTGCCGAAGATCAAGGGCACCCACCAAGCCCTGCGCTCCGGCATGCTGGCCGCCGAGCACCTGACCGCCAGCGGCGACCCGGCCGGATTCGACGCCAGGCTGCGCGGCTCGGCCATCGCCAGCGAGCTCAAGAAGGTCCGCAACATCCGCCCCGGCTTCCACAAGGGCCTGTGGCTGGGCCTCGGCAACGCCGCCTGGGAGACCGCCACCGCCGGGCTGTCGCCGTGGACACTGAAGAACCACGCCGATCACAGCGCGATGAAAAAACTGGACGAGTACACCGCCCCCGACCGCCACTGGGTCGAACGCACACTGCCGCCGCGCGACCGTCTGGCCGGGGTCTACTTTGCCGCCACCGAACACGACGAGGATCAGCCGATCCACCTGCAAATCCTCGAACCGGATGTGTGCATCGAAAAATGCACGGTCGAGTACGGCAATCCCTGCACGCGCTTCTGCCCCGCCGGCGTCTACGAGATCGTCGACGACGCGGCCGGCAGGCGCTTGCAGATCAACGCCGCCAACTGCGTGCACTGCAAGACCTGCGACATCAAGGATCCGTACCAGATCATCAACTGGGTCACGCCCGAAGGCGGCGCCGGCCCCAACTACCAGAACCTGTGAGCCGCCTCATGCGCCGCGTACAGTCGCATCGCTTCGGAAGCGTCCTGCTGGCTTTCGGGCTGCTGGCATTCAGCCTGCACGCATTCGCTGCCGAGCTGACCATCGTTCTCGGCGCCACACCACAAAAACTCGACAGCCGGCAACTGCTGGCCCGTGCCGATGTCGCCACCATCACGATCCCGGTGGACGTGGCCTATCACCGCACGATGCACTATCGCGCCGTGCCGTTGGCGGCGCTGCTCAAGGACGTGGCCGCCACCGATCACCTGCAATTCGTCGCCCGGGACGGTTTCGCCGCCGAAATGGACGCGCGCCTGGTGCTTGGCACTTCGGGCGCCACGGCTTGGCTGGCCATCGAGGACCCGGCCACACCCTGGCCCGCGCTCGGACCGGGCAAACCCGGCGCCGGCCCGTTCTACCTGGTCTGGACCCACCCGGAAGCTGCCGGCATCAATCCCGAACAGTGGCCCTACCAAATCGCCACCATCAAGCGCCTCGATGCGCTGGAATCCCGCTACCCGGCACTGCTGCCGGATGCCAAACTGCCAGCGGACGGACCGGCCTGGCGCGGCTTTGCCGTGTTCCGCAGCCGCTGCCTCGCCTGCCATACCTTGAACGGCGCCGGTGACGCGCGCATCGGCCCCGACCTCAACCGGCCGCACAACCCGACCGAATACTTCCGCCCCGGCTTTCTGCGCGCCTATATCCGCGATCCACAATCGCTGCGCCACTGGCCACAGGCAAAAATGCCCGCGTCCGACCACGCCACCCTCAGCGACGCCCAGCTCGACGACCTGCTGGTCTACCTGCAACATATGGCCACCCGCAAAACCCCACCCGGAGACACCCCATGACCCACCACGGCAGCTGCCATTGCGGCACGGTTCAATTCGACGTCGAAGGCGACATTCGCAAAGTCTACGACTGCAACTGCTCACACTGCCGGCGCAAAGGCTTCCTGCTGTGGTTCGCGCCGCGCGCGCAGTTCACGCTCACCGCCGGCGAAGACGCGCTCGCCACCTACACCTTCAACAAACACACCATCCAGCATCGTTTTTGCCAAACCTGTGGCTGCGCGCCGTTCGCCTACGGCAAGGCACCCGACGGCAGCGACACCGCCGCGATCAACGTGCGCTGTCTGCCCGATGTCGCGCTGGATGGGTTGGAAATCCAGCCCGTCGACGGCGCCAGTTTCTGACCCGACCGCGACCCACCGCGCATGCTCGACTGGAAAGAAATCGTCCTGCGGCTGCTGCTGGCCTGCGTGCTTGGCGGCGTCATCGGTTTCGACCGCGAACGGCGTGCCCGCGCCGCCGGCCTGCGCACCCACATGCTGGTGGCGCTCGGCGCCGCGCTGGTGATGATTGTGTCCGCGTTCGGCTTCGCCGACATCCTCGGCACACCGAACGTGGTGCTCGACCCGTCACGGGTGGCCGCGCAAGTGGTCAGCGGCATCGGCTTTCTCGGCGCCGGCGCGATCCTGGTCATGCACCGCACCGAAGTCGTGCGTGGACTGACCACAGCGGCGGGCCTGTGGACGGTAGCCGCCATTGGCCTTGCCAGCGGCAGCGGCATGTACATCGCCGCAGTGGCCGCCACCTTGATCGCCTGGGTCATCCTGGTGCTGGTACGCCTTGTCGAAGGCCGCTACATTGGACGCTACGGCAAGGCCAGCTTGAACCTCCACGCGCGCGCCGGCAGCCTGCGGCTGGCCGAGATCGACACCCTGCTGACCCAGCACGGCCTGCGCGCCGCCAGCCTGGCCTTGAGCCACCACGGCGACGACAGCGAGCACCTCGATATCGGCTTCGAACGCGGCACCGCGCAAACCAGGATTGCCGCCTTCGGCGACCAGTTGCGCGCACTCGACGGCATCAACGCCGTACACCTGGATGCGCCGCGCAACGGATAAGACGATCAACCAACTGCGCCGCTGCCCTGCATGTGCATGTGCATGCACGCACTCCGATGAGTCCCACTCCGACCAGCGCAGGCGGACCTGCAGAACACCCGCCTTTCGTCGACGTTAGCTCATTGGCAATATTGCACATGTTCAACATCAGCCAGTGGCGAGACAAGTGGAGATCCACTGTTGTACATGGATTTTGCCCATTTCTGCGCACGCAGTTTATCGGCCTCAGATAACGGGTGCTTCGCGACCAAAGACTGCATAAGTCCGTCCAAATAGTTCTTCTGTCCAGTCGGAACGCGGTATTGTGTGAGGAGTAACGCGCGCCATGTCAGATACACATCTGGCAACGGTCTGCCGTCCAAAGTCGATGGTTCCATCAGATTATCGGATTCAGTCAACACGTCGAAAGCATGTTGAGCCACCAGCCAATCTCCTTTTTCCAGGCCTTCGCGAGTAAAAATTGGCTCATAATGTTTGTATTCCGACATCCGGTAGCCAAAATTGCCCCCAGATGCATCAGGCCCCAAGTCGGGACCCGCACCAACGTAGCACGCCACAGCCGGGAGATATCCGACTTTTGCCGCATTGAACAGGGACTCCTGGTAGACCCTTCTTACAGAATTCGGGTCGGAACCGGCACACAAGCTCCTGGAATCACGAATAATTGTCTGTAGGCGAGAAAGTTCGTTTTCAAACTCTTCCAGATCACTTGTCAACGGCTTCTTTGCGTCTGTAACCCTTCGGTCATTTGTCAACGAAGGCATCTCGTCAACTGCGATATGAAATTTCCGACAAGCGAGCGATTCGCGGTAAAGCTCGACGCTCGCGGCATAATCCCCCTTCTTGGCGCTCTCTTGCAATGCTGTCGCATGCACGAACCAGAGACTGTGGTCGTTCAGCGTGTCAGGAGCCAGCGTGCTGTTGAAACCTGCGTCCGCCTGTGTCGATCGGACAGAAGGATCAACAGGAAGTATTGCGGTTGATCCCTCGGCTGAAGATTGGATGAGCTCAGGCGCGCCATGCTTGTAAAAATGAATGAAACATGAGGATATGGCTATCAAAACAAATAGACAAATAAGCAATGAAGTCGCTCGATATTTTTTCATGACGATTATAATGACTGTCTATTCAGCAACCAATTCAATCTGCATCCAGTATCACCTCCACAGGAATAGACGGCGATTCCGCCACCATCATTACCGCGCCAGTGAATGTCACGGAAGTTTTCCGCTCGATCATGCTCCGCGTGGTTCGATTTTTGTTGTGACAACTTGTCCGCAGGCCGGGATGAGGTGAACGACGACGACCAGCATTCAGTTGCGTGCGGCGCAATCACGCCGACGTTGCGGACGGTCGGCCATGGCACGCCCATAGACTTCGGTGCGGGTGGCCGGCTGTCAAGGAAATATCTTGCGCGCGCAACGGCGCCAGTCGTGACCACCAGACCAACGGCCGCCTGATCAACCGTGCGAATCACCAACATCGACGCACCGCGTTGGTGTCCGCAATCAGTAGCGGTGCACGCCTTCGACGTGGCAGGTGGCGATCCATTTTCTGGCCGTGGCAACACCGGCGGCGTCCTCTTTGAGGCGGCGCATTTCGAGGATGGTTTGCCAGTTCTTCGCGCACAGCGGGCCGAGTCGCGGACCGAGTTGCCAGGAGCGGTAGGCACGCTGTTCCGCCACCAGCCAATCGCCGCGTTGCAGCGCGAGTTCCGCTTGCTGCTGGATGATTTCCGGTGAATCGGGGTGTTGCTTCAACGCCTGTGCGAGTTTTGCGGCGGCACCGTCGTAGTCACCGGTGATGACGGCCGAGCGGGCTTGTTGTCGCAACAGGGTGACGCCGGGATCGACCAGCGGTGTGACTTCGATTGCCGATTGTTCCCTCGCACCGGCCGCCTGCACCGCCGCCAGCATGCGCGCCACATCGGGATCGTCCGGAGCGCGCGCCGACGGGGCGCCGGCGCAACCGGCAAGCAGGGCCACGGCGAGGCCCGTGGCGAGGAGAGTCGAGCGCGGGGTCATGGCGAGTCGTCGGGATTCGGGTTGTCGCTTTGGTAAATGTCCTGGAAGCGCTGCTGCAAGCAGGCTCCGGGGCCGGCCGGGGCGTAGCCGGCCGCGAATGGCAGCCGCCGCGCACCCGGGCAGTCAGGCGTCGTCCGCAGACCGGTGACCGGATCGACGAAGGCGTACTCGACGCCCTCGGTCGGCGCCGCCGGCAGTGCCGAGGTCGGCAACGCGCGGAACAGGTTGATCCACACCTTGAGGCCACCGGTGGCACCAAACAAATGGGTCGTCTTGTTGTCGTCGCGGCCGACCCAGGCCACCGCCAGATGGCTGCCGGTGAAGCCGGCGAACCAACTGTCGCGTTGGCTGTCGCTGGTGCCGGTCTTGCCGGCGGCATTGAGGCCGGACAGGCTGGAGGCGTCGATGGCGCGCGCGGTGCCCGACTGGGCAACCTGCTGCATGGCGTAGGTCGCCAGCGTGGTGGCGGTGTGGTACTCGCCGGCGCCGGGTTTGACGCGGTAACGCTTGAGCGGCTTGCCGTCCTTGCCCAGCACCCCGCGCACGGCGATCAGCGGCAAGGCATGTCCATCGGCGGCGAGGAACTGGTACATCTGCGCCACGTCGAACGGTGACAGGTCGACTGCCCCCAGCAGCAGCGAGGGGTTGGCCTGGATTGGCCGCTGAATGCCGAGAGAGCGCAGCAAGCTGACCACCCGATCCAGCCCAAGCTGCATGCCGAGGTGCACGGTGGCGAGGTTCCAGGAATGCGCCAGTGCGTCGACCAGCGGCACCTTGCCGTGCGATTGGTGATCGTCGTTTTCGGGCGACCACACGCTGCCGTTGGGCAGGCGCATGTTGACCGGCGTATCGTCCAGCAAGCTGGCCAGCGACCAGTGCTTGGGGTCGGCCAGCGCGATCAAGTACACGAACGGCTTGACCAGCGAGCCGATCGGCCGGCGCGCATCAAGGGCACGATTGAACCCCTGCTCGGCGGCATTGCGTCCACCCACCACCGCCAGCACGCCACCATCCCCGGCATCGGTCACTACCACCGCGCCTTCGAGTGCGGCGCCGCGCTTGCCGAGGCCATCCAGGGTTTTGTCCAGCGCCCGCTCGGCGAGAATCTGCGCCGCCGGATCGAGGGTGGTGAAAATCGTCAGGCCACCCTGGCGCAAAGTCGCTTCATCAAAATCGGCAGCGATTTGCTGGCGCACCAGTTGCATGAAAGCCGGGAAGCGATCGTGCGGCAACTGCGCTTCGGCGCTGACGCCCAGCGGCGCCGCCAACGCCGCATCGAGCTCGGCCGGATTGATCAGGCCGGTCTGCGCGAAAGCGCGCAAGGCGACGTTGCGACGGGCCAGCGCGCGCTGTGGATGGCGCCGCGGATCGTAGTAGCTCGGCCCTTGCACCATGCCGACCAGCAAGGCGATTTCCGGCGTCCGGAGAAACTGCATCCGGCGCCCGAAATAAAACTGGCTGGCGGCGGCGAAGCCGTGCACAGCCTGATTGCCGCGCTGGCCGAGAAACACCTCGTTGACGTAGGCCTCAAGGATGCGGCCCTTGTCGTAATGGGCTTCAATCAACAGCGCCAACGCGGCCTCGTTGAGTTTGCGCGCAAGGTTCTGGTTGCGGTCGAGGAACAGGTTGCGCACCAGTTGCTGGGTCAGGGTCGAGCCGCCCTGCACCACATGGCCGGCGCGGAGATTGGCCCAGGCCGCGCGCGCAATGGCCGAGAGGTCGATGCCGTGATGGTGCTTGAAGTCACGATCCTCGACCGCTTGCAGGCCGGCCAGCAACAACGGCGGCACGTCCTTGAGCTGCACCAGCTGGCGCTCTTCCTGGCTGGCGCCGTACAAGGTGGCGATGCGCGCCGGATCGAGCCGCACATGGCGCAAGGTCTGACCCGAGGTGAGATCGGTCAAGGCGGTGACGTGGTCGCCATCCGTCGCCACCCGCACCCGCCGCGGCAGCTCGCCGCCGGCCGGGTCGACAAAGCCGCGCGAGGCGATGGTGAAGGTGTTGCCGGCCGCGCTCCAACTGCCGGGCAGATGGGCAGCGCTGGCGTGTTGGTAGCCGGCGGCCGTGAGTTCGATTTCGAGCGCGTTGGCGTTCATCGGCGTGCCGGGCCCCAACCACAGCGGGCGGGCGAACACCCGCGTCGGCTCGCTCAACGTCAACTCGCCGAAGCGTTGCCGTACGCGCCCATCCAGTGTCCACAGGTACGGCCCGAGGAAGCCGACCGCAAGGCCGGCTCCGAGCCAGAACGGCACGCGCAACCAGCGCCAGACACCGCACAAAATTACCGGTAAGCGGGAACGTGAAGCCAAGGGACATAGTCGACTGAAAAGCAGGAGCGAGTGTAACCCGAGCCACGCTGACCCATGACACAGGCCGCGCATTGGCGCCGTTTGGGGCGATCGGGGATAATTCGCGGTCAAGCCCGATTCTGGCGCGCCGGGGCTCCGGCTGCCGCGCCGCATGACGCCGCCCGCTGCCGATCCGATCCGTGAACGACCATCCCGCCACGCCCACCGCACCCGCCCTGATTTGCCTGCTTGGTCCGGCCGAGCCGCGCTGGCGGGCGTCACTGCTGGCCGGCTTGCCTGCGGCCAGCGAGGTGATCGAACTCGTTTCCACCCGCGTCACGGCCGCGCTGGACGAACTGGCAGCGCAATATCCCGGCCGCGACGCCATCCTGATCGAAGCCGGCACCCGTCTGCCGCCACACTGGCACCCCCGTCTCAGTGCCGCACTGACGCCGGAGGGCGTGCTGGCGGTTGCCGCGCTGACCACGGCACAACTGCCCGGCATCGCGGCACCCGCCGATGACGACGCGCTGGCCCGACTGGATGCCGCCTGCTATGGCTACGGCACCCGCGCCGCGCCCGACGCCCGCCACCTCGATACGCCCTTGCTGGCGGTCCGCGCCGCCGCCTCGACCTGTCTGCCGCGCGATGCGGCCGGATTCGACCTCGCCGCCGTACCGGCACCGTGGCGCGTGCTGCAACTGGAAGATCTGCTGGTGGCGCGCCCGCACGGTGACCCCGTCACCGGCGCCGTCTCCGCACACCCCGCGCTGATTGCAGCGCTGGCGCACGCCGCGGTCGACGCCGCACCGGGCTGGCCCGGTCTCGACGGCAAACCGGTGCTACTCCATGTGCTGCACGGCTGGGGCGGTGGCGCCACCCGCTGGGTCACCGACTACGCCCGCGCCGACCTCGACCATCACCACCTGCTGCTCCTCGCCGACGGCCATTTTCGCCAGCGGCGGCATGGCGAACGCTGGCGTCTGGTCTGGGCCGATGGTCGTGCCGATGACACCGCCCTGCGGCAATGCCACCCGGCTGCCCCGATTGCCTCGACCGCGATCAGCCACGCCGGCTACGGCGAATTTCTGGCCCGCATCGTCCGCGACTACGGCGTCGATCATGTGCTGATTTCTTCCCTGATCGGCCACAGCCTCGATGCCTTGCGCAGCGGCTTGCCAACCACGCGGGTGATCCACGACCACTATCCGCTGTGGCCGGTGCTGCATCGGGATTTTGGCGACTCCGCGCTGGCATTCGATGCCGCCCAGCTCACGGCCGATCTCGCCGCCACCGCCGCCGACCACGAATTCCTGGAACGCTCACCCGCGCACTGGCAGGCGCTACGCGAGGCCTTCGTTACCGCCGTGCTCGGCGCCGACGCGCGGCTGGTCGCACCCAGCCCCAGCGCACTCACGGCCGAGTTGCGGCTGGCCCCCGAATTCAAGCGCTTGCCGCAACACGTCATCCCGCACGGCCTCGCGCCGTGGCCGACACCGATCGTCGCCACCACGCCACCGCCCCGGCAACGCCTGCGTCTGCTGGTGCCGGGTCGCGTGCGCCGCGGCAAGGGCGCCGAATTGCTGCGCGCGGCCCTGCCCGCCCTGCGCCAACACGCCGAGCTGGTCCTGCTCGGTGCCGGCGCCGACGGCATGGATTTCTTTGCCGAGCGCGACGTCCACGTCGTGCTTGACTACCGCCGCGACGACTTGCCCGGCCTGATCCACACGCTGGCGCCCGATGCCGCCTTGATCCTGCCCACGGTGGCGGAAACCTTCGGCTACACGCTGTCGGAAATGTGGCGTCTTGGCGTGCCGGTGATCGCCACCCGCGTCGGCGCGCTGGCCGAACGCATTGACGATGGCGTCGATGGCTGGCTGGTCGCGCCCACCGCCGACAGCGTGTGCGCCCGCGTTGCCGCGCTCGCCGCTGACCGCCACGCACTGACCGCGGTGCGCTCCCATCTGTCTGCGCACACTGCACGCGACACCGCCGCAATGGCCACCGACTGGAACGCCTGCCTCGCCCTCGCTGCTCCCTGCGCCCCCCGCTACCACGCGGCGCAAAGCGACAACCGCGACGCGGCCTTGCGCCACGCCACGGCCGAACTTCACCGCGTGCATGACACACTGGCAACGCGCGAAGCCGAGCTCGCCGAACAGCGCGCCGAAATCGACCGTCGCGGCGACTGGGGCTGGCAACTCGACCGCGAACGCCAGCAAGCGGTAGCCCGTGGCGCGGCGCTCGATGCGGAATTGATCGAACGCACCCGCTGGGCGCAGTCGCTCGACGCCGAGATCAATCGCCTCGCGCCGCTGGTGGCGCACCGCGAAGAAATGCTCGGCAGCCGTTCCTGGCGCATCACCCGGCCGCTGCGCAGCGCCACCACGCGGCTGCGCCAATGGCGCGGCAGTCTCGCCTTCCGGCTGGCACGCCTCAAGAGCCTGCGCGGACGCCTGCGCGGCAGCCTCGGTCGCCGCGGCCTGCTCGGTACGCTCAAACGCATCGGCCAGGAATTCGAGCACCGCCAGCCCGCCACCTCGCCGTGGCAGGTGCCGCAGCCCGGCAGCGTCACGCCACCGGCCGCGCTACCCACCAGTGCCACGCCGCGCGTCTCGATCGTGATCCCGGTCTACGGCAAGTTCGAGTACACCGCCGCCTGTCTCGCCGCGCTGGCCGAACACGCCGCCGCAACGCCGTTCGAGGTGATCGTGGTCGACGACGCCTCACCCGACGACAGCGCCGGGCACATCGCCCGCATCGCCGGTGTCCGATTGCTGCGCAACCCGGAGAACCTCGGCTTCGTCGGCAGTTGCAATCGTGGCGCCGCCGCGGCCCAGGGCGAGTTCGTGCTGTTCCTGAACAACGACACCGTGGTCACCGCCGGCTGGCTGGAAGCGTTGCTCGCCTGTTTCGCGGAGCGCCCGGATGCCGGCCTGGTGGGCGCGCGACTGGTGTACCCGGATGGCCGCCTGCAGGAAGCCGGCGGCATCGTCTTCAATGACGCCAGCGGCTGGAACTACGGCCGCTTCGAAAACCCCGACGACCCGCGCTTCAACTTCCGCCGCGAAGCCGATTACTGCTCCGGCGCCGCGATCGTGTTGCGGCGGGCGCTGTTCGAACAGCTCGGTGGCTTCGACCAGCGCTACGCACCGGCCTACTACGAAGACACCGACCTCGCCTTTCAGGTGCGCGCACAGGGACTCAAGGTGTACGTGGAGCCGGCCGCCACGGTGGTGCACTTCGAGGGCATCAGCGCCGGCACCGACACCGCCAGCGGCATGAAGCGCTATCAAGCGGTGAATCAGGGCAAGTTCCGCGACAAATGGCGGGCCGAACTCGCACGCCAGCCGGCGCCGATCCAGAACGCCGCACAAGCGCATCTGGCCGCAACCCATCGCGCGCGCAAGCGGGTGCTGATCGTCGATGCCTCGACCCCGACACCGGACCAGGATTCCGGTTCGCTGCGGCTCATCAACATCATGCGCCTGCTGCGCGACATGGGCTGCCAGGTCAGCTTTCTGCCCGACAATCTGGCCCGTTTCGACAAGTACACGCCGCTGCTGCAAGCCGAAGGCATCGAGGCGCTGTACCACCCGTTCGTGGCCGACATGCCGTCGTTCTATCGCCAGCGCGGACACGAGTTCGACCTCATCATGGTGTCGCGCCATTACATCGCCGCGCATCATCTGGGGCTGATCCGCAGTCACGCGCCCAGAGCCCGCTTCGCCTTCGACACGGTAGATCTCCACTACCTGCGCGAGCGCCGCGCCGCCGAGCTCGACCCCCGGCCGGAGCTCGCGCGTCAGGCCGAAACCACCCGCGCGCAGGAGCTGAAGCTGATCCGCGCCGCCGACGTGACGCTGGTGGTGAGCGAGATCGAGCGCACCCTGCTCGCCACCGATGCGCCGGGCGCCCGCGTCGAGGTGCTCTCCAACGTGCACGAAATCCGCGGCCGCCACGGCGATTACGCCAGCCGCAAGAACCTCTTGTTCGTCGGCGGTTTCCAGCACCCACCCAACATCGACGCGATGCAGTGGTTCTGCGCCGAGGTGTTGCCGCTGATCCGCCGCGAGTTGCCGCAAGTCACGCTGGACATCGTCGGCAGCAAGATCACTCCGGCGGTGAGCGCGCTCGCCAGTGCGGCAGTCACCGTACACGGCTTCGTCGAGGACCTGCTGCCGATGCTGGACGCGGCGCGCATCTCGGTGGCGCCGCTGCGCTACGGTGCCGGCGTCAAGGGCAAGGTCAACAGCGCGATGAGCCACGGCCTGCCGGTGGTGGCGACACCGATGGCGGTGGAAGGCATCCACGCGGTGGACGGCGAAGACGTGCTGGTCGGCACCGACGCGGCCAGCTTCGCGGCCAAGGTCGTCGCGCTGTACCGCGACCCGGCACTGTGGCTGCGGCTGTCCGACAACGGCATCGACAACGTGCGCCGCCAATTCTCCTTCGATCAGGCCCGCACTACCTTGCAGGACTTGCTGGCCTGACCGAGCCGGCGCGCGCCGGCGCGACCACACTGGCCGGCCGGGCCGGCGCCGGCACGCTCGCCGCGTGGGCTGGCACCGCAGCCGAAGCCGCCACGGCCGGCTTCGGCTTGGGCTTGATCAGTGGCGTGGCGGAGGCGAAGTTGTCCCGCTCGTGCTGGACCTCGAGCGGTGCCGCCAGCTGCTCCGGCGCGGCGATGCCGCAACCGAAAGCGAGCTGCAAGGGCGAAATGCCACACTTGACACTGTAGCCACCGGGCAGCTTGACCACCTTTTTCACCACCGTGGTCTTGCGCGCCGCTTCCTGCCACAGGTTTTCATTCGGCGGCACCCAGGCTTTCTCGAAGCGGGTGGGCTTGTACTCAATCGGCGATTTGGGTGGATCAAGCAGGCCGGGCGTCGCCACCAGCTTGGCGCTGCGGTACGCCGGCGTCGGTGGCGCTGGTGGCGTGCTGATCGCACCAGCCGGCAACAACACCTCGCCCTTGCCATCGTAGAGCCGCGCCGCCGATGCCGCCGGCTCGCGTGATTCCCGGGCAATCGGTCGCGCGGGCGGCCGTGCGGTTGCGTGCGCGACGCGGGCTTGTGCCCGCACCGTCAATGTCGGCGCGTGTTGCACCGTGGGCTCGGCCGGCGCGGGCGGCGGCGCTTCCAGCAGGCGGACTTCAAGAAAGTCCGATGCCGTCGGCGTACGCCGCGTCGGCAACGGCTGCATCAAGCGGTTGAGCGCCAGCACGCCCAGCAAGTGCAGCACCGCCACCAGCACCAGCAACGTCCATTGCCGCCCGCGCTGGGGCGGCGACGGCTGCCAGCGCATCTGCCACAGCAAGGCGCGCAAGCGCCGATTGAAGGGCTGCGCCTGACGATGCTGCCAACGCGCCAAGGGTCGCAAACGATGCGCGGCGATGGCCGGGACGAGGGCAGCACCAGGGATTTGCATGCGTCGAGCGGAAGCCGAAATCCAAAGCGGGCAAGCTTAGCCAGCAATGGCTAAACGCCGTTTAACACTTGCCTCCACCCGCGAACGACTTGACCTTGACGCGACAAAGGGCAAGTCTTGGCAGAACTGTCCACGCCGCCCGCGGCGCGACGGCGCGCATTGCCGGCACCGCCCTGCCTGCCCGCGGCCTCAACCGAGGAGGGCCTGCGCGTGTCTACCCACACGGAATCCATCCGCAACCTTGCCCTGGCCGGCCATGCCGGCGCAGGCAAAACCACCTTGCTGGAATCGCTGTTGCACGCGGCCGGCGCGCTGCCGACCGCTGGCAGCATCGAGCGCGGCAGCACCGTATCCGACTTCGATCCGCAGGAAAAAACCCGCGGCCATTCGATCGACACCAGCCTGGCCCATTTCGACTACGCCGATTGCCGTTTGCAGATCATCGACACCCCCGGTTACGCGGACTTCCGCGGTCCCACGCTGTCGGCGCTGGGCGCGGTGGAGACCTGCCTGGTGGTGGTCGATGCGGTCAACGGCATCCAGCACGGTACCCGCCGGCTGATGCACTACGCGCGCGAACGCCGCATCGCGCGGGTACTGGTGATCAACCGGATCGACGCCGAGGGCGTGAATCTCGCCGCCTTGATGGACGACTTGCGCGAGGAGTTCGGCCCCGAATGCCTGCCGGTCAACCTGCCGGCGCAGGGCGCGCACGCCGTCGTCGACTGTTTCTTCACCCCGACCGGCATGGCGGATTTTTCCAGCGTCGCCGCGGCCCACCAGCAGATCATCGACCAGGTCGTCGAGATCAACGAGACGATCATGGATCGTTACCTCGACCAGGGTGAAGGCGCATTGGCCGGGGCGGAACTGCATGCCGCCTTCGAGCAATGCCTGCGCGAAGGCCACCTGGTGCCGATCGCCTTTTGCAGCGCGCGCAACGGCGTGGGCGTGCGGGAGCTGCTCGACTTTGCCGTCAAACTGTTGCCTGATCCCAGCGAAGGCAACCCGCCACCGTTCATGAAGGGCGCGGGCGATACCGCGCAGCCCATCGACGTGCGGCCCGATCCGGATCGGCACGTGATCGCCGACGTATTCAAGATCGTCAACGATCCCTTCGTCGGCAAGCTCAGCATCTTCCGCGTCTACCAGGGCACGCTGCGCAAAGATGCCCAATTATTGATCGACGATGGCCGCAAACCGTTCAAGGTGGGCCACCTGTACCGCATCCACGGCAAGGACCGGATCGAGATCGATACGGCGATACCCGGCGACATCGCCGCGGTCGCCAAGGTCGATGACATCCATTTCGACGCCGTGCTGCACGACTCCCACGACGCGAACCACATCCACCTCGCGCCGCTGCCCTTCCCGCAGCCGATGTTCGGCCTCGCGGTAACACCCAAACACAAAGGCCAGGAACAAAAACTCGCGCAAGCGCTGCAAAAACTCGGCGAAGAAGACCCCTGCTTCCGCACCGAGCACCACAAGGAATTGAACGAGACGGTGATCCGCGGCTTGGGCGACGTCCATCTCAAGGTGATGCTGGAGCGCATGCGCGACCGTTACGGGGTGGAAGTCGACACCGCGCCGCCGCGCATCGCCTACCGCGAAACCATCGCCACCGCTGCCGAGGGCCATCACCGGCACAAGAAGCAGACCGGCGGCGCCGGCCAGTTCGGCGAAGTGTTTCTTCGCGTCGAGCCCTTGCCGCGCGGCGACGGCTTCGAATTCGTCGACGAGGTCAAGGGTGGCACCATCCCCGGTCAATTCCTGCCAGCGATCGAGAAAGGCGTGCGACAGGCACTGGAGAGCGGCGCGGTGGCGGGCTACGCGATGCAAGATGTGCGCGTGATCGTCTACGACGGCAAGCATCACCCGGTGGACTCCAAGGAAGTGGCCTTCGTCAGCGCCGGCAAGCGCGCTTTCCTCGACGCGGTGGCCAAGGCCCGACCACAGGTGCTGGAGCCGATCGTCAACATCGATGTCAGCCTGCCGGAAGCCCACGTCGGTGACGTCACCGGCGCGCTCGCGGCCAAGCGCGCGCGCATCCTCGGCACCGACACGCTGCGCGGCGGCGGCATCCTGATCAAGGCCCAGGTGCCGCTGGCGGAACTGACCGACTACCAGACCGAACTCAAGGCCATGACCGGCGGCGAAGGACGCTACCTGCTCGAACTCAGCCACTACGAGCCGGTACCGCCCGCAGTGCAAAAGCAGTTGCGCGAGGCCTGGAAACCCAAGACCGAAGACGAGTGATCCCGGCATGACCACGCACAAGCCACCCGAGGTGACCCGGCTCAGCGTGGTCAGCGCACCGGCACGGCCATTGGCCAACACACCAGCCGCACTCACCGCGCTGCTGGCCTACGTATCGCGCGAGGCGCTGCAGGGCGAAGGGCTGGACGCGGTATTGCAGCGCATTGTCGACAGCCTGGTGCGGCAGTTGCCGGTGGCCGTGGCCAGCATCATCCTCTTGAATGAATCGTGCACGCACTTCATCAAGGAGGTGATGGCCGGACATCTGGATCTGGACACGCCAGCCCCCTTGCCGTGGCCGGTGAGTAACGGTGCCGCCGGGCGCTGCGCCCGCAACGGTCGCGCCGAACTCATCACCGATCTCGCGGGCGATCCTGACTACGTGCCGGGCAATCGCGCGGTGCAAGCCGAATATCTGGTGCCAATCCGCCACCGCACGCGCTTGCACGGCGTACTCAACATCGAGAGCACCCACAAGGATTTTTTTGACGCCACGGTGTGCAATGCCTTTGACGCGGTTGCTGACCAGGTTGCCGGCGCAATCCATCTGGCGCGTGTGGTGAACGAGCTGGAAGCGGCCAACCGCAAACTGGAACGACTATCGATGCTGGACGGCCTGACCGGCATCGCCAACCGCCGTGGATTTGATCTGCATCTCGCCCATTGCTGCTCCCGTGCCGAAACGGCGGCCGCCCCGCTCGGCTTGTTGCTGGTGGACGCCGATTTTTTCAAGCAGCTGAACGATGCCTGTGGCCATTTGTACGGCGATGAATGCCTGAAGGAGCTGGCGCGCCTGTGCAGCGCCTGTCTGGACAGCCCGGAAGACCTGGTCGCCCGATACGGTGGCGAGGAGTTGATGCTGGTATTGCCGGGACGCGATCTCGCCGCCACCAGCCAAGTCGCCACGCGCCTGCGCGCCAAGCTGGATCGACTCGGCATGCCGCATCCGGCGTCGACGGTCAGCCGTCAGTTGACAGTCAGCATCGGCGTCACCGCGGCGTGCCCCGATGGCACGATTACGCCACGGCAGTTGATCGCCGCTGCTGACACCGCGATGTACGCCGCCAAAGCGGCCGGCCGCGATCGCATCGCTTGCCGCGAAGCGGACACCGGATGAGGCGCGTGCAATGGGCGCGCGGCCGTTCGTGCGCGCTATACCGCCGGCGCCGTGCGCCGCAGGGGCCGCTGGCGCGGGCGCATCAACGCTTCTTGGGTTGCAGCAAGGTGCCGCTGCAACGGGGCGAGCCGCAGCGACAGGCCCACAGCTTCTTCATCCGCGCGGTGTGCGGAATCTCCAGCACGATGCCGTAGTTGTAGGTCAACTCTTCCCCCGGCTCGATGTCGCGCACGGCTTCGATGATCACCCGGTCATGGCGCGGATTGCCGTCGCTGGCTTCATGGATGGCGGCCTCGCAGTTGGGTTCGCAACTGTGGTTGATCCAGCGCGCATTGTTGCCGTCGTGATTGGCATCGAGTATGTACTTCTCGTTCAGGGTGAACAGGAAGGTGTGCCCGGTATCGGCACCATCACCGTACAGCCGGTCGGCTTGGGCGTGGGTAATCATCCGGCCTTTGTACTCGATCACCTTGGCGCCCTGCTTGATCGGAGCGACGGCAAATACCCCGTTGCCGTGGATGGGCGAACGACGGGCGGCAATACGACGTGGCATGGCGGTGACCGGCTGAGGAAACCCACGCATCATGCCTGCTCGCCTGACGTTTGAAAACCGCCACACCACCGGATCGATGTCGGCTACCGCACGCCGCGCGGAATACCCGCCGCGTTGTCATTGCGCTTGCCGTGCATTCATGCAGCGAATACTCACGAAGATCGTGCAGGCCACGGATTGTCAAAGAAAAACTTGCATTGGATTTCACTTTGGGGTATCTATCGCCGGCATGAGGGGATTTCTGCTCCAGCGCGTCGTGTTCTGCCTTGCCGGCCTGGCGCTCGGCGGGCTGGCGACGGCCGCAGAGGTGCAGGCGATCACGGTGACGCCCAGTGGCAGCGGCGCGCGCGCCGTGATCGCGCTTGATGGCAAGGCGGATTACACGCTGTTTCGCCTCAAGGCGCCCGAACGCATCGTGCTCGATCTCAACGACAGTGATTTTGTCGCCGATCTCGGCCTGCCCGCGTCCGCGACCGGTCCGGTGCAGCGCATCCGCACCGGGCATCACGGCAAACATGCCGTCCGCATCGTGTTCGATCTGGCCAGCGCCGCATCGCCGCGGAGTTTTCTGCGCGCCAATGCCGATGGCAAGAGCTACCAACTGGTGCTGGAACTGGGCGCCACGACAACCGCCAGCACACCAACCGTGGTGAGCGCCCCGGCCTCGACGCGCAAAGTGGTGGTGGCGATCGACGCCGGCCACGGCGGCGTCGACCCCGGCGCGCACGGCCCGCGTGGGACACTGGAGAAAAACGTCACCCTGAGCGTGGCACGCGATCTCGCCAAGGCCATCAATGCCGAGCCCGGCATGCAGGCGGTGCTGACGCGCTCGAGCGACAGCTTCATTCCGCTCAAGCGTCGTTACCAGATCGCGCGTCAGCACAATGCCGACCTGTTCATTTCGATCCACGCCGATGCCTTCCGCGACCGTGATGCGCGCGGCTCCTCGGTGTGGGTATTGTCGCCGCGCGGCAAGACCAGCGAGGCGGCGCGCTGGCTGGCCGACGGTGAAAACCGCGCCGACCTCGTCGGCGGCGTGTCGCTGGACGACAAGGACGACACCCTGGCGGCGGTACTGCTGGACTTGTCGCAGGGCGCGACCATGCAGATTTCCAGCGCCGTGGCGCGCAATGTGTTGCAGGCGTTGGCCAAGCTCGGCCCCACCCACCGCGGCCATGTCGAGCACGCCAACTTCGTGGTGCTGCGCTCGCCCGACGTGCCGTCGATCCTGGTCGAGACCGCCTTCATCTCCAACCCGACCGAAGAGAAGCAACTGGCCTCGCCCGCACACCGCAAGCGTCTGGCCGGCGCGATCCTCGATGGCGTGCGTGATTACTTCGACGCCGCCCCGCCACCCGGCACCTGGTTCGCCGCCCGCGCCACCCAGCGCGGCGAAAAACACATCGTGGCGCGGGGTGAGACCCTGTCCGCGATCGCCCAGCAGTACGGCGTCAGTACCGCCCGCCTGCGCCAGGCCAACAGCCTCTCCGACGCCGACGATTTGCGCGCCGGCGCGGTGTTGATGATCCCCACGGGCTAAGGGCAACGCCACCATCGCACCGGGCGTTGATTTTCAAAGCGCGTCGTGCGCCGCCAAGGCATTCAGCAGCAAGGCGTAAGTGCCGATGGTTTCGCCGCGCCACAGCGGGTTGTTGGCGAACAGCAGCACATGGCCCTGGCCGTAACGGGCGTCGACCACGGCGGGGCGACCGGCCATGGCGCCGCCGTGATCCAGCAGGCCGGCAATCAACAGCGTGTCCGCATCGGCCCAGCGCACGATCACGCGCGGTCGCAGCGCGGCCGGTATCACGAACGGGTTGTTGCGTCGCTGCTCGTCGCTGAGGGGCACCGCTTGCCAGGGTTTGACGTCGGGCAAGACCGGCGGCGATGTCGTGGCGCGCCCTTCCGGACTGTCGGTCTCGTGCGGGCCACCGCGACCGGTGGGGCGCTGGTAATCGGCAGCGGTCGGCAGGCCCTGGCTGCCACGCGTGAGCTCGCTGACCGTAAACGCCATGCCATCGGCGCTGTACATCGCAAACGGCTGGTCGTAGCCACGAGCAATCGGGCTCTTGTCATCCACCCGCACGGCGCCGAGCACGCTGCCGACCACGCGCACGTCGTGGGTGGCGGCGAGGCCGACACCGGGGGCAAGGCCGACCTCGATGGCAAAGCGCGCGGTGTTTTCGGACGTTACCAGCAGGCCGCCGGCGGCGACGAAGCGCTTGAGGTTGGCGAGGCCACTCTCGCCGAGGCCGGGACGGATGTCCGGCGTCGAGTCGATGCGGCCGAGGTTGGGCGTGAGTGCGGTCTGTTGCCAGGGTAGTGGCTCGCCGTACATCGGCAGGCCGTCGATGATCCGCCGGGTCGAGGCATGGCCCGCCGGTGCAAACAGGATCACGTCGTACTTTGACCGCAAGTCGGCGTCCGCGCGCGCGTCCTGGGTGCTGATGTAGTCGTAGCGGATGCCGAGCTTGTCCAGCGCCAGTCGCCACCAGCCTTCGGTCTGGGTGCTGAGCCAGGTGTGCATCAAGGCGACCCGTGGCATCGGGCCACGGACACCCAACGCGGCCGGCGTGAAGGCGGGCGTGGCGGGGGCTTCTACGCGCTGCATCGGCACCTGGAGCACGGCCGGGTCCATGATGCGCGCGAGATCGACCCCGAACAGGTCGCCGAAACTCCAGCCGGTGTCGTCGTAGGGATGCGTCTGTGGGTCGTCGGGCGCCCAGTATTGGCGATCCAGCAGCGCATCGGCGATGCGCGAATACGGCTGATCCATGCGGATCACGTAGCTGCCGGCAGGGAACTCGCGCGGCGCTGTTTGCGGGCGCGGTGGCACCACCTTGACCGCCTTGGCGTCGTTCTTTGCCACGGGCTTGTCACTGCCGCGCAGCGGTGCGGCGATCGTGAAGGCCCGGCTGACACGGTTGATTTCCACATGCTGTCTGGCCAGCACGCGCAAGAGCTCCGCCTGCGCTGCCGCGTGCGGGTCGGCGCCGCTGAGCACGTAGGCGGCCGGCCCGGCCAGGGTGGGTTTCTCGATCGAACGCCGGGATTTTAGCCAGAAATTGCGCAAAAACTGCTGCCGGTGTTCGGCGAAGTAGTGCAGCGCCGTCAACAGGCCGCTTTGCTGATAGTTGTTGTTGTTGCGCTGCGACCAGCGGACTTTGGGCAGGGGCGGATTGGGGCGGTACCAGGTGCGTGCGTACTCGGTGGGGTCGAGCGTGCGCTCCAGCGTGTCGGCACCGGCGTTGCCGAAGGTTTCGTAGAGGCGGCTGATGCCGTTGTGCAGCGCCGCGATGAACATCAGGTAGCCCGGACTCCAGGTGTCGAAATCGCCGTGGGTGAATACCCCCGGCAGGCCGAGGCGGGTCAGTTGTTCGACGTTGTTCCAGCCGATCTGCTGCCACTCGGAAGTCAGGATGGGGTCGATCCAGGCGTTATAGGGACCATCGCCCACGGTGTTGTCGTACAAAAACGGCACCGATTCGTGCAAGTCGTGCAGCACCTGCGCGTGCCAGCCGACGTAGGTGTCGAGCACGTGGCGGGTCAGGTTCAGGCTCACACCCATGGCGTCGCGGTTGTTGTCGTGGGCGACGTAGTGGCCCCAGTACAGCAGCGGCGGATAGTTCTGGCCCGGATGGGCCAGATGCCAGCGGTAAAGATCGACCATGCGGTCACGGCCGTCGGTTTCGACCACCGGCGTGATCAAGGTGATGACATGCGAGCGGATGTCCTTGATGTAGGGTGCGTCGTCGACGGCGAGCCGGTAGGCCAGCTCCATCAAGGCCGTGGGGGAGCCGGTTTCGGTGGAGTGGATGGCGCCGGTGATGTAGTAGACCGGCGTGGTATGCCCGATCAGCGCGGCGGCCCTGGTGTCGTCCATGCCCAGCGTGCGCGGATCGGCCAGCTGCGCCAGCCGCGCCTGATTGGCGTCCAAATCCTTGAGCAGGGCCGCGTCCGCCACCGCCACCGCGATCATCTCGCGGCCTTCTTCGCTGGCACCGATGCGGAACACCTTGACCCGTGGCGTGGCGGCGGCGAGCAGATCGAAATAGCGATGGATGTCCGCCACGTAGGGCAGCTTGCCGGGCGCACCGGCGATGTCGCCCAGCACCGCCTGCGGCGTCGGCACCGTGGCGGAGGCCGGCAGGTAGTCGGTCAGCGGCGTGTTGAATCGGGGTTCGGTGGTGTACTCGGCGATCTTCGCCGAGTAGGCCCGATTCACGGCCTGCGCGGAATCGCGTGCGTAGGTGGTGTCGCCCGCATGGACGCGTGTGGCGAGCCCAATGGCAAGCAACGAAGCGCAAACCAGCACACGCATAGCCCTCTCCCCCGGCATGAACTCCGCTGAGCATACACGGGAGCCCCGCACGGGTGCGGCCCTCCGTGGCCACTGCCGACAAAACGGCGGGATCTCAGCGCATCGGCACGTACAGGGCTTGCTGATCGCGCAGCACCGTCAGCACCAGTCGCGCCGGCGGGTTGGCCAGCAGCCGCTGCAAGGTCGCCAGGTTGCCAACCCGCGCTCGCCCGGCGGCGATGATGATGTCGCCCGCGGCCAGACCACTGGCGGCGGCGCGGCTGTCGGAATCCAGCGCGCTGATACGCACGCCGTACAGGCCGGTGTCCTGCTGGTGCCGCGGCAGGTCGCTCAGGGTGGCGCCGCGGAGGCGCGGATCGACCTCGGCGCCGCTGGCTTGGGCCAGCGTTTCCGGCGTCATGCGGGTGCTGATGTCCTGCGTCTTGCCATCGCGCAGCACTTTCAGCGTGACGGTCTGACCGACGGGCAACAAGCCTTCCGCGTTGCGCAGCGCATCGCTGTCGTGGATCGCCTCGCCATTGACGGCGGTGATCACGTCACCCGGCTGCACCCCGGCTTTGGCCGCGGCAGCGTGTTCGTCGATGCGGGTCACCAGAGCGCCGTGCTGGTTGGGGTCGATGCCGAGCGCAGCGGCGATGCGTGGCGTGATGTCCTGCGCTTCGAGGCCGAGATTGCCGCGACGCACATGACCGAAGGACACCAGTTGCCGCATCACCGACAACGCCAGGTTGGAGGGAATCGCAAAACCGATCCCGGCGCTGGCGCCGGATGGCGAATAGATCATGGAGTTGATGCCGACCAGTTGGCCGGCCAGATTCACCAGCGCGCCACCGGAATTGCCGGGGTTGATCGAGGCATCGGTCTGGATGAAGTTCTGGTAGGTGTTGCCGAGGCCGGTGCGTTGCAGCGCCGAGACGATGCCGGAGGTGACGGTCTGACCGAGCCCGAACGGGTCGCCCACCGCCACCACGAAGTCGCCGACCTGCACCTTGGAGGAATCGGCCACCGGCAGCGCCGTCAGCCGCTCGGCCGGAATCTTCACCACCGCGATATCGGTCGCCGGGTCAGTGCCGACCACGCTGGCCTTGAAATTGCGCCCGTCCTGCAGTGTCACGGTGATGTCGTCGGCGCCCTTGACGACGTGGTTGTTGGTGAGCACGTAGCCCTTGGCCGCATCGACGATCACGCCGGAGCCGAGCGACTGCTCGACCCGTTCACGCGGCGTGCCGGGCAGGCCGAAGAAGCGGCGAAACACCGGGTCATCCAGAAACGGATCGCGCACCCGCACATGGGTCTTGGAGGAAATGTTGACCACCGCCGGCGTGACCCCCTTCAGCATCGGCGCCAGCGACGGCAGCGGCTGGCCATTGACGAGCGCTGGCAGAGTGGCGCCGGCAGGCATCGCCAGCGCCATGGCGAGGCCAAAAAGGGCACCAGCAACGAACGAATGGGGACGGGACATGGGGAGATCCTTGCGCAGGGACGACAGCGGGGGCGACGCGATCAAAAGACTGTGGCGGCGCGGCAAAAGTTTCGCAAGCCGCGTGTCGCATGCCACTTTGACACGGATGCCAGACACAAAGCGCTGTCAAGGTTTGACTTGCAGCGGCCATGGCGTTAATTTTGCCTTCCGGCTTCGGGCACAACATCTTGTGTTGGAGGGGAGGCGAATCACCCATGTGCTGTGATAACGCAACAGCCACCCAAACCGGCTCAGCCGTGTGTGAACACCCGTGAAACAGCTCGCAACGCACGTCCAGACCGCCGTGAGGCGCAAGGCTGCACCATGAAAAAAAGAACGCACAAACACCACCAGGAGGCGGAACAGGCAATGAATACCGTGCGCGCAGACGCGTCACCCATGGAAAGCCGGGACATCCCCCTGCAACCGGCGTCGTGGGACATCTGGGACAAGAAGTACCGCCTCAAGAACAAGCAAGGTGACGCCATCGATGCCGACGTCGACGGCACCTGGCAGCGCGTGGCGCGCGCCCTGTCCGACGTCGAACGTGACGAGGCAACCCGCGCGCACTGGCATGGCCGCTTCCTGTGGGCGTTGCGCCACGGCGCGATCCCCGCCGGCCGCATCACCTCCAACGCCGGCGCGCTGGCGCACAAGCCGGCCACCAGCACCATCAACTGCACCGTGTCCGGTACCATCCGCGACTCCATGGACGACATCCTGGAAAAGGTGCACCAAGCCGGCCTGACCCTGAAAGCCGGCTGCGGCATCGGCTACGAGTTCTCCACCCTGCGCCCGCGCGGCGCCTACGTCTCCGGCGCCGGCGCCTACACCTCCGGGCCGCTGTCGTTCATGGACATCTACGACAAGATGTGTTTCACGGTGTCCTCGGCCGGCGGTCGCCGTGGCGCGCAGATGGGCACCTTCGATGTCAGCCACCCGGACGTCAAGGAATTCATCCGCGCCAAGCGCGAAGACGGCCGCTTGCGCCAGTTCAACCTGTCGCTGCTGATCACCGACGGCTTCATGCAGGCGGTAGAGCAGGATGGCGACTGGCCGCTGGTGTTCCCGGTGCACATCAAGGAACAGGACGAAGTGGACCTTGCCGACCCGACCCAGGTGGTGTGGCGCGAATGGCCGACCCGGCAGGACTACGTTGCCCGCGAGGACGGCCTGGTGGCCTGCAAGATCTACGGCCAGATCCGCGCGCGGCATCTCTGGGACATGATCATGGTCTCCACTTACGACTACGCCGAGCC
>DASSXP010000339.1:0-5666 GCA_035703755.1 Rhodanobacteraceae bacterium | reverse complement strand
GTCGCCGGTTTCCGGCACGCCGGACAGGCCGAGCACCTGCACCGGGATCGACGGGCCGGCTTCCTGCACCTGCTTGCCGGTTTCGTCGATCAGCGCGCGCATGCGGCCGTACTCGATGCCGCAGACGACGAAATCGCCCTTGCGCAACGTACCCTGCTGCACCAGCACGGTCGCCACCGGACCGCGACCGCGGTCCAGGCTGGATTCGATGACCACGCCGGAAGCGCGACCGTCGGCCACCGCGGCGAGTTCCATCACCTCGGCCTGGATCGAGATCGCGTCGAGCAGATCCTCGATACCCGCGCCGGTCTTGGCCGACACCGGGATGAACTGGACGTCACCGCCCCAGTCTTCCGGCACCACTTCCTGCGCCACCAGACCCTGCTTGACGTTGTCCGGGTTGGCGCCGTCCTTGTCCATCTTGTTGACCGCGACGATCAGCGGCACCTTGGCGGCGCGCGCATGTTTCACCGCTTCCACGGTCTGCGGCATCACGCCGTCGTCAGCTGCGACCACCAGCACCACGATATCGGTGGCCTGGGCGCCACGCGCGCGCATCGAGGTGAAGGCTGCATGGCCCGGGGTGTCGAGGAAGGTGATCACGCCCTTGGGCGTATCGACGTGATACGCGCCGATGTGCTGGGTGATGCCACCGGCTTCGCCGGTTGCCACCTTGGTACGACGAATGGTGTCGAGCAAGGAGGTCTTGCCGTGATCGACATGGCCCATGATGGTCACCACCGGTGGCCGCGTCGAGATCTCGCCACCCTGCTCCGCCTGCTGCGCCATCAGCGTGGTTTCAGCGCCCCTTTCTTCCGCCCGTACCGCGTTGTGCCCAAGCTCTTCGACCACCAGCACCGCGGTGTCGTGATCGATGGTCTGGTTGATCGTCGCCATCACGCCCATCTTGAACAAGGTCTTGACCACTTCGGCACCCTTGACCGCCATCTTCTGCGCAAGATCGGCCACCACCACGGTCTCGCCGATTTCGACGTCGCGCACCTGCGGTGCCATTGGCCGCGAGAAGCCATGCGCACCGGCACCGCCGGCATCACCGCGCATGGGCCGGGACTTTTTGCGATTGCCGCGCCGAGCGCGCTCGGCATCGGTCAGATGCAACTCGCCACCGGCATGCCGGCCGGCATCTTGATCGCGTCCGCCACGTCCACGCGGCGCGCCACGCGCCGGCTTGGCGGCGCCACGGTGCGGCGTGGCCGGGGTCTCGCGCTGCCGTGGCGGTGCCACCGGCGCGGTGACGCGTGGCGGCAGGCGCGGAACCACCTCGACTTCGGCTTCTTCCGGCTCCGGGTTGACTTCGGCCGGAACAACGGTATCGACGGCAGCCGCCGCTTCGGCGGCAATGCGCTCGCTTTCCGCCTGCTGGCGCTGACGCTCCGCCGCTTCGGCCAGGCGCTGCGCCTCTTCCTGTTCGCGGCGACGCTGATCCTGCTGCTGGCGCTCGGCTTCCTCACGCGCTTGCAAGTCCTGCGATTCTTTCAGCTTGCGCAGCGCCTCCTCGCGTTCGGGATCGGCATCCTGCTCGGCCGCAATCACGCTGCGTTTGACGTAGGTGCGCTTGGTGCGCACCTCGACGTTGACGGTCTTGGCTGTGGCGCCACGGCCACTGCCGCTGACGGTCAGCTCACTGACCTTGCGGCGCTTGAGGGTGATCTGGCGCGGGGTCTCGCTGACTGCCTGCGCATCGGCTTCCACCTTGCCGTGGGTACGACGCAGAAAACCGAGCAACTTGACCTTCTCGGTGCTGCTGATGGCCTGGTCGGGGCTCGAGAACGCCATCCCGGCATCGGCCAGTTGCGCCAGCAACTTGTCCGGTGTCATGCCGAGTACATTGGCCAAATGCTTGATGGTTGCTTCCGACATGTATTCTCTCCGCCGTTCCTGTTTCAGGGCGCCTTGCGCGCGTGGTGACCGCTGTCCGATGCCTCGGCTTTCGATCAGCCGGCCTCGCGCTCCAGACGCTCGATTTCGGGCGCACGTGCCGCAAGAATCAATGCAGCGGCGCGCTCCTCGTCCATGCCGTTGATGTCGATCATGTCGTCGACTGCCAGATCCGCCAAATCGTCGATGCTGGTCACGCCACGCTCCGCCAGCGCGTACGCGGTAGCCTCGTCCATGCCCGGCAACGCTTGCAGCTCCGCGCTCGGCTGGTGCTCTTCCAGCACTTCTTCCACCGCCAGCGCATCGGTCAGCAGGGTGTCGCGGGCACGCGCACGCAGCTCCTCCACGATGTCCTCGTCAAATCCTTCCACCGCCAGCAGCTCGCCGGTCGGCACGTAGGCAATTTCCTCGACGCTGGAGAAGCCTTCCTGTACCAGGATGTTGGCGATTTCCTGATCGACTTCGAGCTTTTGCATGAACAGCTCGCGGGCCGCGTCCTGTTCCGCCTCGCTCTTGGCCGCCACTTGATCCTGGGTCATCACGTTGAGCTGCCAACCGGTCAGCTTGCTGGCCAGACGCACGTTCTGGCCACCGCGACCGATCGCCTGCGACAACTTGTCCTCGGCGACCGCGATATCCATGGAATGCTTGTCCTCGTCCATGATGATCGATTGCACCTCGGCCGGCGCCATCGCATTGATCACGAACTGAGCCTGGTTCTCGTGCCACAGGATGATGTCGATGCGTTCGCCGTTGAGCTCGTTCGACACCGCCTGCACGCGCGACCCGCGCATGCCGATGCAGGCGCCGATGGGATCGGTGCGGGTGTCGTGCGCGATCACGGCGATCTTGGCGCGATCACCCGGGTCGCGGGCGCAACCCTTGATCTCGACCAGACCCTGACCGACTTCCGGCACTTCCAGCTTGAACAGCTCGATCATGAACTCCGGCGCGGTGCGCGACACGAACAGTTGCGGCCCACGCACTTCGGTACGCACGTCGAACAGGTAGCCGCGCAGACGGTCGCCGACGCGGATCGACTCGCGCGGAATCGAACGGTCGCGTGGCACGAAGGCCTCCGCGTTGCCGCCAAGATCGAGATAGATGTTGCCGCGCTCAACGCGCTTGACGATGCCGGTAATGAGCTCACCGATGCGATCACGGTAGGCATCGACCACCTGCGCGCGCTCGGCTTCGCGCACGCGCTGCACGATCACCTGCTTGGCGGCCTGCGCCGCAATGCGGCCAAACTCGGCATTCTCGATCTGTTCTTCGATGTGCTCGCCAACTTGCGCATCGTCACGCACATCCAGCGCATCCATCAGGCGCAGCTGGAAGTCCGGTGATTCCATCTCGCCATCGTCGGCAATGATTTCCCAGCGACGAAAGGTTTCGTAGTCGCCACTGCGACGGTCGATGGCTACACGGATGTGCGCATCTTCGTCGTGGTAGCGTTTTTTCGCCGCCGATGCCAGCGCCGCTTCCAATGCACCAACGATGACGTCTTCATCAACGCCCTTTTCGTTGGCTACGGCATCCACCACCATCAACAGTTCTTTACTCATCGCCGTCAACTCCTGCGGGCGCGTGCTTGCGCCCGTTTGCGTTTGTCTTGTCGGAACCCTTGGCCTTGCCCTTGCCCGGCTTGGGTGCCGGCGCATAACCCAGCGCCACCCAATCCGGCACCACTCGCGCGCTGTCGATATCGGCATGCGCGAGTTCTACTTCGCCCGTCTCGGTGGCCAAAGTGATGTGGTCGCCCTGCACCTTTGCCACCGTGCCCTGAAAACGTCGGCGCCCGGCGCGCGGCAGTTTCAGGGTCAGCTTCACTTCCTGCCCGAGCACGCGATCGAACTGCGCCGCCGTGAACAGCGGCCGGTCGATGCCCGGCGACGAGACTTCCAGCAGGTAATGGCCGGGAATGGGATCCTCGACATCCAGCCAGGCGGAAATCTCACGGCTTGCCGCTTCACAGTCATCGACCGTGACCTCGGCCTCTTGACGCTCGATGAACACCCGCAGACGCGCCGAACCCGACGACGCGCGCCACTCGATGCCCAGGCATTCCAGCCCGAGTCCCGCGAGTACTTTGTCGATGTCGCGCGCCAGCGCTTGCGTATCCACTGTCCGCCTCCAACCTGCAGAAACAAAAAATGGGCACGAAGGCCCATGCGAGTGTCGTCGCGATGTTCCGACAGCGCCATCGCACCGAACCGGTCGATGGCCGCCGCGCGGCGACCCGGCGCTTCCCGCGCCCAACAAAAAAGCCTCCCGAAGAGGCTTTCTCATCCAAGAAAGTTCTGGCAGCAAAGGCATGCTCGGGAAATGGTCTTGCCGGGCCTACCGGTACCACTAATGCTGCCGGGAGTCCCGGAAGTATAGCAACACCGGGACAGAATGCAATGCCGAAACACGCGCCGCGCGCGTCTCGATCGGGTTGACAGACCCCCCGCAGACACCGTCCTGGACCGGCTTGCGGTGACGCCAGCACAGCACTCAGACAAAAACGGCGCGACCTCTGTGAGATCACGCCGTTCGGTATTGGTTGGTAGCGGGGGCAGGATTCGAACCTGCGACCTTCGGGTTATGAGCCCGACGAGCTGCCAGACTGCTCCACCCCGCACCAGGAGAACGACCACTATAGCGTCAGCATCGACGCATGGCAAGATATTTCGCCGATTCTTGTTGCGGAAAATCCGCAATCAGCCCAGGAACGCGCGCTGACACCAGGCAAGCAACGGACCCCAGTACAACCCGACCGCCAGCAAGGCCAAACCGTTCAGGCTCAACACCCATCGCAACGGCAGATCCTGCACTGGCGCCAGTTCGCTGCCCGGCTCCGGATCATCGAAGTACATGACCTTGACCACGCGCAGGTAATAGAACAGACCGACGATGGCGGTGACGACGGCGGTGATGGCGAGCCACAGGAAACCGGCGTCGATGGCTGCACGCAGCACCAGCAACTTGGCCCAGAATCCCCACAACGGCGGAATGCCGGCGAGTGAGAACATCGCCATCGCCATCAGGCCCGCGAACCATGGCGCGCGCTTGTTGAGCCCCTTGAAGTCGCTGATGTTTCCCGCTTCGAAACCCGAGCGCGCCAGCGCCAGCATCACGCCGAAGGCAGCGGTGGACATCAGCGCATAACAGACCACGTAGAACATCGCCACGGCGTAGCCCTGGCCATTGGCCTGCACCAGGCCGAGCAGCACGAAGCCCATGTGCGCGATGGTGGAATAGGCCAGCATGCGCTTCAGGTTGGTCTGCACGATGGCAACCACGTTGCCGATGATCATCGACAGCGCCGCCAACACCGCCAGCATCGCCTGCCAGTCGACGGCCAGCGGTTGCAGGCCGTATTGCAGCAGCCGCACCGCCAGCCCGAACGCCGCCAGTTTGGAGACCGAACCGATAAAATTGGTGACGGCGGTCGGCGCCCCTTCGTAGACATCGGGCAACCACATGTGGAACGGCGCCACACCGAGTTCAAAGGTGATCCCGGCCACCATGAAGATGAGACCGAACACCAGCAGGTTGGGATGCGCCGCGCGCGGAATCAGGCTGGCAATTTCGCGCAAGTCGAGCGTGCCGGTGGCGCCGTAGATCATCGACATGCCGTACAGCAGCAAACCGGAAGCCAGCGCGCTCAGCACGAAGTACTTCATCGCCGCTTCCGACGACAACGGCGAATCGCGGTTGAGCGCAACCAGCGTGTAGGAGCACAGCGCCAGCAATTGCAGGCCGAGGAACACCGTGACCAGATT
>DASSXP010000324.1:0-2836 GCA_035703755.1 Rhodanobacteraceae bacterium | reverse complement strand
GCGATCAACGCCGAACTGGCGCCGCTGTGGCCGGTGATCGACCGCAAGAAGCCGGCCATGCCCGATGCCAAGCAGTGGGACGGCGTGCCGGACAAGCTCAAGCTGCTGATCCGCTCGGCCGGCCTCTGACCTCGCGCCGGGCACGAGGTCCGGCAGTCGGAAGCGCCACCACGGGCGCGTAAGCTCGGCGCAGGGACTTGCGGGGGCACCTTCCGATGGCGACGCCACATTTCAGGCTCTGGCACGGCGCACTGTCGCGTCCGGCGCTGGGCCTGCTGCTTGCGCTGGCGCTGGCCCGCCTGCTGCTGCACCTGCTGACCAACGGCCAGTACGGCTTCCATCGCGACGAGCTCGCGGTGCTCGACGACGCGCATCACCTCGCCTGGGGATACGTGGCCTATCCCCCGCTGGTGCCATTCCTCGCCCACGTGTCGATGCAGCTGTTCGGCGATTCGCTCACCGCGTTCCGCGCGCCCTCGGCGCTGGCGCAGGCGCTGGCGATGCTGTTCGGCGGCCTGATCGCGCGCGAACTGGGCGGGCACCGCTTCGCGCAGGCGCTGGCGGCGATCGCGGTTGCCTGCGTTCCGTTCTCGCTGCTCGCCGGCTCGATGCTGCAGTACACCAGCCCCGACTACCTGTGGTGGGTGCTGGCGGCATGGCTGCTGCTGAAGCTGGCCAATGGCGACAACGATCCCTCCGCAAACCGGTGGTGGTGGCTGGGCCTCGGCGCCGTGATCGGGCTGGGGATGATGACGCGCTACACGATGCTGTTCTGCGCGGCCGGCATCGTCGTGGCGATCCTGGCCACGCCGCTGCGGCGGCAGCTGGCCAGCCCTTGGCCGTGGGCGGGCGTGGCAGTGTCGCTGCTGGTGTTCGCGCCCAACGCGTGGTGGCAGTGGCAGCACGACTTCATCTACCTCGATTTCGTGCAGCACATCCACGCCCGCGACGTGCGGATCGGGCGCACCGGCGATTTCCTCACCGGGCAGCTGACGCTTGGCGCCGGACCACTGCTGGCATGGCTGTGGCTGGTCGGACTGGCGTGGCTGGCCTTCGCCGCATCGGCGCGGCAGTGGCGCGGGCTGGCCTGGCTGTACGCGACGGCACTGCTCCTGTTCTGGCTCGCCAGCGCGCGCGACTACTACCTGGCGCCGGCGTATCCGATGCTGCTGGCGGCGGGCGCAGTGCTGGTGGAGCGCGGCATCGCACGCCTGCGCCCGCGCGCGGCGATGGCGGCGCGCGGCGCGATCGCGCTGCTGCTGTTTGGCGCACTCTCGGCGGCGGCCGCAGTGGCGTTGCCGGTGGCACCGATCGGTTCGCCAGGCTGGCAGTTCAGCCGTGGCCTGCACGACAACTTCGCCGAGCAGGTCGGCTGGCCGGAGCTGGTCGCCCAGGTGGCCGCGGTGTACCACGCACTCCCCGAGGCCGAGCGCGCCCAGACCGCGATCTACGCCAACAACTATGGCGAAGCCGGCGCAATCAACCGCTACGGCCCGGCCCACGGGTTGCCGGTGGCGATCAGCGGCATCAACTCGTACTGGGCGCGCGGCTACGGCGACGCGCCGCCGGCGACGGTGATCGTGCTGGGCGACGATGCGAAAGGCATTGCCGACACGCCCGCCACCTGCACGCTGGCCGCGCGCCTGCGCATCCCGCACGGCGTGGAGAACGAGGAAAGCGGACATCCGGACATCTACGTCTGCCGCGACCTCAGGTTCGACTGGGCCAAGGCGTGGCCGCTGATGCGGAGCTTCGGCTGACTGGTGGAACGCGGTCGCGTGCCAGGGTTCGCGGCAAAAGGGGATCGAACGGGGCGCATGGGCTGGCGGCGTTCGATTCCCCTCGGTGACCGGGTTCGGCCGGATCCGGCGTGCCCTCATCCGCCCTTCGAGCACCTTCTCCCGTAAACGGGAGAAGGGCTTGGGGGTGCGAGGCGCTGCGCTACGTGACTTGCCAGTCGTGTCGCCCGCGGACGAGAACGAATGCGTTAATCCTTCTCCCGCCAGCGGGAGAAGGTGGTGCGCAGCGCCGGATGAGGGCGCGAGCAGCTTTTGCTTCTTCCCGGCAACCCCAAGCGAGCCTGGGGTCCGGCATCACCGCACGCGAACCCTCGCCCGCTGGAACTTCCCCGGCAAGTGGCAACGCCTGACCCGTCCGGCCCCGCGCGCCGACCGAAGAATCCCCACGGCTCGCGCGCACGCGCGCATCCCAACAAAGAAAAAGCCCCGCAACCGCGGGGCTCCTTCAGTCGGCAACAAAGCGTCGCGGCGTTACTTCGCGATCCCCCGCACCATTTCCAGGCACTTGTTCGAATAGCCCCACTCGTTGTCGTACCAGCTCACCAGCTTGACGAAGGTGGAGTCGAGCGCGATGCCGGCCTCGGCGTCGAAGATCGAGGTACGGGTATCGCCGCGGAAATCGGTGGCGACCACCTTGTCCTCCGTGTAACCCAGGATGCCCTTGAGCGCGCCTTCGCTCTGCGCCTTCATCTCGGCCTTGATCTCGTCGTAGCTGGCCGGGTTGTCCAGTTCCACGGTCAGGTCGACCACCGAGACGTCGGAGGTGGGCACGCGGAAGCTCATGCCGGTGAGCTTCTTGTTGAGCTCGGGAATCACCACGCCCACGGCCTTCGCCGCGCCGGTGCTCGACGGGATGATGTTCTCCAGGATGCCGCGGCCGCCGCGCCAGTCCTTGTTGGACGGGCCGTCGACGGTCTTCTGGGTGGCGGTGGCGGCGTGCACGGTGGTCATCAAGCCGCGCCTGATGCCCCACTTGTCGTGCAGCACCTTGGCGATCGGCGCCAGGCAGTTGGTGGTGCACGAGGCGTTGGAGATGA
>DASSXP010000257.1:0-4991 GCA_035703755.1 Rhodanobacteraceae bacterium | reverse complement strand
CGCGCACGGCCAGTTCATGGCGCACCGACAACGCGCGCACCAGCATCAGGTTGGCAAGGTTGACCCAGGCAATCAGCAACAGCAGCAGCGCACTGGCAATGAACATCCGCAAGGCCGGCGTTGCATCGGCATGCAGGTTGGCAGCGAGGCCTTGCGTGCCGAAACGCCGGTTGCGCCAGAACGCGTTGTCCCAAGCGGCGACCACGGCATGCAGGCGCGCATTGGCCTCGGCCGCTACCGAGGCGGCCGCCGCGCCGTCAGCCAGACGCGCGATGGCGAGATAATTGGTACCGTCATCCTGCGGGCGGCCCAGCGGCAACACGATGTCGCCCGTGACGCCGGGCAATTCGAAGTCGCTCGGCAGCACGCCGACGATGGCATGAGCCACACCTTCCACCTTCAGTTCCTTGCCGATCACGTCACGGCGAGCGCCGAAATGCCGTTGCCGAAACGCCTCAGTAAGGATCACCGCCGGCGGGCCATGAAGTGTGTCTTCCACGGCACTGAAATTGCGCCCCGCCGCCATGTGCACGCCCAGCGTGGCGAGAAAGCCACGATCGGCATGCAGCGCCGGGATCAATTGCGGCTGCCCCGCGCCAGCGATGTTCACCGGCGGCGAGAAGCCCTCGACCAGCCCCAGCGAAGCCACCCCGTGCATGCCTGCCAGAGCCTGGTACATATCGGGCGAGACCGCACTGACCACACCGCCATCCAGTGGCCCCACCGCCACCAGTCGCTGCGGACTGGCGACAGGCAAAGGCTTCAGCAGCGTCTGCTGGATCAACACGAACACCGCCACGCTGGCGCCGATGCCAAGCGCCAGCACGCCTGCGGCCAGCAGCAGGAACCCGGGCTTGCGCAGACTGGCACGCCAGGCGCGCCAGATTTCGGCGAGCCAGATGTTCATGCATTGGTCTCCAGTTGCTTGCCAATCAAGGCATCGAGACGCGCTTCGTCTTCGCGGCGCAGGCGGTGGAAGGTTTCCTCATCCACCACGCGGCCGTCGAACAGGCGGATCTTGCGTTGCGCGAGTTCGGCGTAGCGGGCGTCGTGGGTGACCATGCAGATGGTGGCGCCGCCCGTGTGGAGTTCATCGAGCAAAGCCATCACCGCCTCGCCGTTGCGCGAATCCAGGTTGCCCGTGGGCTCGTCGGCGAGCAGGATCGCCGGTTTGCCGACCAGCGCGCGCGCCACCGCCACGCGCTGCTGCTGACCGCCGGAAAGCTGCGCCGGATAGTGGCGCAGGCGGTGCGCCATGCCGACCCGTTCCAATGCCTCCTGCACGCGGGCGCGGCGTTCGGCCGCGCCGATCCCGTTGCGATAGGTCAGCGGCAGTTCCACGTTTTCCTGCACGGTGAGATCGCCGATCAGGTTGAAGGCCTGGAAGATGAAGCCGATCTCGGCGTTGCGGATGCGCGCGCGGTCGGCGGCATTGAGCGCGGCGACATCGTGGCCGTTGAGGGTGTAGCGGCCGGCACTGGCGGTATCAAGCAGGCCGAGAATCGACAGCAAGGTGGTCTTGCCGCAACCCGATGGGCCGGAAATCGACACGTATTCGCCGCGGGCAATGCCGAGATGCACCTCGCTCAAGGCGTGGGTTTCTACTTCGTCGGCCTGGAACACCTTGCGGATGCCGTCGAGGGTGATGACGTTGCTGGTTTCGTTCATGGTTTCACCGTGCTATGGCGGATTGGGTCAGTCCGCGAATAAACGCAAATAAACGCGAATGAAAAACGTGAGCATGTGATCGTTGGGGATGCTCCGTTGTTTCCCGTTGTCAGCCCTGATTTGCGTTCATTTGCGTTCATTTGCGGACCCATGGCTTTGTTCAATCAATGGATGCGGATGCGCTCGGATTGATCCCACTGACTGCTGTCGGACAGGATCACCTTGTCACCCGCCTTGAGGCCGTGCCGGATCTCCACCCGGTCAACGGAGGCCGCACCGATCCGCACCGGCACGCGGGTGGCGGTGTCGCCACCGGCGTCGAGACGGAACAGGCTGATGTCGCTGTCCGGCTGCGCCAGCGCCGGGCGTCCGACCGACAGCACATTCTTGAGTTCGGCGATGCGGATGCGGCCATCGACCGACAGATCGGGACGCGCGCCCGCCGGCAGCGTGCCGGTCAGCGCCACATCCACCTGCACGCTGCCATCGGTGACCGCCGGATCGATGCGCTCGACCGTGCCAGCCACGGTGCCGTTGTGGGTATCGACGCTGACCGCCATGCCGATGGCCACATCCTTGGCCTGTACCTCGGGCACCTTGAGCCGCGCGATCAACACGTCGGGCCGCGCCACCCGCGCCAGATTGGCACCGTCGGCCACTTGCGCGCCTGCCTGCACGGCGACTTGCTGCAACACGCCATCGATGCCGGCCTTGACCACCAGCGCATCGGCCTGACGCTGACGCAACTGCAAGGTGCTGCGCTGCTGCTCGGCGCGCGCTTGCACTGCGGCAATCTGGGCTTTCATGTTGCCGGCGAAACTCGCCACGCGCTGGCGCTCGATGCCACGGCGCACATCGAGCTGCTTCAAGGCAATCTGGCCCTGCTCGTATTGCACCCGCGGAATCAGATCGAGCTTGGCCGCCTTGGCATCGGCCGCGGCCTTGACCTTGGCGGAGGCGTAGTCGGCCTCGGCCTGGGCCAGTGCGGAGCGCTCATCCAGCAGTTGCGATTGGAGTTCCGCGCGCTTGGCGGCCACCTCGGCCTCCGCCGCCGCCAACTGTGCCTGGGCATTGCGCAAGGCATCCTCGACCTCCGGGTTGGCGAGCCGCATCAAGACCGTGTCGGGATGCACGACGGTACCCGGCCACACCTCGATCGTCTCCACCTGGGCGGCGGTCACGGCGGCGATCCAGCGCGTCTCGCGCGGCACCAACGTGCCGGTCGCGCGGACCTCGCGCAGCATGTCGCCCTGCTGCACGGTATCGATCCACAAACTGGAACGCTCGGCACGCGGCAAGGCAGGCCCCAAGCGCAGCAGCCCGACGACCAGAGCAAGGATGAGCAGCGCCGCGCTGCCGGCCAGCAACAGACGCTTGCGCTGGCGACGAACTTTGAGTTGCGTGTTGACGATATCCATGCCCTGACTATCGCAAGCGTCGTGCCAACGCCGACCAGACAAAACATCACATCGATTCAGTAGCTTGCAGACACAATCCACAAGCAACCCAGTACGAACCCGGACGCCCCGTCCGAATCCGTACAGTCCACCACAGGCCGAACCTGCGGCTTGCCCCTCACCTGCCGCCGACTGGCGCAGAACCACTGTATCTCCGTGCCATTGATACAAAACCCACGGCATGCTATTAGCTATCCGCACTGGCGTCCCGCCAATGGCTCATCGATGGCTGCGGATCGTTGCCGGTAATCTCACTGTCGATTTCAAGGGGAAATCAATGAAGCGTTACATCACCATGGCCGCGTTGCTGGCCGTGACGGTATTTGCAGCACCTGTCACCGCCGGCAATGAGCGCGTGGGGCCGACGCCGCCCAAGCCCGCCAATGCGACCAACGCCGTTGCCGTAACGTGCAGCAACAGCATCGTGCAGGATTGCGGTTTCGAGAACGGGCCCAACGGCGGCGTGTGGACGGATGCGTCCACCAATTTCGGCTCACCGATCTGTGACGTTGGAAGTTGCGGAATCGGCAACGCGTCCCAGGGTCCCTACGATGGCACCTACTGGGCATGGTTCGGCGGTATCATTGGCACGGAAGAATCCAGCGAAAGCCAATCGATCACCCTGCCGGCCAATTCCACAGCCACCCTGACATTCCACTTTATGGCGCCGGGTTGCAGCGGGGACAGCAACGACTTCATCGAAGTGACCATCGACGGCAACCCGCTGTGGACGTACAACGCTACGGGCGCTCTTTGCGGCATCGCCAGTCCCTACGCACAGATCAGCGTGGATATCAGCGCCTTTGCCGATGGCTCCGCACACACCCTCGCGTTTCATTCCATCGTCAATGGTACGGGCACGGTTGTCACCAACTTCTTTGTCGACGATGTCGACGTGATCACGGCACCGCTGGCGCCGGTGGCAAGCTATACGGCGGTGCCCAGCCTGGGATCGTGGGGACTGGCCGGGCTGCTCGCCCTGCTGGGTCTTGCGGCGGCATGGCGCCTGCGTCGACAGTCCGGCATTGGCTGAACTCCACCCGCCAGCCAAATCGGCCAGCACCGCCCTCCAAGTGCGCGCCAACCCCGCCCGGAATCGAGACCGATTCCGGGCTTTTCATTGCCGCTGGATCAGCTCACTTCAGGCAAGCGGCAGACCGCCTCCAGTATCACCCGGTCGGCCGGCGCGAGCTCCCGCGGATCGACGCGTTGCGGCAGGCCCCAGCGCAAGCGCTGCCCTTCCAGCGGCCGGGCCTCGCCGCGCCAATCAAGCACGCGCAAGGCGTGCAGGCACAGCGCGGTGTCATCGTATTGCCATGGCAGCACCAGCAGCGGCGCGAAACGCTGTGCGTTGATGCCCAGCTCCTCTGCCAATTCGCGCGCGAGCGCGGCCTCGACGGTCTCGCCGGCTTCGAGTTTGCCGCCGGGGAACTCCCACATCCCGGCCAGATGCTTGCCCGCCGGGCGCTCGGCCAGCAGGATGCGACCGGCGCCATCGTGCATCACCGCCGCGGCAACGTCGAGCCTCACGGCATCCGTTCGCAGTCGACGAAATCGAAGCCAAAGGCATGCTGCGCGTCGGCCGGATGGTGCTGGCGGAACGTCTCGCGCCAGACGGCGGGATCGAAAGCCGGAAACCAGGTGTCGGCGCCGTCGATGCGGGCATCGACCAAGGTCAGGTGCAAGCGCTGCGCCTGCGGTAGTGCCAGCGCATAGATCTCGCCGCCGCCAATCACCATCAGTTCCGCCGCGCCGGCCTGCTCGACGGCCTGCGCCAGCGAGTGAACCACCCGCTGGCCCGCAAACGGCGCGCCACGGCCACGGCTCAACACCCAATTCGGCCGTCCGGGCAGCGCCCGCCCAATA
>DASSXP010000142.1:0-7151 GCA_035703755.1 Rhodanobacteraceae bacterium | reverse complement strand
GCCGAAAAACCAGAACCAGGAGATGCCCAGTATCGCGTTGAACACCGGGCGGTCGGCTCGGGTTATCGCCAGCACACGGGCCGTTTCGCTGAACATGTTCCAGTTGAACTTCAGCTCCGGCGCGGTCGCCGGCGCAGGCGGAATCCTGCGGCAGACCAGATAACCCGCCACGGCTACCGCGATGGTCGCGCCCGAGGCCAGCAGCGGACCGATACCCGCCACCAGCATCAGCGAGTTTCCGGCGATCATGCCGACCAGCATCGCCATCTGTGTGCCCATCTCGACCAGCCCGTTGCCACCGACCAGCTCGTCACGCTTCAGCGCCTGGGGAAGGATCGCGTACTTGATCGGCCCGAACATGGTCGAGTGCATGCCCATCATGAACAGCACGACCAGCAGCAACGAAGTGTGGTGCGTGTAGAAGCCATAGGCGGCCAGCACCATCGCGCCGATCTCGAACAGCTTCACGTAGCGGATGATCCGCGTCTTCTCGTACTTCTCGGCCAGCTGTCCGGCGGTGGCGGAGAACAGGAAGAACGGGATGATGAACAGCGCCGGCGCAAGATTGGTATAGATCGAGGCAACGCGGTCGCTCAAGCCCATCTGATAGGCCACCAGCATCACCAGCGCATTGCGGAAGGCATTGTCGTTGAAGGCACCCAGCGCCTGGGTCCAGAAGAACGGCGCGAAGCGGCGCTTGCCCAGCAATGCGAATTGGCTCATGCGGTTGTCCTTGAAAAATTGATCTCGGAGCCAGCAAAGCTGATTTCTCCAAGTCCGACAATTATCACGACGACCTGTTTCTCGTCCAACGCAGGCCTCAATTGAAACCGTGCTGTCTGCGGCATCGTGGTGCTATCCGTGCCACAAAAAAAACGCCGGGGCACTGCCCCGGCGTTTTAGACACTCACTACATGTTGCTTAGAAGTCGTAGTTCACACCGAACCGCACGTAACGCGGCGCAGTGGTGGTCCGCACGCGACGGTAGCTCGTCGTGTCGTAGGCATACAACTGGGTGGCCGACTGGTCGTCGAACACGTTGTTGACCTGTACGTTGAACGCCAACTTCTTGTCGGCAAACTCCGGACGGTACTCGACATTGAGCGACAACGTCTTGGTCCACGGAGTATCGCCACCGCTGCCAGACGGGCTCGGCTTGCCACCGCACCAGTGGTAGTACGGACCGGCATAAGCCGGCGCGGTCTCATCCGGACCGTAATAGCCCGAACAATCGGTAGGAGCACCGGAAGCCACGTTGACAACGGCCGAAACCATCCATTCCGGCAGGAAGCGATAGCTGCCATAGAACTTCAGCTGGTGCTTACGGTCATTCGCCATACGGCCGCCCGCGTACTCCATGAGCGACGGATAATCCCAATCCTGCGTGGCGGCAATGTCGTCCTGACCAATGTTCGACTTGACCTGACCTTCAGTGTTGCCGTAGCTCCTGGAGTAGGTGTAGTCGACGCGGCCCGACCACTTACCATCAAACGGATGATCCAAGTAGAAGCTGGCTGCGTAGTAATCACGCTTGGCGTGGGAATAACCGAGAACCTTGCTGTTCAGGGTGAGATCACCGTAGCCGCCATTGCCATCAGGTACCTGGAAGGTGGCACCGCGGCCCGGGTTGAAGAAATAGCAACCGCGAATGTTGTCCGTGTCCAGACCCAGCGCGTCTGCGCTGGAAATGAACAACTCGGTATTGCAGGTGTCGTCAATCGCGTTCTTCAGGCTGCGGTAGGTCAACTTGCTACCGTAGGTCCAGGAATCGTTGAGCTTCTTGTCGAAACCGGCGATGTACTCGTCCTGATACTGCGCCGTCAGATTCTTGGCGGTTACCGTCTTCGGATCTGGCGACTGGCCATACTCCAGATTCTCGGAGAACGGCACGCCCGGACCATTGATGGTGTCGATCGGGGTCAGGCCAGTCGGATAACCGGTCGCCGGATCAATCCCGGTATAGGTGTAGTACTCACGAGTAAACAGCGAACCCGAAGCACCGCGCAGCGCTACGCTGGTCGGAAGCGCCAGATAGTAGCGTCCGGCATTGGCGTAGACCTTGAAGCTCGAATCGCCATTGACGTCCCAGCTGGCGCCCAGTCGGGGGGCCCACTGCGGCTTGGTCTGGCGGATGTACGCGTCACCACTGCTGTTGAAGTTGGTGAACTGGTCGTTGCGCAGGCCAATCTTCACCAACCAGCGGTCATTGATCTGCCACGTGTCCTCGATGTACTGCGCACGCTGCTCAACCTTGACCGACGCTGCCGAACCGATACGGTACTTGTCAACGAAATAACCCTGTCCACCCGGCGCGCCAACCTGACCTTCGCTGATTTCTGCGTTCGGGTTGTTCTGGTGCTGGTATTCCCAGACGAAGGCGGCATCCGTAGGGATGAACGTTCCGTCATCCAGATCCTGGGTGCGCTGATTGTCGATACCCGCGGTGATTGTGTGATCGCCCAAGGTATAGGTCAGGTCGAGGCGGTAGTTTGCACCGCGAGTCTGATGCGCCGGATTGGTTACGGTGCCATTGATGATCTGATTGTTATCAATACCAGCACCGCCACCGGACAAAGCCGGATCCTGCTCCGTGCCGCCAATGACCGCGATCAGGGTGGGATCGAAGCCCTCGGCAATTTCGCTGTAGAGATCCGTAACCTGCTTGCCGTACTGCGCGCTGACCGTCAAGTCGTCGGTGATGTAGCCAGTGTACTTGGCAATCCACATGGAAGCAGCGACCTTGGTGTGCTGCTCAGCGGAGATGAAGTCACCCTGCTGATGGGTGCCGTAATCGTACTCATAGGTATTTGCGGCGTAGCTGTGCTTGGTCGACGCGCCGGTGAGTTCGAGGATGTTGCTGTCGGTGATGTTCCAGTCCACCTTGGCGTACCACTTCGGATCGTGGTATGTGGCGTTCGTCGACGTCGCGGCCGAGCTTGCTACGCTGTTGGTATTGGACGCGGTCTTGCTGCCTTCCACCGACGCGAACATGTACAACTTGTCCTTGATCAGCGGGCCGCCCACATAGGCGCTGGTGACCGTGGTCGTGTTGTCGTAATCACGGCGGTACTGGTAGACCTGCCCGGCATTCGGGTGTGCCGCCGGGTACAGGATGTTGTCGCGAGGAGCCTGGCCCCAATCCGGTCGATAGAGAATCTGCGCGCCGAAGTGCCATTCGTTGGTGCCGCGCTTGCCTACCTGGCTGAGAACGCCACCGTCGGAGCGACCGAAAGCCGCGCCGTAACCACCGGACAAGATTTCCATCTGCTCGATCGAGCCGTACGGCAGGCTGATGCCGCCCAGGCCGTTGAGCGGATCGGTAACGTTCATGCCGTTGATGTAGTAGGCGTTTTCAGTAACGCTGGAGCCACCAAAAGAAACCAGTGCATTTCCCGTGGGGCCAGTGAAAAAGCCGCTGCCACCGACGACGCCAGGGGCCAGCAAGGCAATGGCTTCTGCCGAACGCCCCAAGGGAAGCTGCTGCAGCTGCTCGGAGGTGATCACAGTACGCGTATCGACAGAAGTCACGTCGATGGTCGGCAACGCGTTGGCCTGTACGGTGACCGCAGCAAGGTTCTGCGCACTCTGACCCGCGAAAGAAACCTCGGTACCCGAACCGACTCGCAGGGTGATGTTGGAGCGCGAATCGACGGTTTGGCCGTCACGCTGCAGGGAGATGGTGTAGTTGCCGACCGGCAGCGAACTGATGTTGTAGCGACCGTCCGCATCGACAGCAACCTGACGGGACACGCCCGTTGAACCGGTAGCCACAACAGTTTCGCCGCTTCCCGCCGGAACCTGGCCGAAGATGCTACCCGTGGTCGCCTGACCAAAGGCCAGGCCGGCAAAGCCAAAGCCCAAGGCCAAGGCGAGCGCGGTACGTTGCAGCTGCACCGTCTTGAAATTTTTACGCAAATTCATCAGTAGTAACTCCCCAGAGTTCGGCCCAACGAGCTGGGCACATGAAACTTTTTGTGTGTTCAACCATCCAAACGGCGGCAGCCCAAGCAACCCGCTTGGCGCTATCCATCAAAATTGCTTTCGAGGCACTTCCTGCGCAATCTCCAGCGCAAGTTGATACGACACTAATTCAAGGATTTGCAGAGGTCAACACTTTCATAACTTTCTGCACACAGCCTTGTCCATTGACTTTCGCGGAAAACTAGTGCTAAAGGCTCACCCACCGTCGATTCCAGTGCAGGCAGACCACATGAGTGCGCAAGATATTGCTACACAAACAGACCAATCAGACACCGGTTCTTTCGCCGATCGCATCAAATTGCTGATCCAGCGCGTCGGCAGCGCCACGGAAATCGCAAGGATGTGCGGCTTCTCGGAAGGCGTGGTGCGCAGTTGGCGTGACGGTAACACCGACCCCTCCCGGGCGCGCTGTGTCACCTTGGCACGAACCCTCGGAATCTCTCTGGTCTGGCTGGTCGCCGGGGAAGGAGCCTTGCAAATGGATCCGGGGTCGACCGGGTATGATGATCAGCGAACCTCGGAAAAAGTCACGCCTCACCGTTCCCACGTCCGCCCCCAACTCCACGGGACCACGACCGAAAACACTGTGGACACGCAGCGACTGAACACTGCTGCTCGCATTCTGCAGTCCGAACTGACTTTGGCGGATAGCCAGCTCTCTCTAGCAGACAATGCCGATCTGCTTATCCAGCTCTATGAAATTCTCGGCCCCGGCGGTTCGAATGTGGATACGCTGGCCATGGTGGCGTTCAACCAGCAGCTTGGTGAGCGCATCCACAAGGCTCGCGAGGCGGTCTGAACCTTAAAAAGCATGACAGCCCTTGGCTGCCATGCTTTTTCTATAGCGCCTTCAAAGCAGCGCGATATCGGCGATCGCGCCGAACTGCGTCTTCAACTGATTGAGCAGCGCCAGGCGGTTGGCGCGCACGGCGGGGTCGTCGGCATTCACCAGCACGCTCTCGAAGAATGCATCGACGGGCGCCTGCAGGTGGGACAGGCGCGCCAGGACAGCGGCATAGTCTCCGGCATCCAGCGCAGCGGCGCTGTCGTGCTGCGCCGAGGTCAGGGCGGCGGCCAGCTCGCGTTCCGCGTCGGTTTCGAAGCGGGCCGGATCCACGATCCGCCCGATCGACGGTGCGCCAGCCTCTTCGGCCTGCTTGCGCAGGATGTTGCCAACGCGTTTGTTGGCGGCAGCCAGACTCATCGCCTCGGCGCGGCGACCGAACTCGGCAACAGCCCGCAAGCGCCGATCAAAGTCGGCCAGGCTGGCGGGCTGCACCGCTAGCACGGCCTCGAACTGGTTATGGTCGAAGCCTTGCTCGGCGTAATAGCCACGCAGGCGATCGAACACGAAATCGTACAGTTCGTCGAGCAGGATGGCGCGCCGCTGGGCGGCGTTCAGCGTTGGCGGCTTGCCGTCCTTGCCCGGTTTGAGACCGGCAGCGAGGGCGGCATCCGGTACCAGCTCCAGTGCCTCGATGAAGCTTCCGCGCAAATCCAGTTCCAGCCCACCTTCGATCAGGGTGCGCGCAAGGCCCAGCGCGGCGCGGCGCAGGGCGAACGGATCCTTGTTGCCGCCGGGCTTCATGCCGACGGCGAAAATGCCCGCCAGGGTATCGAACCGTTCGGCCACCGCCAGCACCTGGCCCAGCTTGTCTGCGGCAATGCGATCGCCACCAAAGCGTGGCTGGTAATAACTGTCCAGCGCCTCGGCTACCATCGCCGGCTCGCCGTCATGACTGGCGTAGTAGCGCCCCATCACACCCTGCAGTTCGGGGAACTCGCCGACCATGCGGGTCAGCAGGTCGCACTTGGCCAGGCTGGCCGCCCGCGTGGCCGCGCCAGCGTCGACACCGGTCCGGTTGGCGATGATCCGCGCCAGTTCCGCCACGCGCACGCTCTTGTCCCACAGGCTGCCCAGCGCCTGCTGGTAGGTGACTTCCTTGAGCTGCTCCTGGTAGCTGGCCAGCGGAGTCTTCAGGTCTTCATCCCAGAAGAACTTGGCGTCGGCGAAGCGGGGCCGGATCACCCGCTCGTAACCCTTGCGGATCTCGGAAGGGTCCGTGCTTTCGACGTTGGCGATGCCGATGAAATGCTCGGTGAGGTTGCCGCTGGCATCGAACACCGGTACGAACTTCTGGTTCGCCACCATGGTGGTGACCAGCGCCTCGGGCGGTACGGCAAGGAACTCGCGTTCGAAGGTGCAGGCGATCGCCACCGGCCATTCGGTGAGGTTGGCCAGTTCGTCAAGCAAGGCATCGTCCAGTCGGGGTACTCCGCCGGTGGCGCCCGTCACCTGTTCGATCTGGTCCTGGATGCGCTGGCGCCGCTCGCGGGGATCGGCCAGCACGTTGCAGGCACGCATGGCATCCAGCCAGCCGTCGGCATCGGCCACGTGCACCGGTTGCGGGTGCATGAAGCGATGGCCGCGTGACTTGCGCCCGCTGCGCAGCCCCAGAACTTCGCCATCGATGATCTCGGCCCCGTGCAGGATCACCAGCCAATGGGCTGGTCGCACGAAACTGTAATCGTGGTCGGCCCAGCGCATCGGGCGCGGGATCGGCAGTGCCTTCAGCGCCTCGTCGATGATTTCCGGCAGCAACGCCGCCACCGGCTGGCCCGGCTTCACGCTGCGCCAGACAAACCAGCTGCCCTTGTCCGTTTCAAGTTTCTCCAGCTCGTCCACACCGACGCCGCACGACTGTGCAAACCCCAGCAGGGCCTTCGAGGGCTGACCTTCGGCATCCAGCGCGGCGCTCAGCGCAGGACCCCGACGCTCGATCGTCTGCTCCGGCTGGGCCGCGACCACGGCGGGAACATGGACGGCCAAACGCCGTGGCGAGGCATAGGCTTGCGCCTGGTCAAGCGCGGCGCCGATGCCGCGCCTGGCCAACCCGTCGCAGATCCCGCGCAGGAACGCGGCGGACAATTCGTCGAGCGCCTTCGGCGGCAGTTCTTCCGTACCCAGCTCGATCAGCAGTGACTTGGCGGCGCTCATGCAGCCTGCTCCTTGTGGCCCGCAGTGGGAGCCTGCTTCAGACCCGGGAAGCCGAGTTTCTCGCGTTGCGCCACATAGGTTTCGGCGACGCCGCGCGACAACGTGCGTACGCGCAGGATGTAGCGCTGGCGCTCGGTGACGCTGATCGCACGGCGCGCATCGAGAAGATTGA
>DASSXP010000080.1:0-2650 GCA_035703755.1 Rhodanobacteraceae bacterium | reverse complement strand
GCGCGGTCGGGGCAATTGCGGCGCGACTTCGCGGCCTACCTCGAACGGGAGCGCGCACATCCGTATCGGCCGTTCCTGCACTACAACTCCTGGTACGACATCGGCTATTTCACGCCCTACACCGAGGCGCAGGCACTGGAGCGCATCCACAGCTGGTGCCGCGAGCTGGTGCAGAAGCGCGGTGTCACGCTGGATTCCTTCCTGTTCGACGACGGCTGGGATGATCGCAGTGCCAGCTGGAACTTCAGCAAGGATTTTCCGCACGGTTTCGTGCCGCTGAAGCAGGCGGCGGCCCAGTGCGGCGCGGCGCCCGGCATCTGGTTGTCGCCATGGGGTGGCTACGGCAAGCCGCACGACCAGCGTATCGCCAACGGCAAGAAGGCCGGCTACGGCATCGTCGATGACGGTCTCGCGCTGTCGGCGCCAAAATACTGGCAGCGCTTCCATCAGGTGGTGATGCAACTGCTCGAACAGAACGGCATCAACCAGTTCAAGTTCGATGGCACCGGCAACGTCAACAGCGTTTTTCCGGGTAGCCGCTTCGACAGCGACTTCGCCGCCGCCATCCAGTTGATCGACGACATTCGCGCCGCCAAGCCGGGCACCTTCATCAACCTCACCACCGGCACCTGGGCCTCGCCATTCTGGCTGCGCTGGGCCGACTCGATCTGGCGCGATGGCTACGACCACAACTTCACCGGCGTCGGCACCTCGCGCGAACGGTGGATTACCTACCGCGACCGCGAAACCTACCGCAACATCGTCGAGAAAGGCCCGCTGTTTCCGCTCAATTCGCTGATGCTGCACGGGATCATCTACGCCCAGCATGCACGCGGGCTCGACACCGACCCGGGCCACGATTTCGCCAACGAGGTGCGCAGCTATTTCGCCACCGGCACCCAGTTGCAGGAACTCTACATCACGCCGTCATTGCTCACCGAGGCCAACTGGGACGCCTTGGCGAGCGCCGCGAAATGGGCACGCAGCAACGCCGATGTGCTGAAGGACAATCATTGGGTCGGTGGTGACCCGGGCCGTCTCGATGTGTACGGCTGGGCCGGCTGGACGCCGGCCAAGGCCATCATCACCTTCCGCAACCCCGCCGACAAACCGCAACTGGCGGTGCTCGACCTCGACAAGCAACTGGAGCTGCCAGCCACCGCAGCGCGCCGCTATCGCGTACGCGACGTGTGGCAACACGGCGATAAAGCGCTGCCATCCGAACTGGATGCCGGTCAACTGACCGCCATCACGTTGGCGCCGTTCGCCGTGTTGACCCTTGAACTGACGCCGCTCGGCAATCATTGATCTTCGTCCCCAACCACTGTTCTGCGGAGCCGCAGCCATGTCCAACCCTGAAATCACCGAACTCAAGCGTATTTTTCTCACCCGGCTCGACGTCCTGGGCCACATCCTCGATGTCGCCGAAAAACACCTGCCGGATGTCGCTGCGGCGTTGGCGCAACGGCTCGCGCCCGACATGTATCCGCTCGGCACCCAGATCGCCTTCGCCTGCAATCAGCCGCGCGGCTTCTCGCAGTGGAGCGCCGGCGCGGCGGTGGAAAATCTGCCGCGCGAGGTGGAGACGCTGGAGCTCGCCCGTCGCCACATCCTCGACACCAAGGCGCGGGTCGCCGCCATCGCCGCCAGCGACAGCAAGCTGGACGAGGTCAAGCGCACTGGCCTCGGGCCGGGCCGCTACTGCGATCTGCCGGCGCGGCAATACATCAACGACTACGTGCTGCCAAACTTTTATTTCCACATCACCACCACCTACGCGATCCTGCGCGGCATGGGGGTGCCGTTGGGCAAGTCGGATTTCATGGCCTTCCTCGCGCCACACGTCCGGCAAGAAGCCTGAGCGCCCGAGGAAAAAAATCTGGGCGGACGCCGGCATCACGGCAGTGCTGCCAAACGTGCAACGTGACTCGACAAGGAACCGGAGACATGGCAACAAAAAAACCAGCCAAGGCCGCCCCGAAGAGCGGCGGATTCAGCGCCGACGAGCGTGCGGCGATGCGGGAACGGGCGCGGGAGCTCAAAGCGGCCCAGCGCGGTGAGGATGGCGACAAGGCGATTGTCGAGGCCATCAACAAGGCGCCTGCGGCGGAACGCGAGCTTTGCATGCGCCTGCACCAGCTGATCCGGGCAACTGTGCCGGGGCTGACGCCGAAAACCTGGTACGGCATGCCCGCTTACGCCGATGCCGAGGAAAAGATCGTGTGCTTCTTCAAACCGGCCTTCAAGTTCAAGGAACGCTATCTCACGCTGGGCTTCAATCAGGCGGCGGCGCTGGATGACGGCAATCTGTGGCCGACCAGCTTTGCGGTATTGAAGCTCGGTGCGACCGAAGAAAAGCAGGTGCGTGCGTTGTTGCGCAAAGCGGTGGGTTGATTTCCGGCTGGCCGCGGCACCGGTGCGCGCGGCCAGCCGGCAGGGCGTTTCTGCCACCGGTGCATCGCTGCCTATACTCGGCGGGCCGTGGGCATGTGGTCATCGGCGAAATGCCGCCTGTGCTCACGACACTCTTGGACTCGGGGAGGAGCGGGCGATGAATCTTGGCAAGCGTTGTGTGGCCGAAGTGTTCGGCACCTTCTGGCTCACCTTCGGTGGTTGCGGCGCGGCCGTGCTGGCGGCGGCGTTTCCACAG
>DASSXP010000370.1:0-2348 GCA_035703755.1 Rhodanobacteraceae bacterium | reverse complement strand
ACCCTCCCCTTGAAGGGGAGGGCTTTAAAGCCGGAAACTTGATTCGCTCGTGCAGCGCCAACCCATTGCGATACGCAAACTCGCCCAGCCCATTGCGATACACCGATTCCAGCAAGCTGGCGGTAGCCGCGTCGATCGGCTCACCTTCGATGCGGATTTCGGCCGGCACTGCCGCTTTGTAATAACTCACCCCAGCGATCAGGTGCAGCAGGCGCAGCGCACGCCCGGCAGCGGCCATGCGCTCGGCATCTAGGGTGAATGGCGCACCGGGCAGGGTGACGGTTTCGATCAGCTCAGGGCCGTCGTCAAAGGCGTACACCAGCCGCGCCACGCCGCTAGCAGCATCAAAGCCGCAGCGAACGAAGCGGAAAGCACGGATGGCGTCGCGGTGGAAAGTCCAGTCGGTCATAAGCTTCAGTTACAGATCAAGCGTCGCCGAACAGAACCACTTCCGCCGGCAGGGTGCGCAAATTGTAGGCGTTGGCCATGCTGAAACCGTAGGCCCCGGCATCGGCGATCAGCATCAAATCCCCCGGCGTGGTTGCCAGTGGCAGTTTGACCCGGTGCCCAAACACATCGCTGGACTCGCAAATCGGCCCGACGACGTCGAAATCGCGCAATTCAGCATCGTCCAACCGCGACAGGTTGGCGATGTCGTGCCATGCGTCGTACAACGCCGGCCGGATCAGCGCGTTCATCCCGGCATCCAACCCAACCCGCAGTACGCCGTCTTTTTCTACCACCTGTGAGGCGCGGCATAGCAGCACACCGGCTTCGGCCACGAGAAAGCGCCCCGGCTCGATCACCAGTTTGAAATCCGGGTGCACCGCGTTGATCGCGGCGAGACCTTCGGCCCAAGCGTCGAGATCAAACGGCTCGTCGTTGACGGTGTATGGAATCGGCAAGCCGCCGCCAAGATCGAGGGTTTCCACGCTACCGATCCGGCGGGCGAAGCCGGCGAGTTCGTCCACCACCTCTTGCCAATGCCCGACGGTTTCGATGCCGCTGCCCAGATGCGCGTGCAGCCCGGTGATGCGCACATCCAGCGCACGCGCCAGCGCCACAAATTCTTCCACCCGCTGCGCCGACAACCCGAACTTAGCCTGCTTGCCGCCGGTATTGACCTTCTCGTGGTGGCCATCGCCGTGGCCCAGATCAATGCGCAGCCACAGACTGCGGCCGCGGAACACCTCCGGCCAGCGTTGCAGCAATTCCACGCTATCGACGGTGACATGGATGCCGCGTGCCAACGCCGCCGCGTATTCGTCAATCGGCGCAAAACTCGGCGTGAACAATACCCGCGCCGGGTCGAGCGTTGGCAACACGTCGAACACCCGCTCGACTTCGCCCTGCGACACGCATTCCAGACCAAACCCTTCTTCGACCAGGGTGCGCAAAATCTCCGGATGCGAGTTCGCCTTGATCGCGTAGTAATGCCGATCCAGCGCCTTGATCGCTTTCAATTGACGGGCGCGGGCGCGCACGGTGGGCAGGTGATAAACGTAGCGCGGGGTTGTGGCCTCGCCCTGTGTCAACAACACTTCACGCTCACCAGCCGACTCCCACCAGCGCGACGGACGCGGGCGGAAACTACCGTTGATTTCGCGCCAGCGCGGGCCAAACACCGCCTCTTCATGCACCGGCATCGCGCCGGAGTCGATCAGCGCCTCGTGCAGCTTGGGCAGCATGCCGTCGGCGGCGGCTTCATCGACCACGAAGGTCAGGTTGAGGTCGTTCGAGGATTGCGAAATCAGATGCACGCGCTCACGCCCGAACATCGCCCACACATCTTGCAGTTTGTGCAGCAGCGAGCGCATGCCGCGTCCGACCAAGGTGATCGCCGCGCAGGGCACGATGACCTTGACCCGGCAGATTTCGGCCAAATCCGCCGACAATGCCGCCAGCACATCGGTATTGACCAAATTTTCGGACGGATCCAGCGACACGGTGACGTTGGTTTCGGCCGAACCGATCATGTCCACCGACAACCCGTGGCGCTTGAAGCGCTCGAACACGTCGGCGAGGAAGCCGACCTGCTGCCACATGCCGATGCCTTCCATCGACACCAGCACGATGCCGTTGCGACGGCTGATTGCTTTCACGCCCGGCACTGGCTCGGCGGCGTCATCAATACTGGTGCCGGGCAATTCCGGACGCTCGGTATCCAGAATGGCCATCGGCACGCCGCCATTGCGACACGGCCGCAGCGAGCGCGGGTGCAGCACTTTCGCGCCGGTGGTGGCGATTTCCTGCGCTTCGGCGTAATCGAGCCGCGCAAGCAGGCGCGCGTCGGGCACCTCGCGCGGATTGGCGCTGAACAGGCCGGGCACGTCGGTCCAGATCTCGAC
>DASSXP010000263.1:0-8467 GCA_035703755.1 Rhodanobacteraceae bacterium | reverse complement strand
TGTCCGCCAAGGTGTAACCGAGGGCGTTGGCGGCGTCGATATCGTCCGGTTGCAGTTTCAGCACCGCACGCAGATCGGTGATGGAGGCGGCGGTCTTGCCGGCATCGGCCAGGCTGAGCGCGCGACCGTACAGCAACTCGGCCGATTGCGGCAGTTGCGCCAAGCCGCGACCGTAGGCCGCGATGGCCCCGGCGGTGTCGCCATTGCCGGTGTAAATCTGCGCATCCAGCAACAGGGCCTGCAACAGTTGCTTGTCATCGCCCTGACTCTCGTGCACCAGCTGCGCCACCAGCGCGTGGGCGGCGGCGATGCCACCCGACCCTTGCCGGGACAACAACACCGCCCGTCGCGCATTGGCTTCAAAATAGTGCTCGTCGTCCAGCGGCACTTTGGCATACCAGCCGATCGCCGCAGCGGGCTTTTTGTCCGCGTCCGCCAGTTGACCAAGCAGGAAGCTCGCGTTGACGTCCAGCGTGGGCGCAGCGGCGGCCAGCTGTTTGTAAACCTGACGCATGCCGCCCATGTCCTCGGCGCGGGCGAGATACGCGGCCCGCGCGGCATAGGTCTGGAAATCCTGCGGGCCGTCGGCCAGCATTGCCGCTGCGACCTTGTTGGCGCCCTGTTGCGACAGCACCGCAGCGTAGCCAAGCCGCAGACGAATCGCCTTGGGCTGCAATGCCACCGCACGCCGGTACAGATCCGCCGCCGTCTTGGTATCGTCTTTCTGCAACTTTAGATGCGCAGCCCACGCCAGCACGGTCGCATCGTCAAAGCGCGCCGCGGCGGCATCGGCCAGCGACTCGGCGTAACGGTGCCGTTGCAGCTTCTCGCCCAACTGGCTCATCGCCACCCACATGGACGGATCCTTGGCCGGCAGGCTCGCCGGCGTCGCCAGTTGCTCCAGCAAGGTGCCGGCGGCGGCCGGATCGCGCGCCTGTGCCAACAGTCGCGCCACCTCGCGCCAGGCCTCGTGATCGCCCGGCGCCAGCAGTTGCCGCAAATCCGCCAGTGCCTGCTCCCGCTGGCCTTGCAACAAGGCCAGCCGCGCGCGTTCACGCAACAACGCCTTGGCATCCGCGCCGCTGGCCTGCATGCGTGCGATCGCCGCCGCCGCGCCCGGCCGATCGTCTTGCGCCAGCGCCAGCTGCGCGCTGCGCTCGGCCACGCGCGGGTCATTCGACTGCGCCGCCGCCGCCGCGTAGGCGCGATTGGCGGCCGGCAGGTTGCCATCAACCAAGGCAAACTCGCCCGCCAACGCGTGCGTCATCGCCTGCGTGGCGGGGCCATCGGCATCCACCAGCAACCGGGCCAGCGGTTGCGCCGGCACGGTTTGCGCGTCGCGCACGGGCGCACTGGCACAGCCGCCCAGCCCAAGCAGGGCTGCCGCCAACAGTGAAAACGTCCCGTAAAACTTGAACTTGCCGCCCGCCATCCGCACAATTTCACTCCTCAGCAATCCGTCCGCGATCCGCGGCCCATGCGATGGCCGCGTCAACGGCCAGCCTTTTCCGCCTAGCCTAACGCCCCGCCAGCCACCGCACCATGCCGCTTGTCACGCTCGGACTCAACCACCTCACCGCGCCGGTCACACTGCGCGAACAGGTGGCGTTTGCGCCCGAGGCCACGCCGGCCGCGCTGGCCGAACTGCGCGCCGAACAAGGCATCGAGGAAGCACTGATCCTGTCCACCTGCAACCGCACCGAGCTGGTCTGCACGGTGACGGCCGGGGCTGAGTTGCATCCGCGCGCGTGGTTGTACCGGCACCACCATCTGACCCCCGGCAAGCTGGACGAGTTCCTCTACCGCCACGACGAAAACGACGCCGTCCGGCATCTGTTTCGCGTCGCCACCGGGCTCGATTCGATGGTGCTGGGTGAACCGCAGATTCTCGGCCAAGTCAAGGACGCCTGGCAGGCCGCACGCAACGCCGACACCCTGGGCACGCCACTGGACCGGCTGCTGCAACAAACGTTCGCCGTCGCCAAACGCGTGCGCACCGACACCCGCATCGGCGCCCACAGCGTGTCGGTGGCCTTCACCGCGGTGCAACTGGCCGGGCAGGTATTCGCCGATCTCGCCGAGGCCAGCGTGCTCTTGATCGGCGCCGGTGACACCATCGAGCTGGCCGCCCGCCACTTGGTTGAGCGCAAGGTACGGCGCCTGATCGTCGCCAACCGCACGCTGGAGAACGCCCAGGATCTCGCCGGCCGCCACGGCGGCTACGCCATCGCGCTGGCCGACCTGCCGTTGCATCTGGCCGATGCCGACGTGGTGATTTCCTCCACCGCCGCGCGCGAGCCGATCCTGACCCGCACGATGGTCGAAGCCGCGCTCAAGCAGCGCCGCCGCAAACCGATATTCATGGTCGACATCGCCGTTCCGCGCGACATCGAGGCGTCGGTGGCGGGACTGCCCGACATCTTTCTGTACGGCATCGACGACCTGCGCCAGGTGATCGACGACAACAAGCGTTCGCGCGCCGCCGCCGCGGCCGAGGCCGAGGCGATCATCGACCTGCAGGTGGAGCGCTACATGGCCTGGCGGCGCGCGCTGTCGGTGCGCAACCCCGCGCTGGCGCTGCGACAGTCCGCCGAAGCGCAGCGCGACGAGATGCTGGCCAAAGCCCGCGCCATGCTGGCCCACGGCAAAAGCGCCGATGAGGCACTGGCTTTTCTGGCCAACGGCCTCACCAACAAACTGCTGCACGCCCCCAGCGCCAACCTGCGCGACGCCACCCTGGCCGGCGACCTCGACCTGCTGCACGCGGCCGAACGGCTGTACGGCCTCGACGATTCGGCAGCGGACGAAAACAGCACCGGGGAAGACTGACACGCCGAGTGCCGGCACGCGTTCCACGCCAGCTGCGCCGCATCCTCCGCATGGCTCATCAGCGCCGGGAAGTCCGCGTAAAAATCCACCAACATGCGCCGCTGATCCACGCCGTAGCGTGCGAGCAGCTCTGCGAAACTGGCAGGGTCCGCCGATTTCCCGGCAACAGCACCCGCGTTTCGCTTCACGGCAGGCGCGGGCGCTGATTGCGTGCCAGCTGCCGCGTTTCAGTCTTTGGCCCGGCAGTCGCTTGACTGACCAACCCTGGCTCGCCCGTGCCCGCGTATCGATGGCATCGAGTCCGAGGAGATCACGGAACCAGGGTCAGGATAAAGGCAGCGCGGCGAAAGTCACGCAACTGCCATGGCATTTGTGCCAGTTTATCCACGCTGCCTAAAATACCCGGCCGCACCATATGCCTGCCCATGACTCCCACCATCCGCCGCAAGCTCGAAGTGCTGGCCGAGCGCCATGAAGAAATCGGCCGACTGCTGGCCGACCCCGATGTGCTGGCTGACAATGGCCGCTTTCGGGAACTGTCGCGCGAGTACGCGCAGTTGCAGCCGCTGGCCGACAGCCTCAACCAGGAGCAAGCCGCGCAGCGTGAGCTGGCAGATGCCCGCCTGATGCTCGACGACGCCGAGCTCGGCGCACTGGCGGCCGACGACGTGACGCGGCTTGAAGCGCGCCTGACTGAACTCCAATCCGCGTTGCAACGGCAACTGCTGCCGGTCGACCCACGCGACGAAGCCAGCCTGTTCCTCGAAGTGCGCGCCGGCACCGGTGGCGACGAAGCAGCCATTTTCGCCGGCGACCTGTTCCGCATGTACGCGCGCTACGCCGAAAGTCGCCGCTGGCCGGTGGAGATTCTTTCCGCCAACGAAGGCGAGCACGGTGGCTACAAGGAGATCGTCGCCCGCGTGGAGGGCCACGGCGCGTTTTCGCGGCTGAAGTTCGAATCCGGCACCCACCGCGTGCAACGGGTGCCGGCGACCGAGTCGCAGGGGCGCATCCACACCTCGGCGGCGACGGTGGCGATCCTGCCGGAGCAGGACGAAATCGACAGCATTGAACTCAACCCCGCCGAACTCAAGATCGACACCTTTCGCGCCTCCGGCGCGGGCGGCCAGCACGTCAACAAGACCGATTCGGCGATCCGCATCACCCACCTGCCGAGCGGCACCGTGGTCGAGTGCCAGGACGAACGCAGCCAGCACAAGAACCGCGCCCGCGCCCTGAGCCTGTTGAAAGCACGCCTGCTGGACGAGGCGCAATCGAAACAAACCGCAGCGCAGGCCGCGGAACGGCGCCTGCAGGTCGGCTCGGGTGACCGCAGCCAGCGCATTCGCACGTACAATTTCCCGCAGGGCCGGGTCACCGATCACCGCATCAATCTGACGCTGTACCACCTGCCGGCAATCATCGACGGCGATCTTGATGAGCTGATTGATGCGCTGGCGCGCGAGCAGCAGGCGGACGCGCTGCAGGCCCTGGCCGCACAGAGTTGAGGTTCTCCGCATGACTGCCCACCACGAATTCATCCCGCTCACCTTGGCCGTGCTGACGGTATCCGACAGCCGCACACTGGCCGACGACAGCTCCGGCGACTACCTGGTCAAGGCGCTGACCGCCGCCGGCCACCGGCTGCACGCGCGCGAACTCGCCCGCGACGACCGCTATCAATTGCGCGCCATCGTGTCGCGCTGGATTGCCGATGCGGCAGTGGACGGCGTTTTGATCACCGGTGGCACCGGCTTCACCGGGCGCGACTCCACGCCGGAGGCGATCGCCCCGCTGCTGGACAAGGCGATGGACGGCTTCGGCGAGCTGTTTCGCGCCTTGTCGCTGGCCGAAATCGGCACCTCGGCGCTGCAATCGCGCGCCATGGCGGGCCTGGCCAACGCCACCTTCATTTTCTGCCTGCCCGGCTCCACCTCGGCCTGCCGCACCGCGTGGGAGCAGATCTTGAGCCTGCAACTCGACGCCCGCACCGCGCCCTGCAACCTGGTTGGCCTGCGCCCGCGCCTCAACGAGCGCTGACCAGCCACCCCCCGCCTTGCCAGACGCACCCGCGTCACGCTAGAATTCCGCGGCTGGGCAGGTTCATTTGCCCGCCGTCGACACCGGGCGTCACCGGTGAATACACACGCAAGACAGGTCACCGGCACCGGGGTCCCCGCAAGGGGTCGTTGCCGAGGGGTCTTGCGGAAGCCCAACCCCGGAATCCGTCGCCCTGCCGGCGACACGCCTGCCCCGCCGTGTGCGGATGGCGTACATGGGTTCCTTTGCAGGAGTTATCCAATGCCTCAAGTCACCATGCGCCAGATGCTGGAAGCCGGCGTCCACTTCGGTCACCAGACCCGTTACTGGAACCCGAAGATGGCGCCATACATTTTCGGCGCCCGCGGCAAGATCCACATCATCAACCTCGAATCGACGATGCCGTTGTTCGGCGACGCGATGAACTTCCTCTCTGGCGTGGCGCAGAAGCGTGGCACGGTGCTGTTTGTCGGTACCAAGCGCTCGGCCCGCGACTCGGTGGCCGAAGAAGCTGCGCGTTGCGGCATGCCGTTCGTGGCCGCGCGCTGGCTCGGCGGCATGCTGACCAACTTCCGCACCGTCAAGCAATCTGTCGCCCGCCTGAAAGAGCTGGAAGCGATGGAAACCGACGGCAGTTTCGAGAAGCTGGTCAAGCACGAAGTGCTGGCGCTGCGCCGTGAGCGCGAGAAGCTGGAAAAGTCGCTCGGCGGCATCAAGGACATGAACCGACTGCCCGACGCGCTGTTCGTGATCGACATCGGCCACGAAGATATCGCCGTGCTGGAAGCCAAGAAGCTCGGCATTCCGGTGGTGGCGGTGGTCGACACCAACTACGACCCGTCGCTGGTCGACTACGCGATTCCGGGCAACGACGACGCCATCCGCGCCGTGCAGCTGTACGCCCGCGCCGCCGCTGACGCGGTGCTGGAAGGCAAGGCCGCCGCGCCGGCCACCGCCCAGGGCGACGGCAACGATTTCGTCGAGCTGGATGCCGAGGGCAACCCGGTCGCCCGCGTCGACGAGCAGAAGAAGCGTGATCGTGCCCCGGCGCGTCGCGCACCGTCCAAGGCGGGCGCTCCCCGCAAGGGCGCGGCGGACAAGGGCCGGGGCGACAACGCCTGAGCCGCCACCGCTTCCACCGAAGCGGTCACTCAATCGGGCCGAAACGGGCGGCGCGACCCACGGTTGCGCCGCTGCCGACCCTTCCCTGGCGTCCGCTGGACGAGCACGTCAGCATTACCGAACCAACGAGGTACACCCCATGGAAATCACCGCTCAACTGGTCAAGGAACTGCGCGAGCGTTCCGGCGTCGGCATGATGGAATGCAAGAAGGCGCTGGTCGAGAACAACGGCGACATCGAAACCGCGATGGAATGGCTGCGCAAGTCCGGCCTCGCCAAGGCCGACAAGAAGGCTGGCCGCGTGGCCGCCGAAGGCCGCATCGTCGCCGCCCAGAATGGCAGCGATGCCGTGCTGGTTGAGGTCAACTGCGAAACCGACTTTGTGGCCAAGGACGAAAACTTCGTCGGCTTCTCTGACGAGGCCGCCGCGCTGGCGCTCAGCACCAACGCCGCCGATGTCGAAACACTCAAGGCCGCCACGACCGCTGCCGGCAGCACGGTGGAAGAAGCCCGTCAGGCACTGGTCGCCAAGATCGGCGAGAACGTGCAGGTGCGTCGCCTGGCGCGCATCCACAACGCCGGCATCAACGCCAGCTACATCCACGGCGGCCGCATCGGCGTGCTGGTGGCGCTCCAGGGCGGCAACGACGAGCTGGCCAAGGGCATTGCCATGCACGTGGCAGCGATGAACCCGGCCTACGTCAAGGCCGAGGACGTCCCGGCCGAGGTGCTGGCCAAGGAAAAGGACATCGCCCTCGGCCAGATGACCGACAAGGACAAGGCCAAGCCGGCCGAAATCCTCGAGAAGATCGTCTCCGGCAAGATCAACAAGATCGTGGCGGAAATGACCCTGGTCGGCCAGCCCTACGTGCTCGACACCAACATCAGCGTGGGCCAGGCACTGAAGCAGGCCGGCGCCGACGTGGTTGCGGTCGAGCGTCTCGCCGTCGGCGAGGGCATCGAGAAGGTGGTCGAGGACTACGCCGCCGAAGTCGCCAAGGCGATGCAGGTGTAAGCACCGCGCTCCGTGTGCACAAAAAGGCCGCGAGCAATCGCGGCCTTTTTGTTTGGCGTCAACGCCCAACGACACGCTGGCCGCGTCACCCCGTCACGGCGCCCGCCCAGCGGGTCGGCATCGCGCCAGATGCCGCTGCATGTGCGCTCACACCGGGCGTCGGCGTCGGAACCCAAGCCAGCCCAGCAAGGCGATGAGCAGGGCCAAAGCCCCGCTACCGAGGGTCGGCACGGGCACGAACGGCACCGCAACGGCAAAGCTGACGGTGACCGGCGTGGCTGCGGCAACCGTCGCGCCATCGCCCGGCTGGCTTGCCGTCAAGCTACAGGTGCCGGCACCGACCAAGTTCACCGTGAACGGCCCGGTGCCGGCCACCGTGCAGACCGAGGTCGTCGTCGAGACCAGCGTCACCGGCAAACCGCTGCTGGCCGTGGGGTTGAGCGACACGCTGCCGGCCGCCAGTTGCTGGCCGCCGGGGTTGGCAAAGGTGATGGTCTGCGTCGCCATCGCCACCACGAACTGCAGCGCCGTCGACGTCAGCACGAAGTTGCCGTTCAAGGGCGCGCCGCCGTTGTAGTCGTTGCTGAAATCGCTGACACTGAAGCCCGCCACGCTGGCAAAGGTAATCAGCGTGTAGGTGCTGCCCGCAGTCGGGGCGGAACCCGCATCGGCAAAATGGAACACGAAACCGCTGCCGGCCCCTTTGGTCAAGCTGCCGGACAGGGCCAGCAAGTCACTGGTCGCCGGGCTGGAACCCAGCTCAAAGTCGAAACCGCCGCCGCCATTCCAGTTCAGGTTCGTTCCGTGCAGTGTGCCCGGTGAGCCGCCCGGCGCAATCACGCCATCAGCATCCAGTGTGATGGCCGCGACCGTGCCGGTGCCGCCCACTGCACCGACATTGGCGTCCACATCGCCAACCGTGCCGGTGACGAGCAGGGCTCCCGCATTGATCATCCAGTGGGTCGATGCATTGCTGCCGGTGAGCGTCCAGGTGCTGGTGCCGCTCTTGGCGTAGTTGCTGAAACCCCGAAACTGCGCGCTGGCACCGATCTCGGCCACATCGAAACTGCCGCTGCCGCTGCCGGTGCCACCGCTGTCGCCACCCAGCGCCAGCGTGTCGCCGGCACCATCGCTGACCACCAGCCCAGTGAAGCTGTAGCCGTTCTCCAGCGTCAGCCGGTTGCCACCACCGCTGAAAGCCACCGCATGGGCGCGCGTCACACCATCGGCCGCCAGACCACCGGCAATGTTCGCTCGTGTGGTGACCGTCGCGTTGCCGGTCGATTCAACGCCGGGGCCGCCCACGGCCACCGCTGCCAATACCGCTGGCGCGGTGCACCACAACGCGATGCCGCAGATGATGGCAGCGCCACTGGGTACCGCCGCCCCGCCTCTGCGAGCGACGCCAACGAACTGCTGAAGGACCTGGGACTTCATGGGCTGGTGCTCCCGTTGTTGCCG
>DASSXP010000245.1:0-4395 GCA_035703755.1 Rhodanobacteraceae bacterium | reverse complement strand
GCGGTGGCACGCCAGCCAGCAGCGCCGGCAGTTGCCACTTCACCACGATCGCCTCGACCCGCCAGGCATCGCCCTTGAGCTCGACCGCGCGCATCGCGCCATCCGGGAAATCGAGCTGCAGCACCCACTGCCCGGGGCCTTGCTGGCTCGCCGTCAGCCGCAACACCGGCGTTTCACTGCCAAGCCCCTGCCAGCCGCGCAAGGCCAACGCGCCGCCCCCGCCCAGCACCGCGAGACCCAGAAACAACAGCAGCCACAGGCCGCGCCACATGGCCGCAACCCGCCGTTGTCTGCGCCAATGCCGACGACACGCCATGCCCTGGGTCAGTGCCAGCAAGAGAAAAATCGCACCGGCGACCAGCAACAGGGTGCTGGGCCATGTCGAAAACAGGGACTGGAGCATGGTGCAGTGCCTTGGGAGTCATGTGGAGACGGCAGGAATCGTAGCGCTTGAATTACTGCACTTGCCGGTTTAGGGTAGTGACGCAAGTGGAGCAACAGCAATAGCCTTCCAACCTCGATTTGGAGATGTCTCATGATGAAGTGCAGGAGTGGAGCGCTGGCTTTGGCAATCGCGATGTGCGTGGGTGTGCCGGTGGCCAGTGCAGCGAATGGGTCGACCAGCATGCAAACACGGGATGCGGTGCAGCAGGCGCGCGTCCATCCGCTGGGCGAAGCCTATCAGTTGGGGCGTCCGGATTTGGCGGGTGCATATGCCGGCGTCAAGGCGTATCTCGACAAGGACTACACCAGCGCCATGAAGTCCTTCAAGCGGGGCGCGCGTTACGGCGACAAGCTGTCGCAACTGTCGATTGGCCTGATGTATCTGAACGGTGAAGGCGTCGCACAGAATGCCGCCACCGCGTGGGCGTGGCTGGATCTGGCCGCCGGACACGACAACCCCGGCTACGTTGCTACGCGCGATCAGGTCTGGTCGCAACTCGATGCCAGCCAACGGCAGCAGGCCGAGGCGGCACGCGAGGCACTGGCCGACACCTATGCGGATGCCGTTACCGGGCCTCGCTTGCGCAATGCGATGGGCTATGTTCGGATTTCTTTGTCGACCAACGCGCCCACCCAGCCAGATCGCGTGGCTGCTGCCACCATGACCCCGGTGCACGCGAACTGAGTACGGTCGCTGCAGCGACGGACGAACACGGGCCCGCTGCCACCGCGCAGCGGGCTTTTTGTTTCAGGGCTTGTGGTCGCCGAGGCTGCAGTCGCACGGCCAGTGGGGCTCCGGCCCGCCGTCCTTGATGAAGCGGTCGATGCGTTGTTCGAGGATCGGCAACGGCACCGAGCCGGTGGAGAGCACGGTGTCGTGGAAATGGCGCAGGTCGAACTTGGCGCCGAGGGCCTGTTCCGCCTTGCCGCGCAGTTCGCGGATCTTGAGATAGCCGAGCTCGTAGGAGAGTGCCTGACCCGGCCAGCTGATGTAGCGGTCGACCTCGTTGTCGATCTCGCGCTGGCTGAGCGCGGTGTTCTTGAGCATGTAGTCGATGGCTTGCTGGCGGCTCCAGCCGAGGTGATGGATGCCGGTGTCGACCACCAGCCGGCAGGCCCGCCACATCTGGTAGCTGAGGTAGCCGAACTTGGTGTAGGGCGTGTCGTAGATGCCCATCTCGTTGCCGAGGTATTCCGAGTACAGGCCCCAGCCTTCGCCATAGGCGGAAATGTAGCTTTCGCGGCGAAATGCCGGCTGGCCGGTCAACTCGGCCGCCAGTTCCAGTTGCAGTGCGTGGCCGGGGTAGGACTCGTGCAGGGTCAGTGCCGGCATGTTGTAGAGCGGGCGCGAGGGCAGGTCGTAGGTGTTGACCATGTACACGTCGGGGCCGCCGCGGCCGGAGGTGTAGTAGGGCGCAATCGCCGCCGGCACCGGCTCGATGGTGAAGCGCGCGCGCGGCAGGTGGCCGAACAATTTGCCGATCTGGCCGTCCACGCGCTTGGCGACCCAGGCGGTCTTGGCCAGAAGCTCCTGCGGGGTCTTGGCGTAAAACGCCGGATCGGTGCGCAGGTGTGCGAGGAACGCTGCGAAGTCGCCCTTGAAACCGGTTGCCTTCAGTGTTTCCAGCATCTCGGCGTGGATCTTCGCCACTTGCTCCAGGCCGATCTTGTGGATCGCATCGGGGTCGAGGTCGAGCGTGGTGTAGGCGAGAATTTGCTGGCGGTAGTAGGCCTTGCCATTCGGCAGCGCCTCGGCCGCCAGCGTGGTGCGCGCCTTGGGCAGGTATTCGTGGCGGAAAAAGTGCAGCAGCGTGGCGTAGGCCGGGACCACCTCGTCACGGATGCGCCGCAAGGCCTCGCCTTGCAGTTGTTGCGCCTGTTCGGCCGGAATCGCCGCATTGATGGTGGCGAACGGCTGGTAGTAGGCGCTCTTGGCCGGATCGTCCAGCTCGGCGATTTCGGCAATCGAGCGGTCGCGGCCGTCGAGCACCGCACGCGGCACGCTGAAGCCGCGTTTGAGGCCGGCGCGCATATTGTCGATTTCCTGCCCGAACCAGGCCGGCAGCTGCGCCAACTGGTCGAGCAGGGCGCGGTAGTCATCCGCCGTGCGCGGCTGGCGATGGGCGAACTCGTAGCTGAAATCCGACCAGAACGCCGAGTCGCTGTTGAACGGCATCTGCCATTGCTTGAAGGTCTGGTCGGCAATGAAGTTGGCGATCTGCGCCTTGTAGATGGCGTAGTTGGTGCGCGCGACTGGCGACAGCGAAGCCACCTCGATGGCGTCCAGCTTGTGCATCACCCGCTGCCAATACGCCAGCCGCTTGGCCTGGCTGGCGGCATCCACGTTGTCGAGCCGGCCGGCGCTGGGTTGCGATTCACCCGAGGCGGACAGCGAGGATTGCTGTGTGCGCCAGGCCCACTCGGTGGTGTAGATGGACTTGAACTGCTGGTCGGCGTCGCTGCTGCGGGCAGCGTGGACAGCCAATGCGGGCAGCAGCAAAAGCAGAGCGAGTGAGGCAACTTTCAAGGCGCGAAACCGGTCGGAAAACGCCATCATCGCAGATTGGCCGCGCGGCGCGGGCCGATCAGTGATCGAGTCGGGCCCGGGATGCGTTCACGGCGTGCAGATAGGCCTGGAAACCGCGCGTGGCATCGTCGGCGAAAATCTCCCCGCTCGGCTGCATGGCACGGATGCGGTCGGGGCGGAAGTTGCGGAAGTCGCCGCGCATCCGGCACCAGGCGCCCAGCGTCCACTTGCCGCCCCAGAAGGCCATGCACAGCGGTTCGATCTCGCGCTGGCTGGTCGCGCCGGCTTCGTTCGAGTAGTCGATCGCCAGCACCGCGCGCTGGTTGATGGCCTCGTTCAGCGCATCCAGCCGCTGGCCGTAGGCGCTGGTTTCCTGATCGCGCCACACCGGCGCGAAAATGCGCACCTGCGCCACCCGCTCGCGCAGTTCCGGTGGCAGTACCGCCTCGATCTTCAGCATCGCCGCGTCGGCGGCCTGCATCAAGCGTGCACCGGTGAAGGCGCGCACGAAGCGCATTCCGACCACCACGGCTTCGAGTTCCTGGGCGGTGAACATCAGCGGCGGAATATCGGCACCCTTGCGCAGCACATAGCCGACCCCGGCCGCACCCTCGATGGGAATGCCGGACAGTTGCAGGTCGGCGACGTCGCGGTAGACCGTGCGCAGCGACACGCCGAGGGTCTCGGCGAGTCGCCGCGCCGGCAGCGCGGTACGGCGCCCGCGCAGGGCGTGGATGATGAGAAACAGACGGTCGGCACGGCGCATCCGGCCATTTGTAGCATGGATGCCGAGCGCCTGCCCCGTGTCTCAGGCGGCGATGCCCATGCTGGCGGCCAACGCCTGATCGGCCTGTCCCGCACGTTGCTGCGCGGGCCGGTCCAGCACGCGCTGCATGTAGGCGTCGATCAGCGGCGTGTGCTCGATGATCTGGAAGCCGGTGGCCCACGCCAACGCGTTGGCCCACAGCACGTCGGCGGCACTGAAGCGGTCGCCGAGCAACCACGGGCCCGGTTGCAGGGCCTGGGTGATGGCGTTCAGGGTGGTGTCGAAATCCGCGTACGGCGATTGCGCGCGTGGCGCCGGTTCGCGCTGCATGGCGCGGTCACCAAGCGCCGGTTCGAAACAGGCCGCGTAGAACACCAGCCAGCGCAGGTAGGTGCCGCGATCCGGGTCGTCCGGTGCCGGGGCCAGCCCGGCTTCGCGATACAGGTCGGCCAGGTAGATGAAGATCGCCACCGTTTCGGTCACCACCACACCGTCGTGGCGGATCGCCGGCACCTTGCCCATCGGGTTGATGGCCAGGTAGTCGGGCGAGAGTTGCTCGTGGTGGCGGAAGTCGATCACGCACGGCTCGTAGGCGGCGCCGAGTTCTTCCAGCAGGGCATGGGTCATGTTGGCGCGGCTGTGCGGATTGTGGAAAAAG
>DASSXP010000170.1:0-10603 GCA_035703755.1 Rhodanobacteraceae bacterium | reverse complement strand
CATCCTACCGCATGGAGAACACCCGATGAGCACCCCTCGCCGCCACCGCATCCCGTTCCAGTGCCTGTTCGAAGACCCCACGCCGCTGATCGTGCTCGCGGCGGTGTTGCTGGTGATCGTCGAGGTGGGCGCGGTGTGGCGGGTGTACACGGGCGAGTGCCCACGGCACGCCAACCAGACCTGCTGCATCCCCGCCGCAGCGGGCAGCACCGGAATCAAACCATGAAAAAACGACAGATCCATGCTCGCCTGATCGAGCAGGGCAGCAACTTCCGCCAGTGGGCGCTGGCGCATAACTACGAGCCGCGCACCGTCACCCAGGTGGTAAGCCGTTACGCCGGCCGCAACGTGCTGCCACGCGGGCGCTTGAGCTACGCCATCTTGCGCAGCCTGTCGAGTGACCTGGGGCGTGAGGTGGTGCCGGGCGTGCTGAGGGACGCGGCATGAGCGCCCTAATCGCCGCGGTAGCGACCGCTGGCGCGGACTTGTTGCAGCTCGCGCAGTGCGCGGCGGATCGCGCGGGCGGACAGCAGTGCCGGCGGCCCGCCGTGAACGTAGGCGACGATGGCGCGCACGTTCGCCAGGCGACTTTCGTCGTTGTCGTCACACACCATGAACGCGGTCGCGCCGGCGTCGATGGGCTGTTTGCGCACGCGTTCTTCTTGCACGTCATCCCAGAAAACGCAGGGTTCTTGTGCGCCGGTGTCCATGCGCATGCGGATACCACCCAGCCGCACCGCGCCCTGGCTGGTGTTGGTGATATCGAGTTGCAGCATTTCCCACGGCGTCGGCATGCCGCCTGCCAGCGTGAACCCGCCGGCCGGATGCGGCTGCACGGACAAACCAAGCCGCACGCGCGGGCGCCGCGCGCGCCAGATCAACCAGGAATTGGCGATCGCCAGCAGGCTCGCCAAGCTCGCCAGGACGAAGGTCATCCATTGGCTCCAAACGGGCATGGCGCCTCCCCGCGCGTTGCCGGTATCTGCACGCGGAGCTTACCCCATCCGACACCGACGGAGGCCCGCCGATTCTGCGCGGCGGGCAGCCGCGCCGGGCGCTCCCCCCGCCTGGCTGGCACAACACCGCGCGCGGCGCGCGGTTCGGTGACGCCGCGTCATTTCTTCCCGGGAGGTACGTCATCGGTTGGGGATGACGCGGCAAGCGTCCCGGCCGATGGTAGCGGCCCCGCCCATGCGGAGCGCACGCCATGAGCGCGCCGGCCTTGCTGGCGCGCGCCAAGGCAGTGATCGAGGCATTGGCCGGGAACAACTTTGACGGCTTGCGGCTGGCGCAGGTGGCGGCGGCGGTGCGGCAGTCCGCGCCGACCACGCTGCGCGACCTGCAATCGCTGGAGGCGCTGGGCTGGGCCGAGCGCATCCCCGGCAAGGACGAGCGCTGGCGGCTGGCACCGCGGCTGCTGCAACTGGCGCTGGCGCACCACGCGGAGCTCGCGCGGGTAAGCCAGCGCGTGGATGACTTTGAAAACCGGTATTCCCGGCTCCCCAACTGACCCAAGGAACCATGCATATGGCAAAGAAACTGGCCCCGGCCCCGGCGCAGACGCTGGATATTGTGGAAAAGACCCCGCCGGCGATTGCGGCCGTGGAAGCGCAGGCGCGCGCGGCGGGGGAGTTTGCGACGGCCGAGCAGGTGCACGGCTGGATTCGCATGGGGATGATGGCCGGACAGATGCGCGCGGCAACCGTTTCCGAAGCCGTGTCGCAACGGATGATCGCCGAATCCTACCGAAGGGCCGCAGAATCAAGGGATTACGTCGGCATGCCGTGCATCAACGCGGACGGCGTCTGCGGAAACGTTTCCACTCTTGAGGAGTTTTGCCAGGCATTCCTCGGTAAGACTGCCCGCCGCTGCCGCCAGATCGCGGAGAACTACGACCTGATCGGCGCCGAGCTGTTTGAATCGGCCGAGCGCATCGGTTTTGGCCAGCGCGACTACAACGCCTTGAAGGCGCTGCCGGCGGATGACCAGGCGGTGGTGAAGACGGCGATTGCCGAGGGCGGGGACCACGCGGCGGTGGTGGGCATCCTCACCGATTTGGTGGGCCGGCTGGCGGAGGAGAAGGCCGCGCTGAAGGCGGACATTCTGGCCAAGGATGAGCGCGCCGGTGAGCGCGAGCGCAAGATCGAAACGCTGGGCAAGCAGGTGCGTCAGGCACGCGACCAGCGCGACCGCGCCACGCCAGAGGAGGCCGTGGAGGCGGCGCGGCGGATGGCCGGCGCGGTGGCGATTCAGTGCAAGTCGGATATCACCGCGCACGGCGCCGATATCGACAGCTTGCGCTCGCGCTTTGCCGCGCTGCGCGAGTTGGCGGAAGCGGCCGGCGACGCCACCACGCACGACACCTACATGGGCGGTTTGCTGGGCGAGTTGTTGACGGATATCCGCGTGCTGCGCGATGAGCTGAACTTGCCCATCGTCAATGACCACGGCGACCCGGCCTGGTTGCAGGGGGTGTGACGATGGCCGCCGCACTGACCCCCGGCATGTACGAGGAGCTGGCCGCCGTGGCCCGCGCCGCGCAGGCGGCGGGGCACGGCGGCAAGACGGCGGTGTACCAAGCGGCAGCGGCGCGCCTGGGCATGTCGCTGCCGACGTTGCTGGGGCGGTTGAAGCAGGTGCGCCACGGCGCGCCGCGCAAGCAGCGCAGCGATGCCGGCAGCGGCACGCTGAGCAACAAGGAGGCGCTGGCGTTGGCGGCAACGATGACGGAGACGCGGCGCCTGACGGATACCGGCACGCTGGCGCTGGAGCGCGCGCTGGACACGCTGCGCCGTGGCAATGCGCTGTTTGCGGCACGAGTGGATACCGACACCGGCGAGATCAAGCCGCTGTCGGTGAGCGCGGTGCGCCGCGCGCTGGTGCTGCACAACTGCCACCCCGGCCAACTGGCGCAGCCGACGGCGGCGATCAGCATTGCCAGCGAGCACCCCAACCACTTGTGGCAGACGGATGCCAGCGTGAGCCGCCAGTACTACATGGCGCCCAGCGGCACCGAGGTGATGGATGCCAGCGTGTACTACCGGGGCAAGCCGGCCAATTTTTTCAAGATCAACGAGCGCCGCTTGATCCGCTATGTCAACGTGGACCATTGCAGTGGCCATGTGCGCCTGTTCTACGTGCAGGGCAGCGAAAGCGGCATGAACGTGGTAAGCGCGATGATCCACGCCATGACGCCGGTAGAGGGCATTGCCATGCACGGCGTGCCGCGCCTGTGGTGGATGGACAAGGGCAGCCTGTCGGCGCTGGTGGAAAATTTTGCCGCCGCGCTGGATATGGAGGTGTGGGCGCATGCGGCCGGCAACCCGCGCGCGCTGGGCAGCGCGGAAGGCATGCACCGGCTGGTGGAGCAGACCTTCGAGGCGCCGCTGAAGCTGCGCAAGCCGGTGTGCTCGGTGGCGGAGATGAATGCGCTGGCCGATGACTGGTGCCGCTGGTTCTGTGCCACGCGCATGCACACGCGCACGGGGCTGACCCGGCGTGATGGCTGGCTGCGCATTACGCCGGCACAGCTGCGCGAGGCGCCGGCGCCGGCTGTGTTGCGGCAGTTGGCGGTGTCGGCGCCGACGCGCTGCACGGTGCGTGACCTCAGCATCAAGTACAAATCCGCGCTGTGGGATGTGCGCGCGCTGCCGGGTGTGCTGGAGGGCGGCAAGCTGGATGTGGTGACCAACGCGTATGACACCGACACGGTGCGCGTGCTGGTGGTGGGCGCGGATGGCAAGCCGGCGCATTTTCTGGCACCCCGCGTGGGCCACAACGAATGGGGCTTTCGCACCGACGCGGCACTGGCCGGCGCGGAGTTCAGGGCCATGCCGGAGACGGCGGCGGATGCGAACCGGCGCGAGATCGAGCGCTTGGTAATGCGCGCGGAAACGGACGCCGAAGCGAAGGCCAAACGCAAGGCCAAGACGGTGGCGTTTGACGGCGCGCTGGACCCGACCCGGCCCTGGCGCGAGACTCCGATTGCACCGCATTTGCCGCGCGCAGCGGCGCCAGCGCCAGCGGTGGCGGCGCCGGCCATTATCGAACCCACGCCGGTGGTGCCGCTGGCGCGGCCCGTTTATGTACCGCAGCCGCTGACGCATGTGGAGATGGCTCGCGCACTGAAACGCCGCGTGGAGCAACTGGGCGGCGGTTGGTCGGCGGAGATGTATGCGCGCATGGCCGAGCTATGGCCGGACGGCGTGCCGGAAGAGCAGCTCGACGCCTGCGCCACGCAATTGCTGCGCGGCGGGCTGCGCGCGGTGGCCGGGGGCGCGGCATGACTGCCCTGGTACTGCCGGCAGGCCTGCGCGATGCACTGGCCGAGCGCGACATTACCCACGCCGACATGGCCACAGCCTGCGGCGTGTCGCGCAGCGCCATCACACAGTTACTGGCGCATGGCTGCTGGCCGGTGCGCCGCCGCCGCGCGTTTGCGGCGCGGCTGGCCACGTATTTGGCCGAGCACGGCATAGACACCAAGAAAAAAGCCCCAAGGCGCAGCAACGCCAAGGGGCCGTTTGTCCCACCCACTACGAAGGAGACACCTGACATGTTACTGAAAAAGACCACCTTGTCGCCAGCGGCGCGCAAGCACTTTGGTTTGAGCCGCGACCCGTTTACGGATTGCCGCGAGCTGGCGGACGTGTTCCTCGACTCGGCCGATGTGCGCTATGCCCGCGAAGCGATGTGGAGCACGGTACGCCACGGCGGCTTTTTGGGCGTGGTGGGCGAATCGGGCAGCGGCAAGACCACGCTGCGCGAGGAGCTGCTGGAGCGCCTGCAACGTGACGAGCCCAGCGTGATCGCGGCGCAGCCTTACGTGCTGGCAATGGAGGAGCGCGACACGGTGGGCACCACGCTGCGCAGCAAGCACATTGCTGAATGTCTGCTGCGCGCAGTGGCACCACTGGCGCCGCTGAAATCCAGCCCGGAGGCGCGCTTTCGCCAGTTGCACGAAACGCTGCGCGAGAGCGCCCGCAGCGGCATGCGCCACACCTTGTTGATCGAGGAGGCGCACTGCCTGCCGATCCCCACCCTGAAGCACCTGAAGCGCTATCTGGAGCTGAAGGACGGCATGCGCCCGTTGCTTTCCATCGTGCTGTTGGGCCAGCCGGAGCTGGCCGTGAAGCTGGACGAGAGCAACCCGCAGGTGCGCGAGGTGGCACAGCGCATCGAGCTGTTGCATCTGCCGCCGCTTGACCAGCACCTGGGCGCGTATTTGCGCCACCGCTTCGCCCGGGCCGGCGCGGATTACGACGCCATCATGGCGGCGGACGGCCTGAGCGCGCTGCAAACACGCTTGACGCCACGCCATGCGCCCACACGCGGCTCGTTGCTGTATCCGCTGGCGGTGCACAACGCACTGGCCAGCGCGATGAACACGGCGGCGACACTCGGCGCGCCCAAGGTGACGCGGGACATGTTCGGCGGTGCGGCGTGACCGCGTTGCCGCGTTACATCCCGCCGGCATTGGCCGCCTTGGTGGCACGTACATGCGTGCTGCTGGACGACATTGGTGAGTGGGGCAACGCGATTGAGCGGCATATCGCGTTGGAGGAGCTCGGTGTCGCCTATGCGCAGCAGCTGCGCAATGCCATGACCGAGGCCGAGGTGGCACGCGCGGCCAATCAACCCCGACGGAGATAAGCCATGACGCTGGAAGACCTGTTCCACCGCGAGTTGTCACCGAGCCTGGTACTGGATGTGCCGGGTGACCATGTGGGCGCCAAAAACGGCGTCAGTGCACGGCGGTTGGTGCGCATCATCCTGGGCATTGACAGCCCGATGGCGGAGCGCTGCCTGCGGCATGTGATCGTCGCGCTGCGCGAGGCCGGGCACCCCATCGCTGGGACGCCGGCAACAGGTTACTTCCTGGCTGAAACCGATGCCGAGCTGGAGGCGACTTGCGAGTTCTTGTATTCGCGCGCCATGACCACGCTCACCCAAGTGGCCGCGCTGAAACGCGTGGCTTTGCCCGACTTGCGCGGCCAGTTGCGCTTGCCGGTTACCCATCAGGAGCATTCCCATGTACGCAATGACTGAACCCGCCATTGCCGGCCGCTGCACGCTGGCGGCGGGCAACCGCGCCACCTGCGACGCGCTGCTGGCCGCTATCAGCGCCGTCTACCACTTGGATGATGCCGGCTGCACCGTGCTGGACGTGGAGCTGCGCGGCGGCAAGCCGGTGCTGCGGATCGACCGCCCGCCGGCTTTTGTGCGCGGCGTGGCGACCGTGACGCACCGCGTTGGCCGCGCCCGTGAGCGGCGCATGGTGGCCGCCTATCACGGCGCGCAGATTGAGTGGGCCGAACGCGAACTGCCACCACCGCGCCAATGGAGCCCCCGCTGTGCATGACGACGATGACGACGAACTGCCGCCCTGCATCGGCGAGCGCTACCGCGATGCGCTGGCCGATTTGTACCGCAACCAACAAGACCCCGAGGACAGGACATGAATGCCCAACCGACCCGCGATGAGATCGAACGCAAGATGTTGACCGCTGCAGAGCTGGAGGACGAACGCTCGCAGTTCCCCGGGATGACGTATGAGCAAGGCGTCGCCGAGGCGCTGCGCTGGGTGCTGGGAATGGCACAAGACCCGCTCTCCAACTAACCAGAGGACACCCCATGAATGCTATTCCGACCCCCGCCAACGGACTCGATAGCGTCGAGCAGTGCGCCGCCAACTACCGCGCCGCCCGCGACGACTTGCGCACCTTGGGCACCGACGCCAACAGCGCGCTGGAGCGCATCAAGCAAGCCCATTTGCCGGCGCTGCGACAAGCCGTGGCTGCCGTGGCGCAAGCCGAATCGGCGCTGCGCGACGCCATTGAGGCCAGCCCCGCCGAGCTGTGGACCAAAGCCCGCACCCGCACATTGCATGGCGTGCGGGTCGGCTGGACCAAGCAGCGTGGCAAAGTGGAGATGGTGGAGGAGGCGCGCACCATCGCCCGCATCCGCGAACTGCTGCCGCTGGACCAGGCCGCGCTCTTGATCCGCGTGCGCGAGGCCGTACACAAGCCCGCCGTCTATGACCTGACCGCCGCCGACTTGCGGCGCCTCGGCATCCGCATCAGCGACGACACCGACGCAGTGGTCGTGAAAGACCTGACCAGCGAGTTGGACCGCGCGATTGAAGCGCTGCTGGCGCAAGCCGCGCAGGTAGATGAGGAGGCCGCGTGATGGAACAGCGATTCGACGCAGTGCTCGACGCGCGGCCAGAGGCCGGCAGGCTGATCGCGGTGTTGTTCCTCGGCATGGCGGCGGCCTATGCCGCCGGATTGATCTGCGGCTGGCATTGGCAGTCGGTGCCCGCCACTCCCGCCATGTATGAGAACCCTGAGCCGCTGTTGCTGCCCCCCGGGGTGGCCGTGTTCCACGATGCGGCACGCAATGTGACGTGCTGGACAGTGGGCGTACAAGGTGCGCGCGAAGGCATTGCCTGCCTGCCCGATGAAGTGGCCACCACGGAGGCGCAACCATGACACAGCAGAAACAGCGCGACCCGCGTATCGACCCGCAACCGGCTGACCGGGTGCGCGTGGCAAATGAAACCCGCGAAGTGATGGGGCGCTACCAAGGCCGCGTGCAGTATTCATGGCCGGGCAAGTTGGCCGTGCGGTCGTTGAGCTTGCCAGAATGGCAGCGTTGGGCCGGCCGTGGCGAGGTGGCGCCGTGAACCGTCACCTCGACCGGCGCACACGCGATCTGGCCGCCATCCATGTGGGGGCCAAACAGCTCGGCATGGATCGCAGCACCTACGAGGCGCTGTTGCAACGCATCGGCGGGGTCACCTCGTCCGCCAAGCTCGATGAGCGCGGCCGCCGTGCCGTGCGCGACGAACTGGAACGCCTTGGTGCAACCAACCCGCGAGCGCACAAAGGGCGACCCAAGAACATGCGCCGTGAACCCATGCTCACCAAAATCGAGGCGCTGCTGGCCGAGCTGAAAGCGCCGTGGAGCTATGCGGATGCCCTGGCGCAACACATGTTCGGCATTGAACGCTGCGCGTGGTTGCGCAAACACGATCAGCTGCGCGCGGTTATCGCCGCGCTGGATTCCCGCCGCGCCAAGCTGCAACGCATCGCCGCCGCCGAGCGTTGTACCAATGAACCATCCTCCTCGGGCTGACATGCGCGTCACCTGCCCACATTGCGCCGAAAGCTATCCCGTTGAAGCCGGCTTCTCAGACGCCGACGGCAAACGGCTGGCTGCTCAATTTGCCGGCATGGACCCTGTGCTGGGTCGAGCTGTGCTGTCCTACCTTCGCCTCTTCAAGCCAAAGACCGCCTTGCGCACAAGCCGCGCCATCAAAATCGTTGAGGACTTGATGGCGCTGGTCGCGCCGGGCACCGTCTGCCGCGATGAACGATCTCCCATGCGTCGCCCTGCGACGCCCGCAATGTGGGCCGCTGGTATCGAACAGATGTTGGCCATGCCAGGCAAGCTGGCGCTGCCGCTCGCCAATCATCACTATCTCCGCGCCATCGTTTTCGGCCTCGCCGATCAGGCGGACGCTGAGGTCGAGCGCCAGCGCGAAGAGCGCGCACGCAACGGTGCACACAGACCCACGCTGGCCCCCGTCGAAGATCGGCTTGCCAACGAACTGGCTTTCTTGCGACAAATGCACGAGTACGGCCAGCTGAGCGACGATCAATATGCGGCACGCGTCGGAGCCGCCAAGGAGTCGAGGGGAGGATGAATAGCATCGCCAACACGATGGCCATGCGCCGCCACGAACTTCTCGCTGAAGTCGAGCAGACAGTCATGGCGACCGCGCTCGACATCGGAGCTGACAAACATCTCGCAGAACACCTCGGCGCAGCCGTCGCAGACATGCTCGCGGAGTCCTGGGCCGGCCAGCAAATTACGTTTCCCTTGAATGGCCACTATGGCCTCTCGCCTCGCGAGCTGGAAATCGCCACCCAGAACGCCGCTGGCAAGCCAGTATGGAAGCTCGCCCGCGAACACCGCATGACCGAACGCGGCGTTCGCAAGTTGCTATCCCGCGTAGCCGCCAGGCTCACCTCGACCGACCCCCAGCTCGATCTTTTTGACCCCGAAGACGGCGCCTGACCTCCCAAGTCAACGCATTACCGCCCCCGCAACTTTTTTGCATTCCGGCGCGAGTCTTCCGAGCTCATCCACCGTCTTCCACCCATTTATCGCGCTTTTCGGCCCTCATTTATCAAGCTCGGGCGTACCCGATCCCCTGCCCGACCTGCCACTGGCCTGGATGCAGGCCAAAGCGGCCGACGCTGGACTGGCGTTTGAGCACCGCTTCATTCCCGCCGCGCAAGCGGACCTCGCGCAACCGAACGATTCCTACCGACACTTCATGTACGGCATCTACAAATGGTTCAAGCGGCCACTGCCGCGGCAACTGGGCGGCGGCGTCAACGAAACCATCGATCCCACGGTGTGGGCGAAGTGGCACGCGCAGGCAAGCTACCGGCCAGCGGCGTTGCTGGATGCCATCCGGTACGGCCGCGTTCAGGAAAATGACTCGCGCATTGACTGACAATCGCCAGCCGCGACCGGCCGCTCACGCCTTGCATGAATACACGCGCCAGCCTGTATAGTTCCGCTTACTGGCGGGCGAGGTGCCCGCCGTTGACTATCGGGAGTGATCATGGGTCTTGTACAGGCAGCGGTGGGTGCGATCGGCGGCACGCTGGCCGATCAATGGAAAGACTTCTACACGATCCCGAACGGCCTGCCCTCGACCGCAGCGCTGTTCGCGGCCGTGCCGCAAGGCACCAACGCGGGGCGCGGCTCCAACACCCGTGCTTCGTCCAATATCATCACCAACGGTTCGAAAATCATCGTGCCGGAAGGTTATGGCCTGTTGCTGTTCGAGGACGGCGCCATCACGGCACTCGCGGCCCAGGCCGGCGCCTACGAATGGCATTCGGATGACCTCAACTCGCAGTCGATCTTCGCCGGCGACGGCATCGTCAGCCCGCTGATCAAGCAGAGCTGGGAACGCTTCAAGTTCGGCGGCCAGCCGGGTTCGCAGCAGGCGGCGTTCTTCGTCTCGCTGAAGGAACTGCCGGACAACCGCTTCGGCACCCAATCGGAAATCTACTGGGACGACGCCTTCCTCAATACCCAGGTCGGCGCGGTCACGCGCGGCTCCTACACGCTGAAGATCGTCGACCCGATCCTGTTCGTGAAGAACTTCGTGCCGGCCAAGTACCTCGCGCCTGGCCAGGTGTTCGATTTCACCGACATGGACAATGCCGCCGCCGGCCAGCTGTTCAACGAAGTCGTCGGTTCGCTGGCGCCGGCCTTCAGCCTGTACTCCAACGACCCGGCCAAGGGCAATCGCATCGCCAAGCTGCAGCAGGATTCGCTGGGTTTCGCCAGGAGCCTGTCCGATGCGGTGGAGAACGGCTACCAGTGGAAATCCGACCGTGGCCTGGCCATCGTCAAGACCGCCATCGTCTCGATCGAATACGACGCCAACACCCGCGAGCTGCTGAAGACCGTGCAGCGCGCCGACGCGTTGGCCGGTTCGCGCGGCAATTCCAACCTGCAGGCCAGCGTCGCCCAGGGCATCCAGTCTGCGGGCGAGAACGGGGGAGCTGCGGGGATG
>DASSXP010000223.1:0-2342 GCA_035703755.1 Rhodanobacteraceae bacterium | reverse complement strand
GTGGTTGCGGGACCCGGCCCAGCAAGCTGCGCGCGATGCCGGTGGCGGCTGGGCCGGAGACCCGCACCACGCCGACGCCACCCGTGCCCGGCGCGGTGGCGATGGCGGCGATGGTGTCGACGCCGGCGTTCATGCGCTCGTCCTGGCGTTCAGGTCTTGGCGGCTTCGGCCTGTTCGAAGCGACGCAGGATTACCCACTGCTGCAACAATCCGGTCAAGCCGTTGGTGCAGTAGTACAGCACCAGGCCGGCCGGGAACAGGGCGAACATCACCGAGAACACCACCGGCATGAACTTCATGATCTTGGCCTGGGTCGGATCCATGCCCGTGGTCGGGGTCAGGAATTGCGCCCCCAGCATCACCAGGCCATTGATGATCGGCAGAATGAAGTACGGATCGGGCGCGGACAAGTCCTGAATCCAGCCGAAGAACGGCGCCTGGCGCAGTTCCACCGATTGCATCAGCATGTAGTAGAGCGCGAAGAACACCGGAATCTGCACCAGCATCGGCAGGCAGCCGGCGGCCGGGTTGGCCTTCTCCTTCTTGTACAGCTCCATCATGGCCTGCTGCATCTTGGCCTTGTCGTCGCCAAAGCGTTCTTTCAGTGCCTGGATGCGCGGTTGCAGCTTGCGCATCTTGGCCATCGAGCGGTACTGCGCTTCGCTCAACTTGAAGAACAACGCCTTGATGATCAACAGCAGCAGGATGATCGCGACACCCCAGTTGCCGACCAGCGCGTGCAGTTTGGCCAGCACCCAGTGCAGCGGTTCGGACAACACCGTCAGCATGCCGTAGTCGACGGCAAGATCGAAGTGCGGCGCCACGCTTTTTAGCACGTTGGGAAGCTTGGGACCGATGAAGAGCTCGGCGTGGCTGCTGCCGCTCGCACCCGGCTCGACACTGAAACTCGGGGCGGTGTCACGGATCAGAAAGCGCGGTGCCTGACCGGCGTTCTGGATGACGGCGGTGGAGAAGTGATCGGTCTGACCCTGGGGCGGAATCCAGGCGGCAAAAAAGTAGTGTTGCAGCATCGCCAGCCAGCCATCGCTGACCTCGGCATTGATTGGCTCGCTTTCAAACTTGTCGAATTTGAGCTTCTGGAACTTGTCCTTGTTGCTGTACCAGCCGGCCCCGAAGAAGCTGTATTGCGAGGGATCGGAGAAGCTCAAGAGATGCTTGGGCGGTGCCGGCGGGATCACCCGCTGCAACTGGTGGTAGGCGTTGCCGGTCCAGCGCGTAGCGCTCTGATTGGTGAGCGTCTGCTCCAGCTTGACGACGTAACTGCCGCGCGTCAGGGTGTAGCGCTTCAGTACTTCGATACCGCTCGGGTCACGCCAACGGAAGTCTACCTGCAAGCTGTTCTGGCCTGCCGCCAGGCTGAATTGATCGGCACTGACGGTGAACACGCTGGTGTGGTTGGGTGCGGCGGCGGCGTGACTGACCAGGCCCGTTTGCGCCACGTAAAAATCGGCGGCCGCATCGCTGAACAGCTGCACGGGCGTCTTCGACTTCAAGGCGTCCGGGTAGGCCTTGAGTTCGGCGCGAACAATGCTGGCGCCGGCGGTGTCGATCACCAGATGCAGCAAATCGGTATCGACCGTCACCCGTTGGGAAGACGCCGTTTGCGCGGGAATCGGCTGAGCGCGGGCCGCATCCACCATGGCGGCGGCCGATGCGGCGGCAGCGGGCACCGCCGTATCGGTGCGGGCGCTGGGCACAGCGGCATTGCTGGCCGTGGTGGCAATCACTGGCGCGTTGCTGGTGGCCGTGACGACCGCCGCACCGGGTGCCGGATGCGGCGCGTAATCCTGCTGCCACTGCATCCACAGGAAATAGCCGACGATCATCAGTGCAAACAGCAGCAGCGGGCGCGTTTGGTTCATCACCAGTATGTCCTGGAGCGGTTTTTGCCGCAGAAGAGGGGTCGGGGTCAACCGACGATTGTGCCGTCGGCAGGCGTTGGCTTCAACGCCGCGAGCCGGGTCCACAGACTGGCCAACTCGGCGCGCAAGTCCGCATTGCTGGCGGCAACCGCTTCGGTCCTCGCCACCACCAGGATGTCCCGCGCGGGCAGCGCCGCATGGTGGTGGCGAAACGACTCACGCACGACACGCTTGATCCGGTTGCGGTCGACGGCGCGTTTGCTGACTTTGCGCGACACGGCCAAGCCCAATCGGGCACCACCGCGCTCGGTCACCTCATGGCGCAAACGAAACCAGCGGCCGCCGAGTGAACCGCGGCTGCGCTGGATACGGGCGAAGTCGGCGCGGCTGTGCAGGCGTACCGACGGCGGCAGGCCGGCGGCTTTCATGCCGTCCGCGACGCGATCAGGCGGAGAGGCG
>DASSXP010000352.1:0-7671 GCA_035703755.1 Rhodanobacteraceae bacterium | reverse complement strand
GTGGTCGGCCTGCTCGGCCCCAACGGCGCGGGCAAGACCACCTGCTTCTACATGGTGGTGGGACTGATCGAGGCCGACGCGGGCAGCATCAAGCTGGACAAGCTCGACATCACCGGCCTGCCGATGCATGCGCGCGCCAAGCTCGGCATCGGCTACCTGCCGCAGGAAGCCTCGGTGTTCCGCCGGCTCAGCGTGTCCGACAACATCATGGCGGTGCTGGAACTGCGCGAAGGCCTGACCGCGCAGCAGCGCGAAACCGAGCTGGAAAACCTGCTCGACGAACTGAAGATCGCCCACATCGCCGAACAGAAAGGCATCAGCCTGTCCGGTGGCGAGCGGCGCCGGGTGGAAATCGCCCGGGCGCTGGCCGCCAACCCCCGCTACATGCTGCTGGACGAACCGTTTGCCGGCGTCGACCCGATTTCCGTGGGCGAAATCCAGCGCATCGTGCGCCACCTCAAGGAGCGCGGCATCGGCGTGCTGATCACCGACCACAACGTGCGCGAGACCCTGGGCATCTGCGACCGCGCCTATATCCTCAACGAGGGCGAAGTGCTGTCGCGCGGCACCCCGGCGCACATCCTGGCCGACGACAAGGTGCGCGAGGTGTACCTGGGTCGCGAGTTCCGGCTCTGAAAAAGCTGTCGCGACACCCTCGGCGGTCGGCGCCGGGCTATGGTCGCCTGCGCGGGCACGGGGTACGATGGCGGCGTTACCTTCCGACCCGGCTGGCATGAAACCCGCACTGCAGTTTCGCCTCCACCAGCAGCTGACGCTGACGCCGCAATTGCAGCAGGCCATACGCCTGCTGCAGCTGTCGCAACTGGAGCTGGAAACCGAGCTGCGGCAGATCGCCGAAAGCAATCCGCTGCTGGAATTCGCCGAGGAGATCGAGGACGAGGAAGCCCCCGAGGTCAGCGAGGCCGAATTCGACTACCCCAGCGTCGAGGCGGTGGCCACGGCCGGCAGCAACGACGAGGGCGAAAGCAGCGACTGGGCTGACGGCGGCGGCACGGCGGAAGCGCCCATCGACTTCTCCGGCAGCAGTTCGGGCAGCAGCTCCGGCTCGCGTGGCGACGACGACTTCGAGCCGCAGAGCGTCGCGCCGGAAACCCTGCAGCAACACCTGCTGTGGCAGCTCAACCTCGCCTCGTTCAGTCCGCGCCAGCACCTGATCGCCACGGTGCTGATCGATGCGCTGAACCCCGCCGGCTACCTGGCCGAGGGCCTCGATGCGGTCATCGCCGCCCTGCCCGCCGGTTTCGACGCCAGCATGATCGAGATCGAGACCGTGCGCCGCCAGTTGCAGGGATTCGATCCCACCGGCGTGGCCAGCCTCGACCTGCGCGACTGCCTGCGCGTGCAGCTGGAACAGTTCGATGCCGCCACGCCGCAGCGCGAACTGGCGCTGCACATCGTGGACAGCGAACTGGACCTGCTGGCCCGCAACGACATCGCCCGGCTGGCCCGGCGGCTGCGCGCCAGCGAGGACGACGTGGCCGAGGCGGCGGTATTGATCCGCAGCCTGGACCCGCGCCCCGGCGCGGCGCTGGACACCACGCCGGTGGAATACGTGGCGCCGGACGTCTACGCCCTGCGCGACGGCCCCCGCTGGCGGGTCAGCCTGAATGCCGACGCGCAGCCGCGACTGGGCCTCAACCAGCACTACTGCGGGCTGATCGCCAAGGCGCGCGGCGAGGATGCCAGCTGGATGCGCGGCCAGCTGCAGGAAGCGCGCTGGCTGATCAAGAGCCTGGAATCGCGCGCCGAGACGCTGCTGAAAGTGGCCGACGCGATCGTGCGGCGGCAAAGCGCCTTCCTCGACTACGGCCCCGAGGCGATGCACCCGCTGGTGCTGCGCGAGGTGGCCGAGGAGGTCGGCATGCACGAATCGACCATCTCGCGGGTCACCACGCGCAAGTACCTGCATACGCCACGCGGCACCTTCGAGCTGAAATACTTCTTTTCCAGTGGCGTATCCACCGAGGACGGCGGCAGCGCCTCGGCCACCGCCATCCAGGCCATGCTGCGCAAGCTCATCGACGCCGAAGACGTGCGCAAGCCGTTGTCCGACCTCGCCATCACGGAGGAGCTCAAGCGCAAGGGCATCCAGGTTGCCCGTCGCACCGTCGCCAAGTACCGGGAAGGCTTGCGCATCCCCACCTCCAGCGAGCGCCAGCGCGCGGGCTGAACCCCTCGCCATGCGCGGGAACTTGGTTAACGAAAATTCGCTCCCATACCTGTTACAGAATGACTGACGATGTGTCGGCGCCTGCGGCCCGACGCGTCCACCCCGCCGCGACAACGCGGCACTGCACCACCAGAGGAGGCGACCCATGCACTTCCAACTCAGCGGCCAGCAGATTGAAGTCACCCCGGCCTTGCGCGACCACGCCACGGCCAAGCTCGACCGCCTCACTCGCCTCGACGACAAGCTGATGAGCCTGGCGATCGTGCTTTCGGTCGACAAGCTGCAGCAGCGCGCCGATGGCACGCTCAACGCGGTCGGCGCCACGTTGCATGCCGAGGCCACCGAGGCCGACATGTATGCCTCGATCGACGTGCTGTTCGACAAGCTGGTCGCCCAGTTGCGCAAGCACCGCGAGAAAGTGGCCGACAAGCATCAACGCGAAGCGCGCGAGGAGCGCCAGTACGGCTGATCCCGTCGCTTGAACGCCACCCGGAACGGCCCGCCACGCGCGGGCCGTTTCCTTTCATCCTCCACCTCGGCACACGCCGCGCAACCGCGCCGTCGAAGAAAGACGTCGCGACGGAATACCCCGTCGCGACGGCCCCCGGGCTAGCCGATATGCCCCAGGCCAGCGGCTTGTGCTTCCCTGAACCGAAGCACGTGCCCATGGCCTGCGGCAAGGGAGATGTTCTCCCACGCCATATCCGGATGCATCGTCGAGGCTTCGCCCGAGACCGGGTTGAACCGCGACATGGCCTCGATCAACTGCTGCACCTGGCAATCCACCGCCACCCCATGACCCAGCCCCGCGTCGACACCCGGCGATGTTTCCTGCGCGAACGCGATGCTGCCTTGCCCGCCCAAGGGGCGTGACCATCGACCGCCCCCCTCCATTGGCACGGATCGTGCGCCCCAGGCCTGCGACGAGGTTTCCCCGTGCAGCGTTTGCGCAGACGACAGCCCGGCATCAGTACGCAGCGACATCGTTCCGACGGTGGTCACGAAGCCCGCCGGCAATGGCGTGAGCAGGCTGCTGAAGTCGGCAGCGGGAATCGCGTAGCCGTCACCGGGCTGCACGTAGCTGATCGCCAGATCACCACCAAGGAAGTGGTCCTGCACCCGAACCTGCTGGGTCGCATCGCCATCGACCAGGATCAGCAGATCATCGCCACTGCGATGGAAACTCAAGCGGGTCCGATCCACACCGTTGAAGAACAGCCAGTCGGTGCCACCACCGGTGTTGTCGATGACGTCATTGTCCGAACCGGCTTGCCAGATGTACTTGTCGTTGCCGGCACCACCGAGCAGCAGGTCATCGCCGTCCTCGCCCACCAGAGTATCCACGCCCGCGCCACCAACCAGGATGTCGTCGCCTGATCCGCTGAACGAACCGTTGCCGCCAGACAGGTAATCGTCGCCATCGCCGCCGTCGAACTTGTCGTCGCCGCCGAAGCCGAAAATCGTGTCGTTGCCGGCCAGTCCGTGGATGAGGTCGCGCCCGTTGCTGCCGAGCAATTGCTCGCCAGCCGGGGTGCCATCAACGGTGTTGGTGTAGTCGCCGTCGTTGCCCGGCTGTGTCGGATTGCCGGTATCGCCGCCGGCATCGCCACCACCGGTGTCGCCACCGCCACCATTGCCGCCACTGCCGCTGCCGACGAGTGCGTTGATGGCTGCTGTATTCAACATGGACCCACTGGCCGGCTGCACGTAGTCGATCGCCGCATCGCCACCCAGGAAGTGGTTGGTCACACGCAGCGTGCTGTCGGCGTCGCCGTCGACCGTGATCAGCAGGTCGTCGCCATCGCGGCTGAAACCCAGCTGCGACGCAGTGATGCCGTCGTTGAAAAACACGCCGTCAAAGCCACCACCAGTATTGTCGATGGTGTCCTGGCCGCCGCCATAGACGTAGCTGTCGTCCCCCGTGCCACCGAGCAGGACATTGATGCCGTCCTCGCCGCTCAGCGTGTCATTGCCAGTCCCACCCTCCAGCCGATCATCGCCCGAGCCGGTACCGCTGCCGCCACCGCCGGCCAGGTAGTCGTCGCCATCGTCGCCCTGCAGCGTATCGTCACCAGCCAGTCCAAACAGCTGGTCGCCGCCGGCCAGACCCTTGATCAGATCCTTGCCCGCGCTGCCGACCAGTTGCTCGCCCGCCGCCGTGCCATTGATGACCTGATCGTACTGTCCGCCGGTGCTGCCTCCGGCCACGATCTGGTTGATCTGCGCGGTGGTGAGGTAGTTGCCCCCATCGGGCTGCACGTAGTCGATCGCCGCATCGCCCCCCAGGAAGTGGTTGGTCACGCGTACCGATGCTGCCGTGGCGCCATCCACGAAGATCAGCAAATCGTCGCCATCCCGACCGAAGGACAAGCGGTCGCGATCCACGCCGTTGCCGAAAAACACGCCATCGAAGCCGCCGCCGGTGTTGTCGACCACATCACTGCCGCTGGCCGCGTCGAAGACGTACTTGTCGTCGCCGGCACCGCCGATCAGCAGGTCGTCGCCACCGCCGGCGACCATGGTGTCGCTGCCGCCCATGCCGCTCAGGACATTGACCGCGCCATTGCCGGACAGGTAGTTGTCCAGCGCATTGCCGGTGCCGTCGATGGCGCCGGCACCGGCCATCAGGAACAGGTTCTCGATGTTGGCGGAGAGCGTGTACGACGCCGTCGTCTGCACCGCGTCGGTGCCCGCGCCGACGTCCTCGGCCACGACATCGGCCGTATCGTCGGTGATGTAAGTGTCGTTGCCCGCGCCACCTTCCAGTTGGTCGATACCGGCACCGCCGTCGAGGTAGTCATTGCCCGCGCCGCCCAGCAGGTGGTCGTTGCCCGTGCCACCAAACAGCGAATCGTCGCCCGCCAGGCCCTGCAGCAGATCGTCACCGTCCCAGCCGCCCAGCGTGTTGGCAGCGGCATTGCCGGTGATGGTGTTGTCCAGCTCGTTGCCGTTGCCGGTGGTGACGCCATTGGCGAGGATCAGCTTTTCGACATTGTCCTTGAGCACCAGAATGGTCTCGTAGCGGCGCTCGACCGTGTCGACACCCTCGCCAGCGTTCTCGTAGACCCAATCGGCGCTCGATTCCTCAATGTAGTAGTCGTTGCCCAGGCCACCATGCAGTGAGTCCGCGCCGAGACCACCTTCCAGGCGATTGTCGCCATCGTTGCCGATCAGCACATTGTCCTGGTCGTTGCCGGTGCCGTTGATATCCGCCGTACCCAGCAGGGTGAGGTTTTCCAGTGTGGCGCCCAGCACGTAGCTGATGGTCGACTCGACCGTGTCGCTGCCTTCATCGGCCAGCTCGACGATCTGGTCGCCCACGTTGTCCACCACATACGTGTCGTCCCCCAGGCCACCGGTCAGCGTATCGGCGCCCGCGCCGCCATCCAATCGATTGGAGGACGAATTGCCGAGGATCGCGTTGGCACCGCTGTTGCCGGTGCCGCTCCACGCGCCGCCACCCTCCACCAGCACCAGTTGCTCGATGTTCTCGGAAAGGGTGTAGCTGCTGTATGCGTTGACGACATCGAAGCCTTCGCCGGACTGTTCGACGATGACATCGCTTTCCGTATCGACGACGTAGGTGTCATCGCCGGTGCCGCCGATCATCTGGTCGACACCGTAGCCGCCGTCCAGTTGGTCGTTGCCGGCGCCGCCGATCAGCGTGTCATCGCCCGCGTTGCCCTGCAGCAGGTCGTTGCCGTCCAGCCCTTCGAGGCGATTGGCGCCAGTGTTGCCGAGCAGTTCGTTGTCCACGCTGTTGCCCATGGCGTCAATGCCGGTGTCACCGGTAAGCTCCATCCGCTCCACGTTATCCAGCAAGGTATAGGTCACGCTGCTGCGGATGGTGTCCAGCCCTTCGTCCGCGCCCTCCACCAGCGTGTCGCCTTCCGCGTCCACTACATAGATGTCGTCGCCCGATCCGCCGACCAGGTGATCGGCGCCAGCCCCGCCATCCAGAAGATCGTTGCCGGAACCACCCAGCAACTGGTCCGCGCCCTCGCCGCCCAGGAGGCTGTCATCGCCGTCATTGCCTTCAAGTTGGTCATCACCACTTCCCCCATCGAGAAGGTCCGCGCCATCGCCACCTAGCAAGATGTCGTTGCCGGCCTCACCGTACAGGCGATCGTCGCCCAAGCCCCCGCTGACATGATCATCGCCAGCTGAAACACGGATGACGTCATCTCCTGCGAGGCCGTCCACGCTATTGGCCAGGACGTTGCCCAGAATGGTGTCGCCAAGTGCGGTGCCATTCAAAACCTCCAGATCCAGGCTGGCGGCATCGATATCCCGACGTTGACCGTCACCGTTATCGATAGTCAGGCCGGACAATGCGGTACCGCTTACGGGGTCGAAGATGTGTTCCAGCCGGATCTCATCGTCGGCACTATCGAGAAAGCGTACGACCAGACTGGTTCCGTCTCGCCGGAAATACACCTCACTCAGGGCGAGCCCCGAAACGTAGATCGTGCTGTAACCACCGACATCGTCAATGGTGTCCTTGCCATCACCTTTCGAGAAGTAGTACTGGTCGTCGCCGTAACCGCCTTCCAGACGATCATTGCCCAGTCCACCGCTCAGGCGGTCATCGTCCGCATCACCCGACAACTGGTCGTCACCCTCGCCGCCGAACAATTGGTCAGCACCATATCCACCGTTGAGATGGTCGCCGCCTGAACCGCCATCGATGACATCATCGCCATCATCGCCCGCCAGGTTGTCGGTGCCGGCGCCGCCCGAGAGGGCGTCGTTGCCGTCTCCGCCGCTCAAATGATCATTGCCGCCGTCGCCGAACAGCTGATCTGAACCACCCGCACCCTGGATGGCGTCGTCGCCATCGAAACCGTGAATGGTGTCATCAGACGCGTAGCCCACCAGATTGTCGCCAGCTGAGGTACCTGCCAGTGCCTGCAGCTTCAACTCGGCCATGCCCCATGTCTGGCCATCCGAAAACTGGATCTGGTTGATGCTGTATGCACCACTGCCCTCGCCGACGAAATGCGAGCGAACCCTGATGCTGTCGCCAGCAGCGAGGGACAGCAGCAGATCATCGCCCGAGCGCTTCACCGTGACGTCGGCGGCAATGATGTTTCCGCCAAACATGATCTTGTCCAGACGACCGGCCTGATCATCGTAGTTCTCGATGACGTCGTGGCCGAAGCCCGGCTCAAAAAAATAGCTGTCATTGCCAGCGCCACCATTCAAGGTGTCATCGCCGGCACCGCCGGTCAGGCTGTCGTTGCCATTCCCGCCGAACAGCGAGTCGGCGCCGCTTCCGCCGATCAGTTGGTCATCGCCATCCAGACCCAGCACCCGGTCATCACCACCCAATGCGCTGATCGTATCGTTGAGGATGCTCCCGTACAGCACGTCGTCGCCTTCGGTGACGGGTAGCAAGATACGAGACAGAATGTCCGGCAGGCCCCACTCGGTGCCGTCCTCGAACTTTATGGATTCGATGACTCCCTCGGCCAGGTGCC
>DASSXP010000346.1:0-2249 GCA_035703755.1 Rhodanobacteraceae bacterium | reverse complement strand
GGAGACCTACACCGTCGCCGCCGGTGACACTTTGTGGCATATCGCCAGCACCGCGGTGGGCAACGCCGACGCCGAGCGGATGATGCTGGCGATCCAGCGCATGAATCCGCAGGCCTTCGTCGACGACAACATCAACGCCGTGCGCAAAGGCGCGGTGTTGCGCATCCCCGGCAGTCCCGAGCTGGCCAGCATCAGCCATGCCGAGGCGCGCTCGGAAGTGCGCCGGCAGATGGATCAGTGGCGTTCACGGCAAGCCGTGGCGCCGACCTTGCTGGCCCAGGCCGGTGGCAACACGGCCGGCGGCAGCAGCGAGACGGGCACGCGCACGCATGGCAGCAGCCACCTTGAGCTGGTGCCACCGGGCAAGGGCGGCAGCAGCGGCGAAGGCCGCAGCGGCGTCAAGGGCGGCAGCGGCAGCGCCGAGGTCGCCGGCCTCCGGCAGGATCTGGCGCGGACCAAAGAGTCGCTCGCCAGCGAGCAGCAAAAGAGCGACGATCTCGGCGACCGGGTGAAGTCGCTGGAAGACATCAACACCAAGAACCAGCGCTTGCTGGAGCTCAAGAACAGCGAAATCGCCGAGCTGCAGAACAAGCTGGCCGCTGCGGCGAAGGCCGACACGGCAGCGGCGGTTGCCGCGGCCGCGGTCAAATCCAAGGACATCTGGGGCCAACAGGCCGCCACGGTCGCCAGTCAGCCTGCTCCTGCGGCAGCGTCCAGCGTGGCCGCGAGTGCGAGCAGCGCGCTGGCCACGTCCGCATCGGTGACGACCGCCGCGCCGGTGGTGGCGACACCGACCCCGCCGGAGGCGAGCAAGCCGGTCGTCGCCGAAACCGTGCCCGTCAAGGCGCCACCGGTTACCGCCCAGGCACCGCAGCCCGAAGCCGCGACGCCGTGGTACATGCAGCCGATCAACTGGCTGATCGGCGCCGCCGCGCTGGTGGTGTTGCTGCTGATCGGTTTGTTCGCCCGCAAGCGCAAGTCGGCAGCGTCGGCGACCAATGCCGCGCCGGTGGCAACGACGCCCGCAGCAACGGCGGCGGGGGAGTACGGCGAGGATAGCGACGATGAGTACGCGCTGATCGACGAGCTGGAGCTGCACCCGGAAGAACTGTCGCTGCATCTGGAGTTGGCCAGCCTGTACTACGCCCACCGCGATCAGGCCAAGTTCGAGGCCGCCGCCGAGCGCATGCACGCCTACGTCAGCGACCCGCACGAGACCGAGTGGCAACAGGTGCTGGCCATGGGTGAAGAGCTGTGCCCGGATCACCCGCTGTTCAGCGCGGCCTACACGGATGACGCTGAGTCCTACCACTCGGCAGATATCACCGCGCCGGCCGCTGTGCCGATGGACGAAGACGATTACCATCTCGGCGACAGCCTCGCCGCCACGCCGCCGCCGGCGCCTTCCGGCGCGGCGGCACCCCGCGGTGGTTACAACTTCGAGTTCAATCTGACCCCCGGCAGTGCCGCGGGCAAGCCGCCCGCCGGTGCTCCCGGTGTGGACGACGAGAACGACGAGAGCGACGAGGAAGATTCATTGCTCGGCGCGATTGGTGGCCTTGGCGCCGCGCCCGCGCCCGCACCGGCTCCCGCGCCTGCTTCCGCGCCACTGACACACGATGACGATGACTTCGGTTTTGCCAGCGATGGCGCAGGCGGTCACGTCAGCGACGAAGGATTCAGCAGCGATCCGGTGGATACCAAGCTCGATCTCGCGCGTGCCTACCAGGAAATGGGTGACGCCGAAGGCGCCCGTGCGATGCTGGAAGAGGTATTGCAGGAGGGCAGTTCGGCGCAGCAGGACACCGCGCGCAAGTTGCTGGACGAATTGAACTGACCGTGCCGGGAGCGGTGATTCAAGATTGACGGCTGGCTGCAATTGATGCCGCCAGGCGGTGGGAAGGAAATGGCTTTCCCGCCGCCTGGCGCAATGCCCGAATCGAATCCCGAATCGTCAATCCCGGCGGCTTCCCATGCGCATCGCTCTCGGCATTGAATACGACGGTACCGGCTTCTATGGCTGGCAGCGGTTGAGCCATGGCCCCAGCGTGCAGGCGGCGGTGGAGCAGGCCTTGAGCTTTGTCGCCGCGCACCCGATCGATGTGACCTGTGCCGGACGCACCGATGCCGGGGTGCATGCGCGCTGCCAGGTCATCCATTTCGACACCAGCGTCGAGCGCGATCCGCGCGGCTGGACGCTGGGTGCGTGCTCGCGCCTGCCCGTTCAGGTGGCGGTGTTGTGGTCGCGG
>DASSXP010000176.1:0-8150 GCA_035703755.1 Rhodanobacteraceae bacterium | reverse complement strand
CGCGCGCGCCGAGTCCACGTCGTTTTGCTGCCATGGGGTTCCCTTCAGTTGACGGAGGCCGACGTCGCGGCGGGGGTCTGGCGTTGACGGCGAATCATTTCACCGGCCAACCCCAGATAGGCGATGGCGCCGCGCGAGGTGCGGTCGTACAGGTTGATCGGCTTGCCGTAGCTCGGCGCCTCGGCAAGGCGGATGTTGCGCGGAATCACCGAACGCAGCAGTTTGTCGCCGAAGTGTTTGCCGAGTTGGGCGGAAATGTCGTTGCCGAGATTGTTGCGCACGTCGTACATGGTGCGCAGCAGGCCTTCGAGTTCGAGCTCGGGGTTGAGCCGCTGGCGCACCGCCTTGATGGTGTCGAGCAACGAGGTCAGGCCTTCCAGCGCAAAGTACTCGCACTGCACCGGAATCAGCACGCTGTGAGCGGCCGCCAACGCGTTCAAGGTCAGCAGATGCAGCGAGGGCGGGCAGTCGATCAGGATCACCTGATAACGCGACGCGACCTTGGCCAGTTGCTCCTTGAGACGCGACTCGCGGGCGATCGCATCCATCAGCTTGAGCTCGGCCGCGGTCAGGTCGCGGTCGCCGGGCAGCAGGTCGAAACCGGCTTCGGTGGGACGGATCACCGCCTCGATCGGCGCCTCATCCAGCAGCACTTCGCAGCCATTGGGGTGGGCGTCGCGCTTGTCGATGCCGGAGGCCATGGTGGCGTTGCCCTGCGGATCGAGGTCCACCAGCAGCACTTTGCGCCCGGCTTCAGCCAGCGCCGCCGCCAGGTTCACCGCGGTGGTGGTCTTGCCGACGCCGCCTTTCTGATTGGCGATGGCGATGATGCGTGTCATGTCTCGTCCTCGGAGCGCTTGCTCAGAATCAGCAGGTGCCGTTCGGCATCCAGCCCGGGCACGGTGAGTTCAACCCGCCGCGCCAGCTGGAATGCCAACGGCAGCGCGGCCACCTCATCCGCCGGATAGCGTCCCTTCATGGCCAGCCAGGAGCCACCCGGCGCGAGCAGATGGCCGCCCCATTGCAACATATCCGGCAGGCTGGCAAAAGCGCGCGCGGTGACGCAATCGTAGCGTCCTTCGAGTTTTTCGACCCGCGCCTCCTGCACACTGACATTGGCGAGGCCGAGTTCGCGCACGGCGGCGCGCATGAAACGCGCTTTCTTGCCGTTGCTGTCGACCAGAACGACCTGCCGCTCCGGGGCGGCCAAGGCCAGCGGGATGCCCGGCAAACCGGCGCCGGCGCCAAGATCGATCAGGCTCGCCCCCGTCACCCACGGCAACACCGCCAGCGAATCGAGCAGGTGGCGCGAGATCATTTCACGCGGGTCGCGCACCGCGGTCAGGTTGTAGTGCGCGTTCCAGCGTTCCAGCAAGGCCAGATAGTCGAGCAGGCGTGGCACCGCCGCGTCCGGCAAGGCCAGCGACAGTGCCGCGATGCCCTCGCGCAAGCGATGTTCCAGTTCTATGCGCACCGGGCGTCTACCCCAACTCGCGGAAAGCCCGCAAGTATCGGGGTCACGAGCTGCAATTGCCAGTCAGGCGGCGAGTTTCAGGTCAACCCGGGTCACCAGCACGCCGCGCGGGCGCAGGTGCTGGTTCAGGGCCTGCTTGAGGCGCGCATTGCGGGCCGGGATCGGCTCGGCCACCGGATCGGGGCTGGCGCACAGCGCTTCGAGCGTGTTGCGGCGGATCAGATCCTCGGCCTGGTCGATTACCTCGTCGGCACGCTCGGGCTCCAGCACCTGCCAGTACACCAAACCCTCGACGCGGGGCGCGCCGTGCAGGTCGGTAAGCGGGGTTTCAGCCAATTGCAAGGCGTGGCCGTTGAGGCTGATCTTGTGCACGACGCGATCCAACAACGGCAGCACCACGTGGGTGCCCGAGGCCAGCATCCGCGATGGGCGCCCCAATCGCTGCATGCTGTAAACCTGCCCTTCCGGGATGCGCTTGACCGACATCACCACCAGCGTGGCAAAGACCAAGAGCGCGAGAGATAGGGAGATTTGAAACAACATGATTTATTTTCAATCAGTTGGAGAACATTTGAAAAATAGCAGACAAAAATATCGTGGAATCGTCCGCCCCGCCGTGAGTTTAATCGTATTTTAACTCATTGCAACCCTGACTGAATGTGACTTGTCAAGCCGTTTCGACACATCACGCGCCAACACCGCGATCGTTGCACCATGCAACACAGGCAAGCATCGACCATGCCGGTTTTTGCGGTGCAGCAAACCGGCCGCCATCGCGGAACCGTACAATCGGGTTTTTGCCGCGCAGGTCCCGCCATGAACTTTCCCGCCATCCGCATGCGCCGCATGCGCCGCGATGCGTTTTCCCGCGCCCTGATGCGCGAAACCACGCTGCTGCCCAGCGATCTGATCATGGTTGCCTTCGTGATCGAGGGCGAGAACCGCAGCGAGGCGGTGCCGTCGATGCCGGGCGTGGCGCGGCTGTCGATCGATCGCCTGCTGGGTTTGGCGGGCGAGTGCGTGGCGCTGGGGGTGCCGGCACTGGCGCTGTTCCCGGCCCCGGGCGCGGCGGCCAAAAGCGAAGACGCCCGCGAAGCCTGGAATCCCGACAGCCTGATGCAGCGCGCCACCCGCGCACTCAAGGCCGCCTGGCCCGAGCTCGGCCTGATCGGCGATGTCGCGCTCGACCCCTACACCACCCACGGTCAGGATGGCTTGATTGACGACAGCGGCTACGTCGTCAACGACGCCACCGTCGACGCCTTGGTAAAAATGGCGCTGGCGCAGGCCGATGCCGGCATGGATTTCGTGGCGCCATCCGACATGATGGATGGGCGCATCGGCGCGATCCGTGACGCGCTCGAAGCCGCCGGCCACATCCACACCCGCATTCTCGCCTATTCGGCCAAATACGCTTCCAGTTTTTACGGCCCGTTCCGCGATGCCGTGGGCTCGGCCGGCAACCTCGGCAAAAGCGGCAAACACACCTACCAGATGGATGTCGCCAACAGCGACGAAGCCCTGCGTGAAATCGAACTCGATCTGGCCGAGGGCGCCGACGTGGTAATGGTCAAGCCCGGTTTGCCGTATCTGGACGTGGTACGGCGGGTGAAGGAAACCTTCGGCGCACCGACCTTCGTGTATCAGGTCTCGGGCGAGTACGCGATGCTGAAAGCCGCAGCACAGAACGGCTGGCTGGACGAACGCGCCTGCGTACTGGAAGCCCTGACCGCAATCAAACGCGCCGGTGCCGACGCCATCCTGAGCTATTACGCGCTCGACGCCGCACGCTGGTTGCGGGGTAACTGACACCCGGGCGGGGCCGCGTCCGCCTCGGGTGCGGTTTCGAATCCACCGCGTTCTGAAGTGTGCAGTGGCGCGGTATTTCGCAGCAATCGCCGTGTTAGCGTGGCGCCCATCCTCACTGCATGACGAGACTCGCCGATGCCGCGCTCTGTGTTGATTTTTGCGTTGCTGGCCCTGCTGGGGGCGCGCATCGCTCATGCCGACGAACCGCGCATTCTCGCGGCCACGCCCAATACACTGGAAATTGCCGCGGCGCCGACGGACGCGGCGCCCAACGCGCTAAAAATGTGGGTGCACACACCAAGCGGCACGCTGCGCCTGACACTCGAACCGGCGCAGGCGTTTGCACGCATGCTGGCGCCGCAGATCGCCGCCGTGCGCCGCGGCCAGACGCGATTCTATGACGGCCATGTCATCGGCCAGCCCGGCAGCTGGGTGCGCTTGACGCGGATCGGCACGGAGTGGAGCGGCGCCATCCGCAGCGGCGACGACCTGTGGCTGATCGACCCGGCCAGCCAGCATCCCGTGCTGGCTGGCCGCATGGGCGCCCGCGCCGGCGAGGCGCTGGTGTTCCGCGACACCGACATCATCGGCATCGACCGCGTCGATTTCGGCGCCGTGCTGCCACCTTTCGCGGCCACGCCTTCCGCACGCCTCAACCGTCCCGCCACGGTTCAGCTGGACACCCCGCAAGCCCTCGGCATCACCCTCGTGCTCGACACCGAATTCCAGCAGCAATACGGCAGCAGCGCCGAGAGCGTGGCTGCGGCGGCGCTGCATGTCGCCGACGGGTTCTACAGCGCCCAACTCAATACCCACCTGCTGGTGTACGCGATCCAGTCGCTGGCCAGCAACGGCAGCTTGACCAGCACGGACTCGGGTGCCTTGCTGGATGCCTTCTCCGCCTACTCAAGCGCGGGACTGCCGTTCAGCGGGCTGGCGCACCTGCTGAGCGGCAAGAACTTCGACGGCAGCACCATCGGCCTGGCCTGGCTCGGCTCACCCCAAACCAACTTTGTCCCGACCCTGTGCGACAGCCAGTGGGGCACCGGGGTCGACCAAGCCACTTTCAGCATCGCCTACAACGGCTCCTTGCTGGCGCACGAAATGGGCCACAACTTCGGCGCCAGCCACGACGGCGACGGCAACAGCTGCCCGTCCTCGGGCTACATCATGGAACCCTCCCTGCACGGCGCCACCGCCTTTTCCACTTGCAGCCTGACAGCCATCAACGCCTACCTCGACGCTCGCCAGCCGGCCTGCCTGACTCCCTTCAACGACGTCATCTTCCAGAACGATTTCGAGTAAACACCGCACGGACGCAGGCACCGCACACGCTAAACTGACGGCCTGATGGCCGGCCTGATTCCCGAAAACTTCATCGACGAACTGCTCGCCCGCCTCGATATCGTCGAGGTGATCGAGCGCCGCGTGCCGTTGAAGAAAGCCGGCCGCGAATGGCAAGCCTGCTGCCCGTTCCACAACGAACGCACGCCCAGCTTCACGGTCAGTCCGAGCAAGCAGTTCTACCACTGCTTCGGCTGCGGCGCGCACGGCAGCGCGATCAAGTTCCTGATGGACTACGAGCATCTGGAGTTCCCCGATGCGGTGGAGGAACTGGCCGCGAGCGTGGGCTTGCAGGTGCCCCATGAGGCCAGCCGCGGCGGCGTGCCACGCGAGCAACGCGAGGATCTCTACAGCGTGCTGGCCGACGCCGCCGGCTATTTCCGCACCGCCCTGGCCAGCACGCCAAGCGCACGCGCCTACGCCGAACGCCGTGGCCTCGATGCCGCCACCTGTGAGCGTTTCGGCATCGGCTGGGCGCCACGCGAGGGTTTGTTGCGCACGCTCGGCAGCAGCCCCGAAAAGGCCCGTCTGCTGGACGAAGCCGGCATGCTGTCCAGCGGCGATCGCGGCCAGTACGACCGCTTCCGCGAGCGCCTGATGTTCCCGATCCAGGACCGCCGCGGCCGCGTGATCGCCTTCGGCGGCCGGGTGGTCAAGCCCGAGGACACGCCCAAGTACCTCAACTCACCCGAGACCCCGCTGTTCCACAAGGGCCGCGAGCTGTTTGGCCTGTGGCAAGTCAAGCAGGCTGCCACCGCGCTGAAACGCATCGTGGTGGTGGAAGGTTACATGGATGTGATCGCCCTGCATCAGGCCGGCCTGCCGATCGCGGTGGCGACGCTCGGCACCGCCACCACCGGCGAGCATGCCGAGCGGCTGTTTCGCAGCGTGGCCGACGTGGTTTTCGCCTTCGACGGCGACCGCGCCGGCCGCGCCGCCGCGTGGCGCGCGCTGGAATCGGTATTGCCGCATCTGCGCGATGGCCGCCAGGCCTGGTTCCTGTTCCTGCCCGACGGCGAAGACCCGGATTCACTGGTGCGCAAGGAAGGCAAGGACGGTTTCAACCAGCGTCTCGATCAAGCCACGCCGCTGTCGAGTTACTTTTTCGACCAGCTCGCGCAGGACATCGATCTCAGCGCACTGGACGGACGCGCGCGGTTGGCCGAACGCGCCAAGCCCCTGCTGGCCAAGCTGCCCGAGGGCGCGTTTGCCGACCTGATGCAGCAGGAATTGCGCGACCGCAGTGGCATCCGCCTCGACCCACGCCCGGCCGCACCGTCGCGCCCCATGCACGCCGCACGGCCGCGCCCGGCACAGGCCCGCCGCAGCTTGGTGCGCAGCGTGATTGCACTGCTGATGGCGGATCCGCGCTTGACACAACGGGCACCGCGCCCCTACCCATTCGCCGGCCTGCAACAACCCGGCATGGGGCTACTGGTCGACCTGCTGGACATCGCTTACCAGCGCGAGGACATGACCGCGGCGATGCTGATCGAACATTTCCGTGACCGCGAAGAAGCCGCCTCGCTGCACAAACTGGCCCTGATCGAGCACCCGGAGGGCAGCCTCGACCTGGCCGCCGAGTTTGATGACGCGTTGATCCAGTTGCAACGCCAAGCCGTCAGCCAGCGCATCGCCGACCTCACCGCCCGCGAAACCAATGCACCCCTCGATGCCGCCGGCAAACAGGAATTGCGCGCGCTGCTGGCGAGCAAAGTTGTCCGCCACGATTGAATAGGCCCGCTTCAGGCACGCCCGCGCGCGGCTCGCTACACTACGCCATTGTTTTGAAGCGGCCGTGCCGCGAGTGTTGCCGATGCGTTTGCGTTTCCTGCTGCCCCTGCTTGCCAGCTTGTTGCTCGGCGCCTGCGCCAAGTCACCCGAGTGGGCCATGAACGATGTCACCGGCCACCTGCCCGACCTCGAGTTCAACCTGCTCGGCGCCGGCAATCAACCGGTCACAGCTGCGGATCTGCGCGGCAAACTGGTGCTGATGTACTTCGGCTACACGCACTGCCCGGACATTTGCCCACTGTCGATGACCCACCTGCATCAGGCGCTGGTCAAACTCGGCCCGGCGGCCGAGCAGGTGCGGATCGTATTCATCAGCCTTGACCCGGCGCGCGACACGCCGGCACTGTTGCAGGCCTACGCGCGCGCCTTCGACCCGCGTGCAATCGGCCTCACCGGTCCGCTCAAGACCGTGCAGAAACTCGCCAAGCGCTATCGCATCGGCTTCAGCCTCGGCAAACCGGATCAGCACGGCAATTACGACGTCAGCCACAGCTCGGCGGTATTCGTATTCGACCGCGACGGCAGGGCGCGCCTGCTCGCCACCTCGGCCGACAACGTCGACGCCGTGGTACACGACCTCACCCTGCTGCTGGAGCAATCCCCATGACACGACGCCTGGCGCTCGCCTTGCTTTTGCTGCTGTTGCCCGCTGTCGCCGGCGCCACCAGCACGGCACCCACGGTCAGTGCACACGATGCCTGGATTCGTCTGCTGCCCGCCAACCTGCCGGCGGCGGGCTACGTCCGTCTCGACAACCACACCGACCACAGCGCCCGGCTGGTCTTGGTCAGCAGTGACGCGTTCGGCAGCATCATGCTGCACCAGTCACTGCGCGATGGCGGCAGCCAACGCATGCGCATGGTCGATGGCATGGACATCCCGGCCCACGGCAGCGCCGCGCTGGAGCCGGGCAGCTACCACCTGATGCTGGAAACACCGCGCCATGCGATCAAACTGGGTGAACGAGTGGTGATGACCCTGCACTTCGACGACGGCAGCGAACTGCCGGTCGCCTTCGAAGTCAGGCCCGCCAATGCCAGCGGACCTTCGACGCCGGGCAAGTAGCAATCCCACACGCAACGCCAGGCTCCCGCCGGCTCCGTCGCCACATCCCCTGCACCGGCCGACAACGTCAAGGCGTACATTCCGAACGACACGCAGCGCGCGATCATCACGCCTTGCGGCGCAAGCGTCCGCGCGCCGACAGCGAGGTCCAGTGATTGAAGGCGATCAGCGCCGCGATCACGCTCATCATCGAACTCGGTATCCACAGGATCAACCCGCCAAGATACTGGTCGGTGGCCTGATCCATGCCGAGAAACGCACGGCCACAAATGTCGTAGATCGGATACAGATCGTGGCCGGCAAACGTGATGTAGGCGCCGATCAGAATCTGTGGCGGCATTACCGCCAGCGCGGTCAAGATGCGGACGCCCGGCGCCAGGCGCGCCGGCGGCTTCGGCCGGGAGTCCAGAATCAGCCACCAGAACAGCAAACCGTCGATGGCCATCGAGTAATTCATCACCTTGTACCAGTTCACGTCCAGCATGACGATGAAGTGCACCGGGTAATACAACCACAGGTAAATCAGGCCGACAAACAACACCGAGGCCACCAGCGGGTGCATCAGCACATTGATCAGCCCGCGCACCGGCGCCCACGCCAGCAGCGGATTCAGTACACGGGTCCGCCAGTGAATCGGCATGCCGCGACGCAAGGTTGCCGCCGG
>DASSXP010000232.1:0-2340 GCA_035703755.1 Rhodanobacteraceae bacterium | reverse complement strand
GTGATAGCCGAGGTTCTGCGTCCAGCCACCCACGGTCGATGCGTCGAGCAGGCTGTCGAAGCGATCGGACAACGCCCGCGTGCCGGCATCGATCGCCTCGAACGTCATCGCCGCGCTGGCGGCATGCAGCTGGCCGGAGAGGCTGGCCAACGATTGCTGCATGACCTGGGTGGAAGCGACATGCTGCAGGCTGGCGGCGCCGGCGATGAATCCGGCACCGGCCGGTGCGCCATCGGCGATGCCCTGCAACTGGCTGTTGAGCTGCTCGAACGCGCTCTGCGTGCGCAGCGCGGCGGCGTAGCTGGCGGCGGTGTAGGGCAGTCCCTGGATCTGGCTCAGATTGAGCTGCTGCACGTCGAGCCAGGCGCTGCTGGCGTCGTAGTTCAGCGTGGCGGTCAGCACCACGCTGGCCGCCGTGTTCAACGCCGAAAAAGTGCCGGTGAGACCGCCATTGGCGGTCAATACCGTCGTGTGCGAGTTGAGCGTGTAGTCCGCATTGGCGCCGTAGACGTACAGGTCGCCTCCCGACAAGGTGGCGGTGCCATTCACCTGCAGCTGCGATCCCAACGATATCGCCAGGCGCCCGTTGCCCTGCTGCACGTAGTTGCCGCTCAGCCGGATGCCGTCCTGGCCTGCCACCAGCACACCGGCATTGGTCAGGTGGTTGTAGACGTGCAAACCGGTGGGATTGGGCGACGCATCGACCTGCATCAAGGTGCCCTGTGGGCCGATGTCGACGGGGCTTTGCAGGTTGACCACGGCCAGCGTGCCGCCCAGCACCTGGGTGCGACCGGAATAGCTGTCGCTTGCGGAAAGATTGAGCCGGCCCGGCCCCTGCTTGATCAGTCCGCCGCTGCCGGAAATCACGTTGCCCCAGGTCGAGGTGCCGCTGAAGTTGACCGTGACATCGCCCCAGTCGAACCTGGCTGGCCCGTTGACCGCCCTGAATGTATTCAGCATGCCGTAGCCGAAGGTCGCATCGGGACCGGGCGCACCAAGGTCGTTGGCCGTGCCCAGCAGGGTCTGCCGCACCAGATCGTTGCTGAAATACGGAAACGCCTGCCACACCAGGGCCGCGGCGCCGGACACCTCCGGTGCCGCGAACGAGGTGCCACTGACGATCCAGTAGGTCGGCTTGGTGCCGGCCACGGCATTCTTGTCACTGACTATCACGTCGCCGGGCGCAGCAAGACAGTAATTCATCGCCTTGCCACAGGCATTGGAATAGCTGGCCAACTGGGTCGGATGATTGCTGTCGACGGCTACCGCGACCAGCCAGCCTGCTTCCAGTTGCGGCGCCAGGCTGGGCAGCGCAGCGATGTCGCTGGGATCGCTGCGCGAGTCGTTGCCGGCGGCAAACACCACCAGCCCGCCGTGCTGCACCACAAACGGCTGGTAGGCCTGGGCGAAGGCCTGGTTGATGCTGGCGTTGCCGGTGTCCCAGTAGATGCCGCCCCACGAATTGTTCATCACCTGCACGCCGGCATTGATCAGCGCCGGGTTCAGCGTCTGCGCGAAGAAGTCGGCATCGGCGGCGGTGACTTCGTTGCCCCGCCCCGAGCCGTCGTCCTTGGGCGTGACATCGCTGATGATTCGCGCGGATACCAGACTGGCGCCCGGCGCGATGCCACCGGGAAACTGATCGAATGCCTGGCCGGCGGCGATCTGCGAGACCCAGGTGCCGTGGCCGAGCACGTCATCGACCGACGTGTTGTTGACCGAGGGATCGACGTAGACCAGTTCCTGCCGCACCCGTCCAGCCAGCGCGGGATGGTTGCGCATGATGCCGCTGTCGACCACGCCGATGGTCACGCCGACACCGGTGTAGCCCAGGCTGTGCGCGCCGTACGTGCTGGTGAGCGCAAGCTGGGCATCCAGCGGCGGCTGGTTGGTCGAGGTGGTGGGAGGCGGCGAATTCGGCACCGTCGGTGGCGGTGTCGGCTTGACGTTGCCGCCACCGCCGCACCCGCTCAAGCCCAGCGCCACTGCCACCAGCAGCGCCAACTCGCGACGCCGGACAACCGACTCGAGTCTGTTCATCATGCCCCCGCACGCGCGTTTCGATCTGAGCAACGTCGGCGCAGCCAGCACAGCCGACGCAGTCCCCGCACGCATCTTCGCACAACGAAATTCCAATGAAACACACGCAAGTCCTTGCGCCCCAAGGATTCGCGGCGGTTTGCCCAGCTTCCCGGCAGACTGCGATAATCAGCGGGTTTCCTTTCAGGCGTTCGCGCCCCACCAAAGTCTTGCAAGCGGAGTTGTCCATGTCGGATGTCAGCGTCGTCATCGTCGGTTCGAAGCGCACAGCGATCGGCTCGTTCCTCGGCCAGTTCACCG
>DASSXP010000113.1:0-4169 GCA_035703755.1 Rhodanobacteraceae bacterium | reverse complement strand
CCGCCGCCGCGGCAGCGGAACAGCATTTCCAATTCGAACGTACCGGCTATTTCATTGCCGATCGTCACGATCACCGCCCCGGCCACGCGGTATTCAACCGCGCCGTGGGTCTGCGCGATTCCTGGGGCGGCAAACAGTAAAAAGTTCAAAAATCACATTGGGTGGACAAGCCCAGCGTATCCACCACCCACGCTCGACGCGCCCAATCATGTAGGGTGGATAAGCGCAGCGCATCCACCACGCCACCACTTTACCCGAACTTCCGGAATCCGCCCCACGCCACCCGCCAGGTCACGGCGGATGGCGTGGGATCAACTCACTTTTTGACGTTCACCTGAATCAGACTGGGGCTGTTGTACGTGGGCACGGTGTTGCTGCTCAAGCACAGGTAGCTGGTCGCCTGTGCTGCCGTCATGCTTGCCGCGGTCGCCGTCACGGTCAACGGCATGCTGGTTCCCGCGTCAAGCGCTCCACTGCCCGGCGACAGGCCCAGCCACGCTGGCGCAGAGCACGTCTGCGTGCTATCGAGATACAGCGCAAATCCGCGCTGCTCCACCACCGGCTGCCATGTGTTGCCGGGCGATTGGCCCGCCGGAAAGATCGACGCACCCACCGGCGAGTTGGCGTTGGTGTCAAGCCGCCAGGCCCAGCCATCGGTGCAGTTGCCAGCAGTATTGGCGTTGCAGGGCAGCTCCGGATACACGCTAAGCCAGTATTTGCCGGGAACAAGCTGCGTTGATGTCGTCGGGAACGCCAGGATCGTATCCCCGGCCAGATAGATCTCCGCGCCACCCAAGGTCGTATCCAGCGACCAAACCGGTGCCGGACTGGCTGCCTCGGGGTTGCCTGCCGGCTTGCCGCCATCGTCCGCATAAATGGCGATGTGCAACGGGGTACTGGGGCCAAAGGATGCCAGGCCAGAACCGATTTCGAAGCCCGGCGCAATAATGGTGGACAGGTTCACAGGCGCGTAGCCCGTGATGACGAATGGCTGCGCAGCGTAGAAGCCGAACCCCGCATCACTGAACTTCGTACTGAAGTAACCGCGACCGCTTCCACCCGCATAGTCATTCACGACATAGCTGTTGAAAGCGGATGTATCGGTTTCCTGCTGGAATTGCAGGCCCGGGCCGCCGACGTTGGCGACTTGCACCGTGGTCTGTCCCGTGGCGGCTCCTGCAAGATCCAGATTGACCATCGGCTGCACCGAGATGACCGGAGCCTGCATCGCTACCGAAATCGGCAAATGCAGATCCGGACTACCGTCATCCGGCGCCAGCGTCAACTCGGCAAATTGCGGCGTACCATCGGCCGGCATGGCGCTGCTGTCGACATCGAGCTGGACCGACACCGCGCCGTTCGGCAAGGTGCTGAAGGTAGTGCCCGGCAGCAGACTGATGGCCCCGGCCGCCGGACCCGTGATGCTGGCGGTCCAATTCACCGTGTGCGTCACGGTGCTGCGGAAGGTACGCACGAAACTGCATCCCATCACAGCGGGCGAATAACAGGTCAGGTCTTCCATGCTCGGCAGGTTGAGCGTCGCAGGATCACCGCCCATCGCCGGGTCGGCCTGCAGGTAGCGCGACCTGGTTTCGTCCATCACCAATCCGGCAGCACTGGCGATATCGACCCGGATGCGCCCGGCACCGCGGTCGTAGTAATCGCTGGGCGTGACCATATCGGGTTTGGTCAGGCCTGTTTCCTTGGCCGTCATCATCAAGGCCGACTTCACTTCGGACGGTGTCCAGTCGGGATGCAGGCCCATCAGCAAGGTGGCCGCGCCGGTAGTGTGCGGGGTGGCCATCGAGGTGCCGTCATACAACGAAACCAGGCTCGGCCCGGCGGCAGAACCATCGTTGGCAATCGCCGCCAGAATGCTGACGCCGGGCGCCTGCACATCCGGCTTGATCACCCCGCTCCCCCCCGGGCCCAGCAAACTGAAATCGCCCAGTACGTCGGGCTGCACCGCAATCCGGCCCGACAAGGAAACACTTGCCGTGGTGCCGCTGTTTGCCAAAAGAAAACCCTGCAGACTGCTGGCATCGGCCTGGGTCATGCCCCACACCGGCACAGCGACAACGGGTTGCCCCGGATCCGGCGTCAACACCGGTATGAGCCCACCAGTACTGTTGTTGGAGATCAGCACCGCCGTTGCCCCTGCTGCCGCGGCATTGATTGCCTTGATGTAGAAGGCGCAACCGCCACGACTGACCAGCGCTATGGAATTGGCAAACGTATCCGCCGCGTAAGGCGAACAGCCATCGTTGCCGGTCGTGGTCTGATTCTGGAACTGTGGACTGAGGACCAGCGGTGTGGTTCCCGGCACGGCCGCACTCGGCGGCGTGCCGTCCACCGCCGGGTTCGCGTACAGCCCCATCACTGAACTCGGCGGCGTGCCCGGCCCGGTGACGTCGACCAGGGAGCTGATCGCCCCCCCGGTGTGCGTTCCCGCAGCGACCGTGGTCACCCACGGTTCCCAGTGCTGGGCGGTGCCGGCAACCGCATTGGGCACGGTCTGATTGGTATTGCCCGCCGCTGCGGCGACGAATACGCCGGCACTTGTGGCGCTGAGAAAGGCCTGCTCGACCACCCCGCCCCACGGATGGGTGCCTCCACTGATGGAGAAATTGATGGCACTGGCGACGCCATCCGCGACCACGCTCTCGGCGGCTGCAGCGGCCGCCGAGTTGGCGCAACCGTCCGGACTGCAGATGTAATAGACGATCAGGTTGGCGTGCGGCGCCACGCCGGACATGCGCACATGCTAGCCGTTGTAATCGGCCCAACGCGCGTTGCCGGCAATGGTGCTCGCGGTGTGGCTGCCGTGCCCCTGGTAGTCTTCCGCCGAGACCGGCGCGGGATCGCTGACCAGATCGAACACGCCGATGACCTTGTCGTTGCACCCGGCAAGACTGATGTTGTTGATGTGACAGTCGCCAAGATAGTTGCCGGCGCCCAGCGGATTGATGAAGCTGTAGCCGCTGTCATCGGTGGCCGCGAATGAGGGGCTCAGCGAGTTGTAGCCGGTATCGAAGTCGGCCACCACCATGCCTTCGCCGCGATAGCCGGTGGACGCGCTGTCAAAGTTGCCAATGAAAATATCGTCCTGGCCCGCCGGCTGGCCGAACCAGAGGTTGCTGGCCCCGATGAAGCCGGGACCAATGTCGGTGGCCAATGGATGCACTTCATCAATCGAAACCGCGGCGACACCATTCATTTTCGCCACGCGTGCTGCGTCCGTCGCGCTCATTTCGACCACGGCGGCATTCAACGCGTACTGAAACCGCTGGCGTACCGGCACCGGATGACCGACCGTCTTTTCAATGGCGGCGAGGTAGCTTTGCTGCCGGCTATCCAGATAACTCACGTACTGACGCGCTTCAAGGCTCCGCACCGCCAGCCGTCCGGTATCGACCGGGCCCTTGATGCGCGGAATCGCGGCGAGCTGCGGATTGCTGCCGTCGTATTGCGCCAGCGGCGCCTCCTGAAAGCTGACGATGTAGCGCCCGACCTGCTTGCTGGCGCTCCGGAACGGATTCGGGTTGACCACCGTCGAGGCGGTCGGCGCGTGCCCCATGCGCGCACGCTGAATGGCCCGCGCCCGGTCCGTGGCGTGCGCGGCTGGCGCCAGCATGACGATGGCGGCTGTGATCGCTGCGGCCAACGGCAATGTCTTGTAGTGCTTTGCGTTCATCAAACGAGTCCCTCCCAGGAATTTTGAAATACCGCAGCATCGGACGCTGCGGCGCATTTTTTTTGTATGTTGTGTCCGCTGTTTGCCAAGTGGCATCACCGGCCCACCAACTATAGGGTTGTCGCCAAACGGCCGCAAACGCGGGCGCGCTTGCGGCATACTCCCACCTGACTCCACGCGGAACGCCTTCACCATGCCTGACATCCACATCACTCTCCCCGACTGGTTCGATTCCGCCATACCGATGCCGACCATTTGCGACAGCGATGAATCGCGTATCGCGCTGGCCATCGAACTGTCACGCCAGAACGTGCTCCACGGCACCGGCGGCCCGTTTGGCGCGGTGGTGTTCGACGATGCCGGCCGCGTGGTGGCCGCCGGCGTGAACCGGGTGATGCCGCAGCACTGCTCGGTCGCCCACGCCGAGATGATGGCTTACATGGCCGCTCAGGCGCGCCTCGGCCGTGCCCGCATC
>DASSXP010000327.1:0-4527 GCA_035703755.1 Rhodanobacteraceae bacterium | reverse complement strand
CGGGCCGGCCTGCCAAAACCCGGCTACCGGACAAGCCTATCGCCTGGACTTCCCGGAGCTGACACTGGAAGACACCGCCAATGCTGCCTACGCACTGGTGTCCGCCCTCGGCATCGAGCGTCTCGATTGTCTGGTCGGCTGTTCGATGGGCGGCATGGGTGCATTGGCCTACATGTTGCTGCACCCGGGCAGCGTGCGCCGCCACATCAGCATTTCCACTGCCCCACGCGCGCAACCGTTCGCCATTGCCATCCGTTCGTTGCAACGCGAGGCGATCCGGCTCGACCCTCACTTCAACGACGGCCGCTACGACGAGGAACACTACCCCGACCACGGCATGGCCATCGCCCGCAAGCTCGGCGTCATCACCTACCGCTCGGCAATGGAGTGGAATGGCCGCTTCGCGCGCATTCGTCTGGATGCCGAAAACCGCGCCGACGATCCGTTCGGCTTCGAGTTCCAGGTCGAGTCCTACCTCGAAGGCCACGCGCGTCGCTTCGTGCGCAACTTTGACCCCAACTGCTACCTTTATTTGTCGCGTGCCAGCGACTGGTTCGATGCCGCCGAATACGGCGGCGGTGACGTTGAACGCGCACTCGCCAGCATCCATCTCGAACAAGCCTTGGTGATCGGCGTCGAATCCGACATCCTGTTCCCGCTGCAACAGCAGGAGCAGATCGCCACCGGCCTTGGGCTGGGCGCCGCAACGGTTCGCTTCGTCGCCCTGGATTCGCCGCAGGGGCACGACGCTTTTCTGGTTGACGTCGAGCGCTTTGGCGTGGCGATCAAAGGCTTCCTGGACGATCCCGCCAGCGCGTGATGCACAGCGCCCGCCCATCGCGGCGCCAGCAGCCATGGCTGCTGCATCGCAACATCGGCGCGCCCTTCCTCAACGCTTATATCCAGCTATTATGGGCTTATGCCCACAATCAACTTTCCGGGTTCAAATACCCTGATCCAGACGCTGGACGACGCAGTGGCCTGCGGCGACTTGCCGGCCATTACCGACCAATTGCGCCACGGCTTGTGTCGGCTGATCCGTGATCGCGGCGTACAACTGCCCGACTGCGTGTATCACCCGCTGCCCGGCCACTACGCCCGCCGCGAGCTCTACCGCAGCGCGCAGTACGGCTACGCGGTGGTGGCAATGACCTGGGGCCCCGGTCAGGGCACTCCAATTCACGACCATGCCGGCATGTGGTGCGTCGAAGGGGTCTGGCACGGCGAGCTGGAGATCACCCAGTACGAACTGGTGGAACAGGACGAGCCGCGCCTGTGCTTCCGCCCGGTCGGCTCGATCCAGGCCGGTGCCGGTTCGGCCGGCAGCCTGATCCCGCCGCACGAATACCACGCCATCCGCAACCCCAGCGACAGCGATGTTTGCGTCAGCCTGCACATCTATTCCGGGCCGATGACGACCTGCTCGATCTTCACCCCGCTCAAGGAAAGCTGGTATCGACGCGAACAACGCGAATTGGCTCTCGACCTGGTCGCCTGAATCGGCAATAATGGCGCGCTTGGCATCACTTGCCAGCCGAAGTGGCGGAATCGGTAGACGCAGCGGATTCAAAATCCGCCGCCCTTAAAAGCGTGTGGGTTCGAGTCCCACCTTCGGCACCACATGAGGGTTTCAGGGCATCCAGCAAGGCCCGAGAAACCGCAAAAAACCCCGCGATTTGCGGGTTTTTTTGTGGCCGGGCGGCTCCGCTTGCAGCGCGCAGGCTGGCGTCCCGATCCGGGCGCCCCAAGGGGCAGAATCGGGGGCATTTGAATGCACCCTGCACCCGCCTTCTCGACTTCCGCGAACCACGACCCGCCCGCCACCGGACGCGAGCCGCGGGGCGGCTGCGGGTTACACTGGCTGCATGGAAACGCAATCACTTTTGAACTTGATCGGCGGCGTCTTGCGGGCGTCGGTAACTGACGGCTGGATCGATGTGCACGAGCCGGCGACGGGAGCGGTGTTCACGCGCTGCCCGGACTCGAACCACGCCGATGTCGGGCTGGCCGTGGCCGCGGCGCAGGCGGCGGCACCGGGCTGGGCCGCGACGCCGGCCGAACAGCGCGCGCATTGCCTGTCGCGGCTCGCCATGCTGATCGAGGAGCGGTTGGAATCGTTTGCATTGGCCGAATCGCGCGACAGCGGCAAGCCCTTGCAACTCGCCCGCACGCTGGACATTCCACGCGCTGTCGCCAATCTGCGCTTTTTCGCCGCGGCGATCACGCAATGGCCGAGCGAAGCACACGCGATGGAATCAAGCGCCATCAACTACACCTTGCGCCAGCCGCTGGGCGTGGTTGGCTGCATCAGCCCGTGGAACCTGCCGCTGTATTTGTTCACCTGGAAAATCGCCCCCGCGCTGGCCGCCGGCAATGCGGTGGTGGCCAAGCCTTCCGAAGTGACGCCACTGACTGCCTTCCTGCTGTCGCAACTGGTGCATGAAGCCGGCTTGCCGCCCGGCGTGTTGAACATCGTGCATGGCCTCGGCCCCACGGTGGGGCAAGCCATCGTCGAGCACCCCGGAATCAAGGCAATTTCATTTACTGGTTCCACCCGTACTGGCGCGGCCATCGCCACCAGTGCCGCCGCCGCGTTCAAGAAGGTGTCGCTGGAAATGGGCGGCAAGAATCCGGCCATCGTGTTCGCCGACGCCGATCTGTCGGACGCCAACCTTGACACCATCGTGCGTTCGGGCTTTGCCAACCAGGGCGAGATTTGCCTGTGCGGCTCACGCCTGCTGGTCGAACGCTCGATCTTTGCCGATTTCAAGCAGCGTTACCTCGAACGCGTCCGCGCCCTGCGTGTCGGCGATCCACTGGAAGCCACCAGCGACCTCGGCGCGCTGGTCTCGGCCGCACATTTCGACAAGGTCACCGCCTGCATCCAACGTGCCCGCGACGAAGGTGGCCGCATCCTTTGCGGCGGTAGCGCGGTTCAACTCGACGGGCGCTGCGCCGACGGCTGGTTTGTCGCCCCGACCGTGATCGAGGGTCTGCCCTCCGACTGCGCCACCAACCGCGAGGAAATCTTCGGCCCGGTGGTCACGCTGCTGCCTTTCGACGACGAAGCGGAAGCGCTCCGCATTGCCAACGACAGCGATTATGGCCTCGCCGCCTCGCTGTGGACACGCGACCTTGACCGCGCGCACCGCATGGCGGCGAGGCTCGACTTCGGCATCGTGTGGGTCAACTGCTGGCTGAAACGCGATCTGCGCACGCCGTTCGGCGGCGTCAAGCACTCAGGCCTCGGCCGCGAAGGCGGCAGCGAAGCCTTGCGCTTTTTCACCGAACCGAAGAACGTCTGCATCGCCATCAAGGGCCGCGACTGAACCCGGCCCGGCAATGGGTTGTATGATCGACGCGTTTACCGCTTTGACCAGGACCACGAATGAACTCGTTGAAAGACCTGTTGGCGAACAATCGCCGCTGGGCCAGCAACATTACCGCCCGCGAACCGGATTTCTTCGAGCAGCTGTCGTTGCAGCAGAGTCCGCGCTATTTCTGGATCGGCTGCTCCGACTCCCGGGTACCGGCCACCGAGATCGTCGACTTGCCGCCGGGCGAGATTTTCGTCCACCGCAACGTCTCCAACTTGATGGTGCACACCGACCTCAATGCGCTCAGCGCCCTGCAGTTCGCGGTCGACGTGCTGAAGGTCGAGCATATTCTGGTGGTGGGCCACTATGGTTGCGGTGGCGTGGCGGCGGTGTTGAAAGAGAGCCGGCTCGGCTTGATCGACAACTGGTTGCGCCACGTCGGTGATGTCGCGCGCACGCACGCTGACGCGCTGGATGGCCTGGGCGAGTTTGCCGCCCGTCACAAGCTCTTGTGCGAGCTCAATGTGATCGAGCAGGCGATCAACGTTTGTGGCACCTCGATCGTGCGCGAGGCCTGGGATCGTGGCCAGCGGCTGGTGGTACACGGCTGGATCTACGGCCTGGCCGACGGCATCATTCACAGCCTGGAGCTGGACATCCCCGATTACGAGTCGCATCTGGCGGCGCGTCAGCGGGCAATCGACCTGCTGTGCGGCAAGGCGCAGGTGGCCGTATGAGCAACAGCGTCCGCACCGACACGGCGCCGGCGCCGGTTGGCGCTTACCCGCATGCCCGGCGGGTCGGCAATTTGCTGTTTCTGTCCGGCGTTGGTCCACGCACGCCCGGCAGCAACGAGATCCCGGGCAATGTGCTGGACGCAACCGGCACGGTGCTTGCGTACGACATCGAAGCCCAATGCCGGCAGGTGTTCGCCAATGTGCGCGCGGTGCTGGAAGCATCCGGTGCGCGCTGGCAAGACCTGGTCGATGTCACCGTGTTTCTGACCGACATGCAGCGCGACTTCGCGGCCTACAACCGCCTTTATGCCGAGCACTTCGCCGGCGTCGACGCCTGCCGCACCACGGTCGGCATCCACGCCCTGCCGACGCCGATTGCCATCGAACTGAAGTGCGTCGCCGAACTGGCGCCCGACGCGCGCTGAAACTGCGCGCCCGGCCTGGCCTGTTTCATACCTTGAGCGCTGTCTCCA
>DASSXP010000129.1:0-3926 GCA_035703755.1 Rhodanobacteraceae bacterium | reverse complement strand
AAGTTGGCGCCTCTTTCCTTGCTGCGGTAGCGTATTGATCCAGCAGGTCTTCGCGCGGTCCGGCGAAGAGCGAGGTGGCGAGGATCGAGGCGACAATTCCCAACGGGACGGCAAGCTTCCGAGGCATGGTTTTTCTCCTTTACGATGGGTGTGAAGCTGCACTGTGCCCGCAGTGAACTGAACCGAAGGTGAATCCGCCGTTCATCCTGCGTTCAGGCTTGCGGGGTTAAAAACAAACCATGGAAAAATCCATTCTGGAGACCGCAATGTCGGGCAGAAAACCGTCGAGGGGATTGCGCGCGGCACTTTCCGCCGCGCTGCTGCTGGCCTTGCTGGGCGCCGGGGCGGGCCAGGCCGGCGACGGGCACGATCATGATCGCGCCCGTCGGGCGCTGGAATCCGGCGAGATCCTGCCCTTGCGGACGATCATGGAACGGGTTGAGCGCGACTATCCGGGGCAGGTCATGGAAGTCGAACTGGAGCGCGAGGACGTGCGCTGGATTTACGAGATCAAGCTGCTGCGCACGGGCGGGGCGCTGGTCGAGATCGAGATCGATGCCCGCGACGGCGCGCTGCTCGGCATCAAGGGGCCGAAGGGCAAGGATGGCCGCCGTGGAGCGGCACGCTGATGCGCATCCTGCTGGTGGAAGATGAACCGACGCTGGCCACGCAACTGGCCGAGGGCGTGCGTGAGGCCGGTTACGCGGTCGATGTGGCGCACAACGGCCTAGACGCCCACTTCATGGGCGATACCGAGTCCTTCGACGCGGTCGTTCTGGATCTTGGCCTGCCGCAAATGGATGGCATCACCGTGCTGAAAAAATGGCGCGCCGCCGGGCGCACCATGCCGGTGCTGATCCTTACCGCGCGCGACAACTGGCACGAAAAAGTGGCCGGCATCGATGCCGGCGCCGACGATTACCTGACCAAACCCTTCCACATGGAAGAGCTGCTGGCCCGCCTGCGCGCGCTGATCCGCCGCGTCGGCGGCCATGCCAGCGCCGAGCTGGTTTGCGGCCCGGTAACGCTGGACACCCGCAACAACCGCGTCACCGTCGAGGGCCGGGCCCTGACGCTGACCAGCCACGAATACCGCGTGCTGGCGTATCTCATGCACCACGCGGGTGAGGTGGTTTCCCGCAGTGACCTGGTCGAGCACATCTACGCGCAGGATTTCGATCGCGACTCGAACACCGTCGAGGTTTTCGTCGGCCGCCTGCGCAAGAAGCTGCCGCCCGGGTTGATCGAAACCGTGCGCGGCATGGGCTATCGCCTCGTCAACCCGCAATGACGCTGGCCACCCTGCGCGGCTCGCTGCGCTTTCGTCTGCTGCTGGGCACGCTGTTCTGGATTGTCGCCACCATCCTCGTTGCCGGCTGGGGGCTGGGCAACATGTTTCGCCAGCATGTGGAACTGCAGTTTCATGCCGAACTGAGAACCCATCTTGACCAGTTGACCGCCCAACTGGCGCTCGACGGCCAGGGCCAGCCGACGCTGGCGATGCCGTTGAGCGATCCCCGACTCAACAAGCCTTTCGCGGGCATCTACTGGCAGATCGACCGCCTCGCCGGTCGCGGTCTTCGGGCAATCCCGGCCGTGGCGCGCTCACGCTCCCTGTGGGATCAGGTGCTGCGCGTGCCCGCCGATTCGCCCGCCAGCGGCGAGGTTCACCAGCACCGCATCGCCGGCCCGCAAGGGGAGATGCTGGGGATGGTCGAACGCAGCGTGCGGATCGACGAACTGCCGCTGCGGCTGATCGTCGCCGCCGACGAAGGGCTGATGATCGAGCCGGTGGCCCGCTTCAACAAGGAGCTCTGGCTGGCGCTGGGCGTGCTGGGCCTCGGGCTGGCGCTGGCGGCGCTGGTGCAGGTTTTCGTCGGGCTGGCGCCGCTGCGGAAGCTGCGCGCAGCGCTCGGGCGCGTGCACCGCGGTGAAATGCAGCGGATCGAGGGGGCGTTCCCGGCGGAAATCATGCCGCTGGTCGAGGAATTCAACACCGTGCTGGCGCGAAACGCCGAAGTCGTCGAGCGTGCCCGCACCCAGGCGGGCAATCTCGCCCATGCGCTGAAAACACCCTTGAGCGTCCTCGCCAATGCGGCCGACGGCAAGGACGATGCGCTGGCGCGTCTGGTGGCCGCCCACGTCGAGATGGCACGCAGGCAGGTGGATTACCACCTGGCGCGGGCGCAGGCCGCCGCCGCGGTTAGCCTGCCTGGCGCCCGGACGCCGCTCGGCCCCGTCGTCGAGGGGCTGGTGCGGACCATGCGGCGCATTCATGCCGGGCGGAATCTCGATCTGGTCGTGCAGCCGATCGCGGCAAGTCTGGCGTTTCACGGCGAAGCGCAGGATTTGCAGGAAATGCTCGGCAACCTGCTCGACAACGCCTGCAAGTGGGCGTCGCGCCGCGTCGAGACCGATGCCGGCATCGAACAGGGCAGACTCGTGATCCGCGTCGACGACGACGGCAAAGGCATCGCCACGGCGCAGCGGGAAGCCATGCTCCGCCGCGGCGTCAGGGCCGACCAGCAGGTTCCCGGCAGCGGGCTCGGGCTGGCCATTGTCGACGATCTTGCGCGCATGTATGGCGGCCAGGTCGTGCTGGCGGATTCGCCGCTGGGAGGGGTGCGGGCAATCTTGACACTGCCCGCCACGCAGTAAGCGTCAGCCGCCTTTCTCGCGGGCGCCCGGCTCCTGACGCGTTTTTATTGGGCGAGCCGGGACGGCGCGCTGAGTTTGGCGTAGTAGATCGCGGCGAAGAAAAACGCCACCGACAGCAGCACCTCGGCGCCGGCCAGCCCCGCCGACAGGCCCGTGTCCGACCATGCCCGCACCACGCCCTCGGTGAAGTAGGCCAGCACCAGCATCGGCGCCCACTGATACGTATAGCGGCGGCCTTTCAGGATGCCCATCAGCGGCAGCAGCAGCGGCAGCACCTTCAGCACCAGCCAGGAGCCGCCGGGGCGCAGCGGCGCCAGCCACAACTCCCACGCCAGGCACAGGAAAATCAGCGCGATCAGGCTCGCGCTCGCAATGTGTTGCAGCGTCTTCATGCGCCCGGCCTCTGATGATTCCTTCTCGATCCGTGGCCAACGCCGCGGCGTCCGCCAGCATTCGCCCGGCCGTCGATCCCGCTGCGCGGGCCCCTCGCCGGCCGGCTCATGCCGCCAGCTTCACGGCGGTTTCGGCGAGGCGCCGGCCGAGCGCGATGCACAGCGCGCGTTCGTCGTCGGTGAGCGGCTTGTCGTCGGTGTCGCCCGCCCAGTGGCTGGCGCCGTAGGGGGTGCCGCCGCTCGCGGTGTGGTTCACCTCGGCGAGGGTGTAGGGTAGGCCGACGATCAGCATGCCGTGGTGCAGCAGCGGCAGCATCATGCTGGTGAGCGTAGTTTCCTGGCCGCCGTGCAGGCTGGCGGTGGAGGTGAACACGGCGGCGGGCTTGCCGACCAGACTGCCTTTCGCCCACAGCGCGCCGGTGGTATCGAGAAAATACTTCAGCGGTGCCGCCATGTTGCCGAAGCGGGTGGGCGAACCGAGCGCGAGGCCGGCGCATTCTTCGAGGTCGGCCAGCTCGGCGTAGGGCGCGCCTTCATCGGGCACCGGCGGCTCGGCCACCTGGGTGCGCGGCGCCACCGGCGGCACCGTGCGTAGCCGGGCGCTGGCGCCGGCCACCTGGTTGACGCCGCGCGCGACCAGTTGCGCCATCTCGCGCAGGCTGCCGCCGACGCTGTAATACAAAACAAGAATCTCGGTCATGGCTGCCTGTCTGCAAAAAAGGGGATTTCGATCGCGTCGGGTTCGCCGTGCGCATGGTCTCAGTCGAACACGACCGTCTTGTTGGCGTAGACCAGCACACGGTTGTCGAGGTGCCATTTTACCGCGCGCGACAGCACCACTTTCTCCAGGTCGGCGCCCTTGTTGATCAGGTCGTC
>DASSXP010000375.1:0-9276 GCA_035703755.1 Rhodanobacteraceae bacterium | reverse complement strand
GAGTGCATCTGGAACTCGCAGCCGCCGCCAAGGCACAACCCGCGCACCGCCGCCACTACCGGCACCAGCGCGTGCTTGATGCGCATGCTGGTGCGCTGGAAGTTGGCGATCATCGCCTCGAACTCGGCCAGTTTTCCGGCTTGCAGCAGGCCCAGCGCGCCTTTGAGGTCGGCGCCGGCAGAGAATGGCTCACTCGGTTGCCAGATCACCATCGCCTTGAGCTGGTCTTCAGCGATGCCGATGGCGTGCTGGATGCCATCCAGCACCTGATCGTTGACGGTGTGCATCTTGGTCTTGAAGGACAGGATGCCGACGCCGTCGTCACCCAGCGTCCACAGCCGCACGCCGTCGTTCTCCCACAGCGTGTCGCCGCTGGCGGGCTTTTCGCCCAGGATCGGGTCGGGGAACAGCTGGCGCTGGTACACCGGATGGCTGGAGCGGGGCAGATCCTTGCCGGCGCCGGGGGACCAGGAGCCATCGGCATGGTGCACGCCGTCACGGCCATCGGTGACCCAGGCGGGCAGCGCGGCATCACTCATGGCCTTGCCGGCGGCGATATCCTCGGCGATCCAGCCGGTCACTTCGCGCCAACCGGCCGCTTGCCAGGTTTCGAATGGGCCGAGTTTCCAGCCGTAGCCCCAGCGGATCGCCAGATCGACGTCGCGCGCGGTCGCGGCGATGTCCTGGAGATGGAACGCGCTGTAGTGGAACAGATCGCGGAAGATGGCCCACAGAAACTGCGCTTGTGGTTCTGACGACGCCCGCAGTTGGGCGAATTTTTCCACCGGGTTGCGCAGTGCCAGGATGGCGGCCACGGCAGTGGAGGCTTTTTGATCAGCCGGCCGGTACGCTTTGCTGGCGAGATCCAGTACCTGGATTTCCTTGCCGACCTTCTTGAACACACCAGCGCCGGTTTTCTGGCCCAGTGCGCCTTGCTCGATCAGCGCGGCCAGCCAGTCCGGTGACTTGAAGTAGGCGTGCCAGGGATCGTCGGGCAGCGTGTCGGCCATGGTCTTGATGACGTGCGCCATGGTGTCGAGTCCGACCACGTCGGCGGTGCGGTAGGTGGCGCTCTTGGGGCGGCCGATGGCCGGGCCGGTCAGCGCGTCGACGGTGTCGAAACCGAGCCCGAAGGCGGCGGTGTGGTGCATGGTGGAGAGGATCGAAAACACGCCGATGCGGTTGCCGATGAAGTTCGGCGTGTCACGCGCAAACACCACGCCTTTGCCGAGTGCGGTGGTGAGAAAGGCTTCCAGCCCCGCCAGCACCGCGGCGTCGGTGGTCCGGGCCGGGATCACTTCGACCAGGTGCATGTAGCGCGGTGGGTTGAAGAAGTGCACGCCACAGAAACGATGTCGCAGCGCTTCCGGCAGGGCGTCGGCCAAGGTATTGATCGACAGGCCCGAGGTGTTGCTGGCCACCACCGCGTTGGCAGGCAGGTGGGGCGCCACCTTGCGATACAGATCGAGCTTCCAGTCCATCCGTTCGGCGATCGCCTCGATGATGAGGTCGCAATCCTTGAGCTCGGCGAGGTTCTCGTCGTAGTCGGCCGGGATGATCGATCCGGCCAGCGACGGCAGCGCCAGCGGCGCGGGCGACAGCTTGGCCAGGTGGCCGATGGCCTTGAGTGCAATGGCGTTCTTGGGGCCTTCCTTGGCGGCGAGGTCAAACAGCACCGTCTCGACGCCGGCATTGGTCAGGTGAGCGGCGATTTGCGCGCCCATGACGCCGGCACCGAGTACGGCGGCCTTGCGGATGCGGAGTGTGGAGTGACTCATGGAAACCTCTGTATTGCGGAATTTCAGCGGGTACACCGTGTCCACGGTGCGGGTGCGAACAAATAAGCCGGTGTCGCGGCGGGCTTAGGCCGCGCGCAGGCCGGCGGCGGCGAACTGCACCAGATGCTGCGCGGCGCGTTCGCGGTAATGCTTCTCGTTTTCGCCCTCACGGCGCTTGATGACGCCGAAATCCGCCATCGCGTAGGTGAGGGCGCCGGCCACGATGTCGAGTCGCCAGTACAGCTCTTCCTTGTCCAGGTGCGGTAGCAGGCGCGAGAACTCGACGGCAAACTGTTTCAGTACATGGCCGTAGTTTTGCGACAGGAACTTGCGCAAACGATCATCCTGCTCGGCGTAGGCGCGCGCCAGCACGCGCACGAAGGCGCTGCCACCATGGCGATCCATGGACTGCTCCAGGGCCGGGCCGATGAAAGCATCGAGCACGGTTTCCAGCGTGGTGTCCGCGCGGCCCGCGACGCTGCCCAGGCGATCCAGTCGGCGCGCGTTGAGATCGTCGAGGCGGCGGCGAAACACCTCTTCGATCAGGTTGTCCTTGGAGCCGAAGTGGTAGTTGACGGCAGCCAGATTGACCTTGGCCGCAGCGGTCACCCGGCGCAGCGAGGCGCCAGCGAAGCCGTGGCGTGCAAACAGCTCCTCGGCGGCGCCCAGAATGCGTTGTCGCGTGTTGAACGGAGGGGTAGCCACAGTATGATCGCGTATGAAACGACTGTTTGAATCATAGGCCGGTCAGCTGGATGGGTCAAACGGCCGGCGGTGGCACTCGCGGATTGCGTCACAATCGGCTAGTATTGACAGCAGTAATGTGTCCTAACTAGGCGTCCGAGCATGGATTTGCGCTGGTCGCCACGGGTAACGGATGGACGCATGAATCCCAAATCAACCTTTATTTAGTGGAGCAGAGCCAACATGGCGCTGGAGCGCACCCTGTCGATTGTCAAGCCCGATGCCGTTGCCAAGAACGTCGTCGGCGAAATTTATGCCCGTTTCGAGAAGGCCGGTCTGCGCATCGTCGCGGCCAGGATGAAGCAGCTGAGCCGCGCCGATGCGGAAGGCTTCTACGCCGTGCATCGTGAACGCCCGTTCTTCAAGCCGCTGGTGGACTTCATGATTTCCGGCCCGGTGATGATCCAGGTGCTGGAAGGCGAGGGCGCCATCCTCAAGAATCGTGAGCTGATGGGCGCCACCAACCCGGCCGATGCCGCGCCCGGCACCATTCGCGCCGACTTTGCGCAGTCGATCGATGCCAATGCCGTGCACGGTTCGGATGCGCCGGAAACGGCCCGTTTCGAGATCGGCTACTTCTTCGCCGAATCGGAGCTTTGCCCGCGCTGATTGGCCATGGGCGACCTTGTGCACCGCACGGTGTCGGGTCGCCCGCGTCCGCGTCGACTAGAACTGCATGAACCAGCCCACTGCCAGCGCCAGCAAGACCAACCTGCTTGACCTCGATCGCCAGGGGCTCCGGGATTTTTTTGCCGGATTGGGTGAAAAACCCTATCGCGCCGAACAGGTCATGCGCTGGATCTACCATCGACTCGAAAGCGATTTCGAGGCAATGAGCGACCTTGGCAAGGATTTGCGCGCCAAGCTGGCCGAACACGCGGTGGTGACGCCGCCGTCGACCTTGCTGGAAAAAGCCTCCACCGACGGCACCCACAAGTGGCTGCTCGGCATGGATGGCGGCAATGCCATCGAAACCGTCTACATCCCCGAGCCGACGCGCGGCACCTTGTGCGTGTCCTCGCAGGTCGGTTGCGCGCTCAACTGCCATTTCTGTTCGACCGGCACGCAAGGATTCAATCGCAATCTGGCGGCGTCGGAAATCATCGGTCAGGTGTGGGTGGCCGCCAAACACCTCGGCAATGTCACCCACCAGAACCGCCGCATCACCAACGTGGTGATGATGGGCATGGGCGAGCCGCTGGCCAATTTCGACAACGTGGTCACCGCCATGAGCCTGATGCGCGACGACCTCGGTTTCGGCCTGGCCAACAAGCGGGTCACCCTGTCGACTGCCGGCATGGTGCCATTGATCGACAAGCTGTCGGCGGTGTCTGATGTCTCGCTGGCGGTCTCGCTGCACGCGCCCAACGACGAACTGCGCACCGAGTTGATGCCGATCAACAAGCGCTATCCGATTGCCGCGCTGTTGGCGGCTTGTCGGCGCTACGTGTCAACGCGGCCACGCGCCACCATCACCTTCGAATACACCTTGATGAAGGGCGTCAACGATCGCCCCGAGCACGCGCGCCAGCTGGTCAAGCTGATGCGGACGCTGCCGTCCAAGGTCAACTTGATTCCATTCAACCCGTTCCCCGGCACGCGCTTCGAGCGATCGGAGCCGGCCGCCATTGCCGCGTTCCAGCAGATCCTCAACCATGCCGGGCTGGTGGCGCCGGTGCGCCGCACCCGCGGCGATGACATCGACGCGGCCTGCGGCCAGCTCAAGGGCCAGGTGCAGGATCGTACCCGGCGCCAGGCCGCCTTCAACCGACTACTCGCCGAGGGCACCAGCCATGTCGCTTAAGTTCCTTGCCGTAGCCCTGTGCGCCAGCGTGCTGGCCGGCTGTGTCACAACGCGGCACAGCAGCATGGAACCGGCCGCCACCGCCGGCGAGCAACCACGCGAATCGGCGCAGGATCAGCGCACCGATGCGGCGCGGGTGCACACCGAGCTCGGCCAGCGCTACATGCAGCGGGGCCAGTTGGAGATGGCGCTGGACAAACTGAAAACGGCGCTGGAGTTTGACCCGGACTACGTGCCCGCCAATACCGTCATCGCGGTTCTGTATGAGCGCATCGGCAAGTTGCAGCTGGCGGAGAAGTACTACCGGATCGCCCAGAAAATCGAGCCGGACAAAGGGCCAGCCAACAACAATCTGGGCCAGTTCCTGTGCAAGATCGGCCGCATCGACGAATCGATCAAGTATTTCAATCAGGCGGTGGCCGATCCGTTCTACAAGACGCCCACGGCGGCGCTGCTGAATGAAGGCACCTGCCTTCTGAAAGCGAATCGGCCCAGCCAGGCCACCGAGCCGCTGCGCCACGCGCTGGCACTGCGGCCGGACAGCCCCGAGGCGCTGTACCTCATGGCCAGTGCGCTGACCGAGCAGAAGGACTATTTCCACGCCCGTGCCTTCATCCAGCGCTTCGAGGCGTCTGGACGGCCGAGCGCGGACGCGTTGTTGTTGGCTTATCGAATCGAAACCGGGCTGGGCGATGCGGACGTTGCCCAACAATATGCCAAACGGTTGCGCAACGAGTTCCCGGATTCGGAACAGACGCGCAGTCTGAGCAGCAGAGTGAACCCATGAGTCACCGGAAACGCAAGAATACCCGCGCCGCCCGTCCGCAGACCGTGGCGACTGCACCGGCAAGCGCCGAGCGGATCGAGGAGGCTTCACGCTCCACGGTCGACATCGAGATGCCCGTCGCGCCGGTAGCCGAAGCGGCGGCGGTCGTCGAGTCGGTGTTGCCGGCCGCGGCAACTGAAGAGGCTCCGACGGCGACCGATGCCGCGGCGGTAGCCTGCGATCACGACAACGCCATTCGCATCGGTGAGCGCTTTCAGCATGCCCGTGCGAAAAAGAACCTGTCGCTCGGCGACGCCGCGCGACGCTTGCGCTTGCCGCATCGGGTACTGGAAAAACTCGAGAGTGGCGACTGGCACGGCATCGACTCGCCGCTGTACCTGCGCGGCTACCTGCGCAGCTACAGCAACTTGCTGGAAATGGATGCGCCCAGCGTGGAGCCCGCGGCCCCCGCCGCGCCACTGAGCCCACCACTGGTGTCCACCGGCGGGATTCCACGCAGCCATTATTTGTGGCAACGCTACACCACCGCCGCGACCTATGTGGGCCTGACCGCACTGGTGGTAGTGCCGATGCTGCTGCTGGGGCTGCATGGTGGTCTCAAGCCGGATTTGACCCGTCTGGTGCCGCTGGACCCGCCGGCAAGCAGCCACGTCGCCACCGATGCGCAAACCGTCGACAAGGTCGCCCCGGTGGCGGACCAGAAGCCCCTGAGCGCACCTGCAGTCGAGGAAGGCGCGCCGTTGATGGCCTCGATGGCACCGGTCGGATTGCTGGATCGTGAGTTGGTGACCCCGGCACCCGTCGCGGTCGCAGTGCAGCCTGCTGCCGATCAGACGTCGCGCATCCGCCTGCATCTCGATGCCCCGAGTTGGGTCGAGATTCACGCCGCCGATGGCCAGCGGGTCGAGTATGCACTGCTGCAAGCGGGCGATCACCAGTACAATGCCGCCGGCACGCTGGATGTCCGGCTTGGCAATTCGCAGAACGCGACCATCGAAGTCGATGGCGTGGCCCGCGACATGGCGGCGTTTCGCCGCGCCAACGTGGCGCACTTCCGGATCGACGCCCAGGGCGAATTGAAGCCAGCACAGGGCTGATTCGGTTATGCTTGCGCGGCCCGCTCGCCGGGCCGATGCAATCCTGTTCCCAGGGCGGGATTGCCCGCATGAGAAACGCAGTCCCGCGCGAACGCCGCTTCGCGCTCGCACCACCATTCACCCGGCCGCGCTTGTCGTGGCCAGTCAAGGCAATCCAATGGCACTCGAAGACTACGACGAACACGAACAGAGCGAACGCGTACTGCAATGGCTGCGCGAGAATGCGGCCGCCATCGCCGGCGGCATTGTCCTGGGCTTGCTGCTGATCTTCGGCTTGCAGCAATGGCGTACCCATCAGGCGCAGCATCGTGCCGACGCGAGTGGCCTGTACCAGCAGCTGCAGCAGGCGGATGCGACCAAGGATCAGAAGGCCATCGACAGCCTGACCATGCAGTTGCAGGACAAATACAAGGACACGCCGTTCGCGGTGTTCTCGGCCTTTGATCAGGCCCGTCGCGCGCTTGCTGCGGGCAAACCGGAGCAAGCGGTAACGGCCTTGAACTGGGCCGAAGCCCACGCCGGTGACGCGGCCCTGAAGTCACTGGCGCAACTGCGCATCGCCACCGCGCAGCTCGCCGCCGGCAAGGCGGATGCCAGCCTCGCCACCCTCGCCAAATTGCCCGCCACCGATTACAGCGGCATGGCGCAGGAATTGCGCGGCGACGCGCTGGTCAAGTTGAAGCGCAACGCGGAAGCCCTCAAGGCCTACACCACCGCCCTGGCCAGCTACGACGTGGGCATGCCGCAGCGCAACCTGTTGCAGCTCAAGATCGACAATCTCACCACGGCGGAGCAGAAGTCATGAAGCGGCTGATCGCCCTGCTGGCGCTGTTGTCGACCTTGCTGGTCATCACGGCGTGCAACGACAAGAAGAACAACATCAAACCGCCGCACGCCTTGTCCGAGATCACCGCCTCGGTGCCGGTCGAGGAGCTCTGGAACGCGCGGATCGGACGCGGTGCCCACCATAGCGGTGTGCGCATGCGCCCCGCCGTTGCCGATGGTCGGGTGTACGCGGCCAGCATCGACGGCGAAATTGCCGCGTTTGACGCCGCCACCGGGCGCACCCTGTGGCGTCAGCAACGGCAATGGCGCGATACCGGCGATCGCGGTTACAGCGGCGGCCCCAGCGTGCTGGGTGATGCCCTGGCGATCGGTACCCGCGACGGCAAACTGCTGTTGCTGAACGCCACCACCGGCGCCCAGCAGTGGGAAGCCAAACTGGGCTCCTCGATCATCAGCGCGCCGGTATTTGCCGACGGACTGGTGCTGGCGCGCACCGAAGACGGCAACATCACGGCCTTGAAACAGACCGATGGCAGCCGCGCCTGGCGCTACGACCGCGGTATCGTGCCGGCGCTCAGCCTGCGTGGCAACGGCGGCTTGACCGTGCGTCAAGGGGTCGTGTTCTTCGGCAGCGACGACGGCAAGCTGGTGGCAATCCGGCTCGACAACGGTTCGCCGCTGTGGGAACACGTTGCGGCCAGCGGCGAAGGCCGCACCGAAATCCAGCAGCTGGCGGACGCCGACGGCACTCCGCTGGTGCAGGGCACGACGGTGTATCTCGGTGGTTATCAGGGCGACCTTATCGCCGTGGAAGGCCCGACCGGGCGGCCGCTGTGGAGCCATCCGTTCTCGACCTATTCCGGTTTGGCCAGTGGCGGCACGTCGCTGATCGGGGTGGATGCGGAGTCGAATGTGTGGGCCTTTGACGATTCCACCGGCAGTGATTTGTGGAAGCAGGATGGCCTCAGCTGGCGCTGGTTGAGCGCACCGGCGATCATGGGCAGCTATGTGGTGGTGGGTGACGCGGCGGGCTATGTGCACTGGCTCGATCTCGCCGACGGCAAATTCGTCGCCCGCATGCGCCCGTCGCACGATGCCATCCGCGCGCAGCCGGTGGTCATCGATGCCAACACCGTCATCGTCGAAGACAGCCAGGGCGGCATCACCGCCTTCCGTGTCGGCACCACCAAGTCGTGATGACATGTTGCCTGTCGTTGCCCTGGTAGGCCGCCCGAACGTCGGCAAATCGACGCTGTTCAATGCCTTGACGCGCCGCCGTGATGCGCTGGTGGCGGATTTGCCCGGGGTTACCCGGGACCGCCATTACGGCGTATGCCATCTCGGCACGCAAGCGTTCATGGCGGTCGACACCGGTGGCCTGAGTGGTGCCGATGAAGGCATCGACGGGCTGACGGCAAAGCAGGTGCGTCTGGCCATCGAGGAGGCCGCGCTGGTGCTGCTCATCGTCGATGCCCGTGATGGCCTCACCGCGCAGGATCGCAGCATCGTCGAGGAGGTGCGGCGCAGCGGCAAGCCGCTCGAACTTGTCGTCAACAAGACCGACGGCCTCGATGAACAGGCGGCGCTGGCCGAGTTCGCCGAGCTCGGTCTGGCGCGCGGCTTGCCGATTGCCGCCAGCCATCGGCGCGGCATCGACAAGCTGCTGACCCGCATCGAAAGCCGGTTGCCTGAGTCGGGCGACGGGCTCGATCTCGCGCTGGACAATTCCATCCGCGTGGCCATCGTCGGACGCCCGAACGCCGGCAAGTCGACCTTGGTCAATCGCTTGCTGGGCGAGGATCGGGTGGTGGTCTCGGATCAGGCGGGCACCACCCGCGATGCCATCCATGTGCCGCTGGAACGCGATGGCGTGGCCTATACCTTGATCGATACCGCCGGCATCCGTCGCCGCGCACGGGTCGAGGACGCGGTCGAAAAGTTCAGCGTGTTGAAGGCGCTGGCGGCCATCGAATCGGCACAAGTGGTGGTGTTGCTGGTGGATGCGCACGAGAACCTCGCCGAACAGGATTTGACCCTGATCGGCCATGTGCTCGAAGCGGGCCGCGCGCTGGTGCTCGGCCTCAACAAATGGGACGGCCTGGACAGCGACGCCCGCGAAGACTGTCGCCGTGCGCTCGACCGCCGCCTGGACTTCGTCGACTGGGCGCCGCGCGTCACTCTCTCGGCCCAGCACGGTTCGGGCCTCAAGGAATTGATGCGGGCGGTACAGCGCGCCCATGCCTCGGCCAATCGCGAGTTTGGCACTGCCGAGCTCACGCG
>DASSXP010000194.1:0-10998 GCA_035703755.1 Rhodanobacteraceae bacterium | reverse complement strand
CGTGACCAAGGCGATGCCGCTGGATGTGGCGAAGCCGGAGTTCAGCTGGCTCGGCACCGGCACCGTGGCCGGCGACACGCTGTATTTCATCGCCAACAGCCAGCGCGGCAAATACGATCGCCGTGGTGAGCTGAAGGACGGCGAGACGCTGTCGCCGCTGGTGATCTGGCGTTCGGACTTGCGCTTTGAGTGGGATCAGGGTGGTGTCAATCTCGGCTTGCAGGAGATTCCGACCGCCAAGAACGCCAAACAGAGCAAGGTGACGCCGCCGGCGCATCCGTGATGCCGACGGCGGCGCGGCTTCAGTTGCCGAGCCGCGCCAGCCGCTCGCGGGTGCCGCGGCCGAAATCGAGCTGATCGAGCAGCGGTGCAAGCGCCGCAGCATCGGCCGGTTTGAGCGCCAGCGCGGCCGGGTCGCGCGGTACCGGCGCATCCAGCGCGATGGTGGTCAGGCGGCGGGCAAGACGCGCGTCGTCACCGTGCTCGCGCAGCTTGCGGGCAATCGAGGCGGCCCCGCGCAGACGCAGATACGGAATCTCGTCGATCCGCGCCAGAATCGCGTCAAGATCGCCGAAGTGCGACAGCAGCACCGCCGCGGTCTTGGCGCCGATGCCGGGCACGCCGGGGATGTTGTCGACGCTGTCGCCGGCCATGGCGAGAAAATCCGCTACCTGGGCCGGTTTCACGCCGAGCTTGGCGCGCACGCCGGCGGCACCCCAGCGCTGCCCACGCGAGAAATCCCACTGCTCGTCGCCGTCGCCCAGCAACTGGCCGAAGTCCTTGTCGGCGGAGATGATGGAGGCGTGAAAATCGTGCCCGCGCAACGCCGCAGCGACGCTGCCGATCAGGTCGTCGGCTTCATAGCGGCTGTCGACCAGTACCGTGAATCCCATCGCGGCCGCCAATTCGCGGCAATAGCGGAACTGCCGCAGCAGGCTCTCCGGTGCCGGCTCGCGGTTGGCTTTGTAAGCGGGATAGATGTCGTTGCGAAAGGATGTCGTCAGTGATTCGTCGAAGGCGGCGGCGGCGTGGCTGGGCCGGGCGCGTTCGAGGAAGTCGAGCAGGAACTGGCAAAAGCCCCACACGGCATTGACCGGGTGGCCGTCGCGGTCGGTGAACTGGTCCGGCATCGAGTGCCAGGCGCGAAACACGTACAGGCTGGCATCGATCAGGTGGACCCGCTTCACGCTGTCCATCGTGACACCTTGTCGGCAATGGCTGGGCGTTCGCGGTCGGGTGGCTGCATGGCTGGCGTGCCGATATGGATGAAGCCGATCACATGTTCGTTCTCGGCGAGGCCGAGCAGCGTTGCGGCATCGCGGTCGTAAGCGGCCCAGCCGGTCAGCCACTGCGCGCCAAAGCCCAGCGCCTCGGCGCCCAGCAACAGGTTGTAGGCCACGCAACCGGCGGACAGCAGTTGCTCCTGCGCCGGAATGCGCGCGTGCGCGGTGTCGATGTGGGCAATCACCGCGATCACCAGCGGCGCGTGTTCGTAGCGTTGGCGGTCCTTGGCCCGCTTGGTTTCGGGCAGGTCCGGTTGTTTTTCGATGGCCATCAATGCCAGCCGACGGCCGAATTCGCGGCGCTGCTCGCCGGCGAGCAGCAGCAGGCGCCATGGCGTCAGCTTGCCGTGATCGGGCACGCGCAGTGCCGCGCTGAGCAAGCGGTCGAGTTCGGCGGCATCCGGGCCGGGTTCACCCAGTTGCATGGCGGGGATGGAGTGGCGTTGTTGCAGCAGGTCGAGTGCGTTCATGGCGGCAGTGTAGCGTGCCATTGTTGCGTGCAAGGCTTGCGCTACACTGCCAGGATCAACCGCGCCGGAGGGGATCCATGCCGACTACCATTGCCGCGCTCCGCGAGACGCGCCCGGGCGAGCGCCGCGTGGCGATCACCCCGGAAACCGCCACCAAACTGAAAACGCGCGGCGTGCGGGTGCTGCTGGAACCGGGCGTGGGCGAGGCGGCGGGCTATCCCGATCAGGCCTACCGCGAGGTGGATTGGGCCGATGCGTCGCGGGTTGCGGCCTCGGCCGATGCCTTGCTGTGCGTGCAGCCACCGGATGATGGCGTGATCGCGGCGATGAAGTCGGGCGCGGCCTTGATCGGGCAGCTGCGCCCTTACGGCGCCGACGCGCGCTTGCAGCAATACGCCGCGCACGGCATCAGCAGCTTTGCGCTGGAAATTCTGCCACGAACCACCCGTGCTCAGGCGATGGACGTGCTGTCTTCGCAGGCCGCCGTGGCCGGCTATCGCGCGGTGCTGATCGCGGCCGAAGCGGCGCCCAAGTTCTTTCCCATGCTGACCACCGCCGCCGGTACCATCCGGCCGGCGCGCGTACTGGTGATCGGGGCGGGTGTCGCCGGCTTGCAGGCCATCGCCACCGCGCGGCGGCTGGGTGCGCAGGTGGATGGCTACGACGTGCGGCCCGAGACCCGCGAGCAGATACAGTCGCTGGGCGCAAAGTTTCTCGACCTTGGCGTCAGCGCCGCCGGCAGTGGCGGCTACGCGCGCGAGCTGAGCGCCGAGGAGCGCGCGGCGCAGCAGCAGGCGCTGGCCGACCATCTCAAGACCGTGGACGTGGTGGTGACCACCGCGGCCGTACCGGGCCGACCGTCGCCCAAGATCCTGTCGCGGGCGATGGTGGAGGGCATGAAGCACGGCGCGCTGATCGTCGATCTCGCCGCCGAAGGTGGCGGCCACTGCGAACTGACCGCCGCCGGGCAGCGGATCGAACACCACGGCGTGGTGGTTCTGGGGCCACTCGATCTGGCCGCCGGCGCGGCCATGTCGTCCAGCGACATGTACGCACGCAACCTGCTCAACTTCCTCGATCTGTCGCTCAAGGACGGTGTGCTGGCAATGAACTTCGACGACGAGCTGGTCGCCAAGACCTGCCTGGTACACGCGGGTGAAGTGCGGTTCCCACCAGCGCCTTGACAGACGGCCGGCTTGTTGGGCCCACTTTGCCGCGAATAGAACGGGCTTGAACCCATGCGAACATGCCCAGCTTGCAACGAGCGATGCATTTGCGTGGCAGGCCGCGACTTTGCTCCCTTGCCAGAACGTGGTCGGCGCGGCAAAGTGGCTGGACTTGATAGTGGAGTGATTCCGATGCGTCTTGTCCTCTTGGCGGCAGCGACCCTTCTGGCGCTGACCGGCCCGGCTTTCGCGGCCGACACCTTGCTGGTCAATGCGACCATCCACACCATGGACGAAGCGCAGCCCGAGGCCAGCGCGATGGTCTGGGATGAAGACGGCAAATTGCTGGCTGTCGGCGCAAGCGATGCGCTGTCGGCGCGCTATCCGGACGCGCAGCGTCTCGATGCCAAGGGCGCAGCGGTAATTCCCGGTCTGATCGATGCCCACGGCCATATGCTGGATCTCGGCATGATGCTGTCGCGGGCCGACCTGGTCGGTGCCGCCAGCAAGGCCGAGACGATCCAGCGCTTGCGCGACTTCGCCCGCAAGCTGCCCAAGGGTGCCTGGTTGCTCGGCTATGGCTGGGATCAGAACGACTGGCCCGATCACGCGTTTCCAACCGCGGCGGATCTCGATGCGGTGTTTCCGGATCGCCCGGTGTACCTCGATCGCGTCGATGGCCACGCCGCCTGGGTCAACACGGCGGCGATCAAGCGCGCGAAGAAATCGCTGGATGGCGAGTGGCAACCGGATGGCGGCCACATCGAGCGGGTCAAGGGAAAGGCCACCGGGGTACTGGTCGATGGCGCCATCGGACTGGTTTCGGCGGCCATACCGGCGGCGACCGAAGCGCAGGTCGAGTCGGCCTACAAGGCGGCCTTCCAGCATGCCATCGCCGACGGCCTGACAGGCGTCCACGACGCCGGAGTCGAGCTGGCCGATTTCAAGGTGCTGCAGAAGCTGGCCAAGGCGGGCGAGATTCCACTGCGGCTCAATGAGTTTGCGCGGCCGGGCGCCACGCTGGACTGGTTGTGTGCACAGGAGGGTTCATGGCGCGATCCCGGCGGTCGCCTGCGCATGCACACCGTCAAACTGTTCATCGACGGCGCGCTTGGCAGTCGCGGTGCGGCGCTGCTGGCCGATTACAGCGACGATCACGGCAATCGCGGCCTGTTCGTCACCGATCCCAAGCTGTATCGCCAACAGGTGGCGCAGGCGCACCGTTGCAACGTGCAGGTGGCGACCCACGCCATCGGCGATCGCGGCAACCGCACCGTCATCGACACCTACGCCGCGGTGCTGGGCGATGATGCGATCTACACCGACCACCGTTGGCGCATCGAACACGCGCAGATCCTCGACAAGGCGGATATCCCGCGCGTGGCCGAATTGCACCTGATCGCCTCGATGCAGCCCACCCACGCCACCTCCGACATGCCATGGGCCGAGCAGCGGCTTGGCAAGGCGCGCTTGTACGGTGCCTACGCGTGGCAGCGGTTCCTGCATGAAGGTGTACCGCTGGCGTTCGGTTCCGACTTCCCGGTCGAAGACGTCAATCCCTTCCTTGGCCTGTATGCCGCGGTGACGCGCCAGGATCTCGCCGGGCAACCGCCCGGCGGCTGGTTGCCTGATCAACGCGTCAGCCGCAAACAGGCGCTGGCCGGCTTCACCCGTGGCGCCGCCTACGCCGGCTTCATGGAGCAGGAAGTCGGCCAGTTGAAGGCCGGCATGCGGGCTGATTTTGTGATCTTGAGCGCGGATCCGATCACGGTGCCGGCGCGGCAGATCGCTGACATCAAGCCCCTGAGCACCTGGGTCGACGGCAAGGCGGTGTATCACGCCACCCCGTAGCAGCGCCACCTTGGCGCGATTGCATTCGGGGTGCGCGAAATAGCGTGATCGCGGCCGAGGGCTGCTGCCGCGGACGCGCGGCATGAGCACATGCCGTTGCGTCATGACCGGGTGCAATTGCGTTTTTTCGGTGCGGACGCGACACTGCTCGGCTGTCCCAACTGTCAGAGTCGAATTGCCCCCGTGAGCGCCGAAGCCTCCGCGCCGCTGCCCAGCGACGCACCCTGGATCGTGATGAAGTTTGGTGGCACCAGCGTTGCCGCCGCGGATCGTTGGCGCACCATCGGCAAGCTGGCATCGAAACGTCGCGCGGAGGGTGCCCGGGTGCTGATCGTGGTGTCGGCACTGTCCGGCGTCACCGATGCCTTGAAGGGCGTGTGCGCGGAAACCGGCCGCGCCGAGCGCGAGCGCCGTTTCGAGGCGATCCAGGCGCGCCATCGCGCGCTGCTCGATGAAATGGCCTTGCCGATGCCGGCGGCGGTGGCGGCGCATCTGGAATCGCTGCGGGCGTTGGCGCTGGCGCCAGTGGCCGAGCCATTGGCGTGGCAGGCGGCGGTGCAGTCGCACGGCGAGTTGCTGTCCAGCGCGCTGGGTGCGGCTTTCCTCAGCGCCAATGGCCTGCCGACGGCGTGGGTCGATTCGCGCGAATGCCTGGCGGCAATCGCGTTGCCGAATCAGAACCTGCGCACGCGCCTGTTGTCGGCGATGGTCGGTGCGCAGCCGGATGCCGCGCTGGCGGCGCGGCTGGCCGGGCAGGGCGAAGTGCTGATCGCGCAAGGTTTCATCGCCCGTGACGCCGAGGGCCGCACGGTGCTGCTGGGACGCGGCGGGTCGGATACCTCGGCTGCGTATTTCGGTGCCCTGTTGCGTGCCCAGCGGGTCGAGACCTGGACCGATGTCGCCGGCATGTTCAGCGCCAATCCACGGCAGGTGCCGGGCGCGCGGCTGCTGCGCAAACTCGACTACGAGGAAGCGCAGGAAATCGCCTCCACCGGCGCCAAGGTGCTGCATCCGCGCAGCCTGTCGCCGCTGCGCGAGCCGCGCGTGCCGTTGTGGATCAAGGACACCCAGAACCCCGAACTCGAAGGCACGGTGATCGGCCCGCGCGAGCGCGATTCGGCCCCCAGCGTCAAGGCGATCTCCACCCGCAAGGGCATCACCCTGGTGTCGATGGAGTCGGTCGGCATGTGGCAACAGGTCGGCTTTCTGGCCGACGTGTTCGCGGCCTTCAAGCGCCACGGCTTGTCGGTGGACCTGATCGGTTCGGCCGAGACCAACGTCACCGTGTCGCTGGACCCGACGGAAAATCTGCTCGATTCCGACGCCGTGGCCGCGCTCGCCACCGATCTGGCGCAGGTGTGCCGGGTCAAGGTGATTGCGCCGTGCGCGGCGGTCACCCTGGTCGGGCGCGGCATGCGCTCGATGCTGCACCACCTGTCCGATGTGCTGGCCGAGTTCGACGCCATGCAGGTGCACTTGATTTCGCAATCGTCCAACAACCTCAACCTGACCTTCGTGGTCAACGAGGATGTGGTCGATGACTTGCTGCCACGCCTGCACGAATTGCTGGTGCGCGCGGGCAGTCTGCGCAGCGATGACGAAGCGCTGTTCGGGCCGAGCTGGCAGGCGCTGTACGGCGCCGGCGAAGCCAGCGTACCGCGCGGCTGGTGGCGCGACGAGCGCGAGCGCTTGCTGGCCCTGGCGGCCGAGCGCACGCCGCGTTACGTCTACCAGCTGCCCACCGTGCGCGAACATGCCGCCGGCCTCAAGGCACTCAAGGCGGTGGATCGCTGGCACTACGCGGTCAAGGCCAACACCCACCCGCGACTGCTCGCCGAGCTGGCGGCGGCCGGCTTTGCGATGGAGTGCGTGTCGCCGGGCGAGCTGGCGCGGGTTGCCGCTGCGGTGCCGGCGGAGGTGCCGCTGCTGTTCACGCCCAACTTCGCCTCGCGGACGGATTTCGAGCGGGCGCTGGCAAGCCGCGCCACCATCACCCTCGATGCGCTGCACCCGCTGGCGCACTGGGGCGAGTTGTTTGCCGGGCGCGAGATCATGCTGCGGGTTGATCTTGGCCGTGGCCTCGGCCATCACGAAAAGGTGCGCACCGGCGGCAGCGGCAGCAAGTTCGGTCTGGCGCTCGATCAACTGGATGCTTTCCTCGAACTTGCCGACCGCCATCGGGTGCGCCTGTTGGGGCTGCACGCACATCTGGGCTCCGGCATTCTCGACGCCAGCCACTGGCGTGACGTGTACTCGCAACTGGCGGCGCTGGCGGAGCGGGTCGGCAATCTCGACGTGCTCAACATCGGCGGTGGCCTCGGCGTGCCCTCGCATCCGGGGGAACAGCCGCTGGACCTGACCGCGCTCGGCGAGCTGCTGGCCGAGGTCAAGCGCGCCTATCCGCAGTTCCGACTGTGGATGGAACCCGGCCGCTACCTGGTCGCCGATGCCGGCGTGCTGCTGGCGCGAGTGACCCAGACCAAGCGCAAGGGCCGCGTCAATTATCTGGGCCTCGATGCCGGCATGCACAACCTGATCCGCCCGGCGCTGTACGAGGCCTGGCATGACATCGTCAACCTGAGCCGGCTCGACGAGGCGGCCACCACGCTGTACCAGGTGGTTGGCCCGATCTGCGAATCCGGCGATGTGCTGGGCGCCGACCGCCGTCTGCCAGATGCCAGCGAGAACGACGTGGTGCTGATCGCCCAAGCCGGCGCCTACGGCGCGACCATGGCTTCCCAGTACAATTTGCGCGATGCCGCCGACGAGATTGTGATCGAATGACAACACTGGCCGACCCTCGCCAGTCCAGGGCTTTTCGTTTTGTGCGCCGCCACTACGCCGCTGGCGTGGCGGAACTCGTCTACGCTTTTGATGACGGCCCCGAACTGGTCGAGCGCATCCGCTTCCCGGATGTGCCGGCGCTGCCGGCCGAACGCGCCGCGGCACTGGAAGCGGCGCTGGAGCTGCTGCATCTCGTGGCCGGCATCAGTTACTACAAGGCCGGGGTGCCGGCCGGGATCGACATCGACGGCACGCTGCCCGATGCCGACACCGCGGCGTTTCTGCACGACTTGTATCTGCATGGGTTGGGCGAGTTCGCCTGGCACAACCAGCTCGACCTGCGTGGACGCATCCGCTTTCCGCACGGCCCGAGCGCAGCGCCCGCCGCCGCAATCGGCTTGCCGGCGCGCACGCTGGTGCCGATTGGTGGTGGCAAGGATTCGCTGGTCAGCGTCGAACTGCTCAAGACGGCCGCTGTCGACGCCACCGCGGTGTGGATCGGCAGTTCCGAATTGATTCGCGCCTGCGCCGAGCGCAGCGGCTTGCCAAGGCTCAACATCGGCCGCGAATTGTCGCCGCTGTTGTTCGACCTCAACCGGCAGGGTGCGCTGAATGGCCACATCCCGGTGACCGCGATCAACTCGGCGATCCTTGCCGTAGCGGCGGTGCTGTATGGCTTCAACGCGATCGCGTTTTCCAACGAGCGATCGGCCTCCAGCGCGACGCTGGAATACGACGGCCAGCCGATCAACCACCAGTGGAGCAAGAGCCGCGATTTCGAGCGTGCATTCCACTTGCGTCTCAATGCGCGGGTTGCCACCGACCTCGACTACTACTCGCTGCTGCGGCCGTTGTCGGAACTTGCGGTGGCGGCGCGTTTTGCCCGCAACGCGCACTACGACGCGGTGTTTTCCAGCTGCAACCGCAACTTCCGCATCCTCGGGCCCAAGCCCGCTGATCGCTGGTGTGGACAATGCCCGAAGTGCCACTTCGTGTTTCTGGCGTTGGCGCCGTTCATGCCCAAGCCGCGCCTCGTCGGCATCTTCGGTCGCAATCTGCTGGACGATGACAGCCAGGCCGCCGGCTTCGATGCGCTGATGGAATACCACGACCACAAACCGTTCGAATGCGTGGGCGAAGCCAGCGAGGCACGCGCTGCGATGGCCGCGCTGGCAAGCCGCGCGGAGTGGCGCGAGGATGCGCTGGTCGAGCGCTTCCGGGAAGTCATCCTGCCCGCACTCGATGCCGGCGCGCTGGCGCTGGAACCGTGGTTGGTCGCCGCTGGGGACAACGACGTGCCGGCCGCGTTGCGACCGTTGCTCGATGCGTATCGCTGAACTCGAACACCGCCGGGTGGCGGTGTGGGGCTACGGCCGCGAAGGCCGGGCGGCCATCGCGGCGATCCGGCGGCGCCTGCCGCAACTGCCACTGACGCTGTTTTGCAGCAGTGACGAAGCAGCCAGCGGCACCGGCATCGACGATATCCGCAGCACACCGCCCGATGCCGCTGCGCTGGCCGCCTTCGAGGTGGTGGTGAAATCGCCGGGCATCTCCGCCTATCGACCCGAACTGCTCGCCGCGCGCGAACGCGGCACGCATTTCACTTCGGGCACCGCGCTGTGGTTTGCGGAGAACCCGGACGCGCGCGTCGTCGCCATCACCGGCACCAAGGGCAAAAGCACCACCAGCGCCTTGACCGCGCATCTCGCGCGTAGCCTCGGCATCCGTACCGCGCTGGCCGGCAACATCGGCCTGCCACTGCTGGAGTTGCTCGATCAAGCGGCGGATTTGTGGGTAATCGAGCTGTCCAGCTTCCAGACCGGCGAGGCCGGGCCGCTGGAACTCGGCGTGGTCACCAGCCTGTACGAGGAGCATCTCGACTGGCACGGCTCGCGCGAGCGCTACGTGGCCGACAAACTGAAACTCGCGGCGGTGTCGCGCGCCTTGCTGGTCAACGCCACGCAGGCGAACCTGCTGCAACAGACCATCCATCATCCACGGCGCTTGTTGTTCGGTGATGCCGCAGGTTGGCATGTGACGGATGGTTGGGTCGAACGCGGTGAGACACGGATGCGGCCGACCGCCGCGCTCAGCGTGCCGGGCGCACACAACGCCTTGAATGCCTGTGCCGCGTTGGCGGTGCTGGAACGACTTGGCCTCGATGCGCCGGCTGCGTTGCCGGCCTTGTCCACCTTCATGCCACTGCCGCACCGTTTGCAGCGGCTGGGATTGCAGGGTGGACGCCACTGGATCAACGACTCCATCAGCACCACGCCCGAAGCGACCCTGGCGGCGCTGGCCAGCCTCGCCGGCGCGGCGGTCAGCGTGATCGTCGGCGGCTTCGACCGTGGTCTCGACTGGAGTCACTTCGCCGAGGCCATGCACGCCCACGCGCCACACGCCATCGTGACCCAGGGTGCCAATGGTCCGCGCATCGCCGCAGCCCTGCGCACGGCTGGCATCGCCGGCAAGCTGATCGAGTGCGCCACCCTCGATCAGGCCATCGACCACGCACGCGAGTCGACGCCTGCCGGTGGCACCGTGCTGCTGTCACCGGGCGCGCCCAGCTTCGACCAGTTCCACGACTACGCCGACCGCGGCCGCCATTTCGCTGACCGCGCCGGCTTCGATGGCCACGCCATCAGCGGCATCGCGGGGCTAGGCATCGCCTGAACATTCGGCTGCAAACATGCCTTTGGTCATGGGTGGCGGGCGTGACTCTTTGCTAGCCTGTTCGGCCTTTCGCTGTAAATCTGACCTAGCCATGAGAAAGTATCCCTTTTCGTTGGCGCTCAATGCCGGCCTGTCCAGCTTGCTGTTGGCCGCCTGCGGCGCCGCGCCCAGTGAATCGGCCTCCACGCCGAGCGCTGCCAGCAGTACCGCCAGCACCGCGGTGGTGGCGAGCAACGCCTTGTTGAAGGCCAGTACCTTGCCGTTCGAGTATCCGCCGTTTGACCAGATCAAGGACGCCGATTTCGGCCCGGCGATGGATCAGGGCATGGCCGAACAACTGGCTGAGATCAAGGCCATCGCCGAAAACCCGGCGCCGGCCAGTTTCGACAACACCATCGTGGCGATGGAGCAAAGCGGCCGTATTCTGGATCGCGCCACCACCGTATTCTTCAATCTGGTTGGCGCCGACACCAACAAGGCGCGACAGGCGCTCCAGGCGGAATATTCGCCCAAGCTGGCGGCGCACCGCGATGCCATCTACCTCAATCCGGCCTTGTTCCAGCGCGTCGATGCCTTGTACCAGCAGCGCGCCGCGCTACAGCTGGATGCGGAAAGCCAGCGACTGCTGGAGCGTTACCACACCGATTTCGTCCGCGCTGGCGCCAAGCTGGATGCGGCGGAGCAGGCGCGGATGAAGGCGATCAACGCCGAATTGGCCAGCCTCGGCACCAAGTTCAGCCAGAACGTACTGGCCGAGGTCAACGATTCGGC
>DASSXP010000093.1:0-3615 GCA_035703755.1 Rhodanobacteraceae bacterium | reverse complement strand
GCGCACGACTGCGCCACCAACTCGCGATACACGGTTGGAATGGCCAAGCGGCCCTTGTCATCCACGGTAATGGCGGTCTCGCCTTGAAACACGGGTCATACTCCACGAAAACCCACGTTTTGACACTGAAACCCACGATAGCCGTGAATATCGTGGGTTGTCAAGGAAAATCACTTGTGAATCAACAAGAAAGCCATCTTTGTGAAGGCAGTTTGCAGTGCTTTCTCATGATTAGGCGCAAGGTGCTTGAATGCAGGGATTTTTTTAAACCCCCATCCAGACCACGACAGATATCGGCACACCTGCCCGGCACTGCCTGATCCAGCGGCTGACCGAAGGCGTACAGCGCCACTCCGCAGCGAAGGGTCCGCAGTGAAGTGGCGCTACACAAACAACGAAAGAGGTGGAGTCGGCCTGTAAGCCGGGTTCTGTCCGCCTTGCGGCGTGGCAGTCATTCCTCTCGGCCTGGCGTCGCCGCCAGGCTCCAGCAACCTACCCGGGAACGACGCGGGCCACGTCAATGTTCCCCTATTCGGTCTTGCTTCAGGTGGGGTTTGCCGTGCCGTGCGGCGTTGGCCCCGCACGCGGTGCGCTCTTGCCGCACCCTTTCACCCTTGCCACGCACCCTGTCTCCGCTCGCGGCGGTGCGAGGGCACTTGGCCGGTCGCTTTCGCTCCCGGCAAGCGCCTCACAACGACAGGGCCGTTCGGCGGTCTGCTCTCTGTTGCACTTTCCGTCGGCTCGCGCCGCCCAGGCGTTACCTGGCACCTTGCCCTGCGAAGCCCGGACTTTCCTCGACACACTTGCGTGCGACGCGACTGCCCGGCCGACTCCACCGCGCCATTATGACCGAGAAGACCAACCGGGAGTACCGGCTCGACCCGACGCCGACACGCCCCACGCTGCGACGCCGCCGCGCCGCCGCGCCGCCTCACGCGTCCAGATAACAGGCGAACATCGCCCGCTTGTGGTGGACGTGCTGCTCGTAACCATCGGCGGGCACGGGCACTTCCTCGACCCGTGAAAAGCCGAGCTTGCCGAGGATCCAGTGCATGGCATCGAGGCTCGGCACCAGGCAAATGCCGGTGGTGCTGGCCTCCGGGCCGTGGGTGTCGTCGATTTCGTCGATGATCGCAAACGAGCCCTTGATCGGGCGCACAAATCGATAGCTGCCGTAATCCATCCAGCCGGACACACCGGGCGCGATCTGGGTTTCGATGACACAGACGCCTCCCGGCGCCGTCAGCTCGCGGGCAATGCGCAATGCGCCGACCGGATTTTCGAGGTGGTAGATCAGGCCGAACAGCAACACCAGGTCGAAGCGACCAAGCGCCGCCGTGTCCAGCGTGTGCACATCGGACTGCTGGAAACGCAGACGGGACAGCCCCAGCGCATCGCGGATCAGGGACGCATCGGCAACATGCTCGGCACGGGCATCCACCCCCAGCACCTCATCGGCGCCGCGCGCCGCCATTTTGCTGGCAAACCAGCCCTGATGGCAGGCGAGGTCGATGACCCTGCCCCCCCCCCAACGAGGCACCAAACCGGCTCGACAACACCGCCTCCAGCATTCGCAGGCGCGTGTCGTGCACGGCATCCAGCGCACCGTCGTCGTAGCTCTGCGTCACCCGCCCGTCGGGCAGAACGAAGCGATAAAACCAGGTTTGATTCAAGATTTTGTCAAGACTTTCCGCATTCATGGTGGTCAACTCCGATCCAATGCATTGCACACAATGGCCGCCGCGCGATCAACGAACGATCTGCCGGGCCGATAAAGGAAACAGGGCACGTCGCATCACGTGTCGGCGGCGTCGGGCGCGTACAACGCCTTGCGCGGCGCACCGCTGAGCTTGGCGGCGAGCTTGGCGGCGCGAGCCGGTGGCAGCTCCTCGCGCAAAAGATGGAGCAGCCGACGGCCTTCCGCCAGCTTGGCGGCGGCATCATCCGCGCCGTCCACCAGCAGCACGAACTCACCGCGCTGCTGGTTGGCGTCGGCCTTGAGCCACGCGACCATCTCGGCGAGCGGCGCGGCATGCACGGTTTCGTGCAGCTTGGTCAGCTCGCGCGCCAGCACCGCCTCTCGCTCGGCGCCGAACACCGCCACCAGATCGTCTGCGCAGTCAACGATGCGGTGGCTGGATTCGTAGAAAATCAGCGTGCGTGATTCGGCCGCCAAATGCTCCAGCCGGCTGCGCCGGGCGGCGCTTTTCGGCGGCAAAAAGCCTTCGAACACAAAGCGGTCGCTGGGCAAACCCGCGACCGACAGCGCGGCAATCGCGGCGCAGGCGCCCGGCACCGGTGCCACCCGCACGCCGGCCTCCCGCGCCGCCCGCACCAGCCGATAACCCGGGTCGCTGACCAGCGGGGTACCGGCATCGCTGATCAGGGCGATACGGGCGCCGTCGCCAAGACGCGTGACCAGACCGGCCACGGCATCACGTTCGTTGTGCTCGTGCAGAGCGAGCAACGGCGTGGCAATGCCGTGATGGGTCAACAAGGTGCGGCTGTGGCGGGTGTCTTCGGCCGCGATTACGTCGACCTCACCGAGCACCCGCTTCGCCCGTGGCGACAAGTCGTCCAGATGACCGATCGGGGTTGCCACCACCCACAAGATTCCACTGCCCGCTTGCTGCATTGCCTGCTGTCCTGATCACCCGGAACGCCGCGTCCGATCGGCTATCATCGCGGGATTCCACCAAGGTTTCACGCCATGCTGCCATTTCGTCGCCATCGCCTGCCTGTTTTTGCGTTGACCGCCGCCGTATTGCTGATGGCCGGCTGCGCCAGCTTGCCGAACGCGCCGACGCCGCAGCAACAGGCCGCCACCGACAATGCCGCGCAGTTGTACCGGCAAGGCAACTTCGACGCCGCCGCGCAGGCCTACCTTGCGCTGGCCGGGCAACATCGTGCCGGGCGCGAAGCCAATTTGTTGCTGGCGGTGGAAAGCTATCGACAGGAAAACGCCTGGGACAAGGCCGCGCCGGTGCTGGAGGAGATCGCGTCGCGCCGGCTCGACGCGGATCAATTGCAGCACTACGCCGTGCTCCGCGCGGAAGCTGCCGAAGCCCGCGGCGACTACGCCAACGCGATCGCGCTCAGCCAGGACGCCGCCACGTTGACGCCTGCCTGGCGCGGCCGCGCGCTGGAAGTCCGCGCCCGCGCGCAGGCCGCATCGGGGCAGCCGCTGGCGGCGGTGCGCACGCGCCTGACGCTGGACGCATCGCTGCAAGGCTTCGACCGCGAGCAGAACCAGCAGCAGATTCTGGACACACTGGGCACGCTGGACCGGCAGGCACTGAACACGGCGGGCAGCCAGCTGGCCGCCGACGATCCGCTCAAGCCGTGGATCGCGCAGGCGATTGCCAAGCAAGGCGGCGCGCTGGCGCAAACCCTGCCGCAGCTCAACAGCCCGGTTGGCACCATGCTTCCCGGCAGCACCCGTGAAGGCTATCAGCCACCGCACCACGTCGCCCTGCTGCTGCCGCTGAGTAGCCCGCTGGCGGCGGCCGCCACCGCCGTGCGCGACGGTTTTCTGGAGGCCCAGCGCGCCGACCCGGAAGGCGCTTCGATGCAGGTCGAGGTGATCGACAGCGGCGCCAGCGTCAACTCGGCGTT
>DASSXP010000091.1:0-3636 GCA_035703755.1 Rhodanobacteraceae bacterium | reverse complement strand
GGCGTGATCCACCGCGACCTGAAACCGGACAACGTACTGGTGCGCGAGGTGGATGGCGTGCCGCAGCCGAAAATCATCGATTTCGGCATTGCCATCGGCGACAGCGCCGCGAGTGCCACGGTGCATTACGATCGCGCCGGCACCGCGACCTACATGAGCCCCGAGCAGGCATCGCGCACGCGCCGCGACATCGACACCCGCAGCGATGTGTACTCGCTGGGCGTGATGCTGTTCGAGGTGCTGACGGATTTCGACGCCAGCGCCACCACCGGGGCGTCCTTCCACTCCGGCGCGCAATTGCGCACCACCTTGCTGGATGACACCGAGGTCGCCGAGTCGGTGCCTGAAACCTTGCTGGCGGCCGCCCACAGCCTGCCGCGGGAATTGCGTGCGGTGTTGCGCCGGGCGCTGGCACCGAACCGCGAGGATCGCTACGACTCCGCGGCGGCACTGGCAGAAGACTTGCAGCGCTACGCCGAACGGCGACCGCTGAAGGCGCTGCCGGCCACGCGCCGGTACCTCGCGCGCAAGTTCGTGTCGCGCCACCGGCTTGGCTTGTCGGCGGCCACGTTGGCCGGTTTGGCGCTGATCGTCGGCATCGTGCTGGCGTTGGCAGCCGAGCATCGGGCCGAAGCGGCGGCGGCGCGCGCCGAGCAAGTATCGAAATTCATCGGTGACATCCTCGTCAGCGTCGATCCCGATCAGGCCAAGGGCATGGACACCCGCCTGTTGCGCAAGCTGCTCGAACAGGCGGGCCAGCGTGCCAACACGGAGCTGGCCAGCCAGCCCGAGGCACGCATGCACATTCAGGGCATCATTGCCGACAGCTACGTGTCGATTGGCGACTATCGGCTGGCGGCACGCTACGGTGAGCAGATGCTGAAGAACCTCGATGCCGTGAAGATGGATGACATCGACAAGGCATATCGGTTGGCCGGGATCGTGCGCCTGTTCAATGTCAGCGAGCAGGCCAAACGTGCGTTGAGTGTCGGCCGACGCGCGCTGGCACTCAGCGCCACGGCGCCGGTGGACGATCCGCACCGGCTGCGGGTCGAGGAGGAACTCGCCTGGGCCGAGAGCAACAGCGGCCTGCTGAAACAGGCCTTGCAGCGCTTCGAGCAGGCCTACGCGATCCGCCTCAGGGCCGATCCAGCGGACAACAGGGCGATCGAAAGCGACATGCGGGCGATTGGCACCAACGCCTCGGATCTTGGCGACTACGGACGCGCCGAGGCGATTTACACCCAGCTGCTGGCGCGCCTGCAGGCGCGGGTCGGGGACGACAACAGCAACACCATCAACGCGGCCAATGAGCTGGCCATCGTCTACCTGCGTCAAAAGCACTATGCCAAGGCGGAAACGCTGTTGCGTGCGTGGTTGCCACGGGCGACTCGTTTGTTGGGCGCCGATCACCCAACGCGGATGAGCCTGTTCAGCAATCTGGGCGGTGCGATACGCCAGCAAGGGCGTAACGAGGAAGCACGGCCGTACTACGAAAAGACCCTGGCCTATGCGCTGGCGAAGTTCGGCCCGGATCACAGTTCCGCCGTAGTTGCCGAGTCCAACCTGTCGTTTCTGTTGCGCGATGCGGGCGATCTCGCCGCCGCCGAGCAGCATGCGCGAGCGGCGGTCGATCACCTCGATGCCGCGTTCGGCAAGGGTAACGGTTATCAGGCGGTCTTCTACGATGCCCTGGGCACCATTCTGGTCAAGGAAAAGCGCTATGCCGAGGCAGGCAAGGTCTTTGACCACGCCTGGGCGATGGCGACCGGCGACGCCGATTTCGGCCCCGACCATCCATTGACCCAGGAACTGGTGCAGCACGCCATCGATCTGTACACCACCTGGGGCAAGCCCGGGCAGGCCGCCCTGTGGCAGCAGCGCCGGGTCAACAAGGCGACGTCTGGCAGTGAGTGAAGCAAGCCGGGTGGAAACGCCGCGTGACTGCCTGCGGCGGGTGTTCGGCTATGCGGATTTTCGCAGCGGTCAGGCGCAAGTCATCCAGCACCTGTTGGACGGTGGCGATGCACTGGTGCTGATGCCGACCGGTGGCGGAAAATCCCTGTGCTATCAGATTCCCGCCTTGCTGAAGCCGGGCACCGCCATCGTGGTGTCGCCGTTGATCGCCTTGATGCAGGATCAGGTCGAAGCCTTGCACCAGCTTGGCGTGGCGGCCGCCTGTCTCAATTCCAGCCTCGACGCGATGGCGCAAGCCGCCATCGAACGTGACTGGCGCGAGGGGCGACTCAAACTGCTGTACGTGGCGCCGGAACGCTTGTTGACGTCGCGCTTCATGGACTTGCTGGATCGCGCGACGACATCCTTGTTCGCCATCGACGAGGCCCATTGCGTCTCCGAATGGGGACACGACTTCCGGCCGGAATATCGCGGGCTCGACCTGCTGCACCGGCGCTATCCGAATGTGCCCCGGATCGCGCTCACCGCGACTGCCGATGAGCGCACCCGCGATGAAATCGTCGAGCGTCTGGGGCTTGCGTCGGCGCGCCGCTTTATCGGCAGCTTTGACCGGCCCAACATCCGCTATCGGGTGGAAGCGCGGCGCGAAGGGCGGCGCCAGTTGAACGATTTTCTGGGCGGGCATCGCGGCGAATCGGGCATCGTCTACGCCTCCAGTCGGGCCCGGGTCGACACCACCGCCGCGTGGCTGCGGCAGCACGGCATCGACGCGCTGCCTTACCACGCCGGGCTCGATGCCGAGGTGCGCGCCGGCAATCAGCGGCGTTTCCTGCGCGAAGACGGCGTGGTGATGGTGGCGACCATCGCCTTTGGCATGGGCATCGACAAACCGGACGTGCGCTTCGTCGCCCACCTCGACTTGCCGCGCTCGATCGAGGGCTATTATCAGGAGACCGGTCGTGCCGGCCGTGACGGCGCGCCCGCCGAAGCGTGGATGAGCTACGGCTTGAGTGACGTGGTGCTGGTCAGCCAGCGCATCAACGAAAGCCAGGCCAGCGACGAACGCAAGCGCATCGAGCGCGGCAAGATGGAAGCCCTGCTCGGCTACGCCGAGGCCGCAACCTGCCGGCGCCGGCAACTGCTGGCGGCGTTCGGCGAGGACTACCCCGTCAGCGGGTGCGGCAATTGCGACAACTGCCTGCAACCGCCAGACATGGTCGATGCCACCGAGTCGGCGCGCAAGCTGCTGTCGTGCGTGTATCGCAGCGGCCAACGCTTCGGCGCCGGCCATGTGATCGACATCTTGCGCGGCGTCGACAACGCGCGCATGGCCAGTCTCGGCCATGGCCGACTGAGCACGTTCGGCATCGGTCAGAATCTGGATGCGAAGCAATGGCGCAACCTGTGTCGCCAGCTGCTGGCCAACGGGCTGCTGGTCGCCGATGCCGAGGGCTACGGCGGCTTGCAGTTGACTGCGGCGGCCGGGCCGGTGCTGAAAGGCGAGCAACCGGTGACCGTGCGCGCCGATGCGCTGGCATCGACGCGCGCTCGCCAGCGCCCGAAGCGCGACACGGCCCGGTTGGATATCGATCCCGCCTTGCAATCGCGCTGGGACGCGTTGCGTGCGCTGCGCGCCAAGCTGGCGCGTGAACAAGGGGTGCCGGCGTACGTGATTTTCCACGACGCCACCCTGCGCGAAATGTTGCTGGCCGGCCCACG
>DASSXP010000001.1:0-2597 GCA_035703755.1 Rhodanobacteraceae bacterium | reverse complement strand
CCGACCCGCGTATGCCGGCGGCACGCGACACGGTGCAGGCGATGATTCGCGCGGTCGACGGCACCTGGCACCGCCCGTTCACCACCTTCGAGCTGGCCGCGCTGCAGTCGCTGGTGGATCCGGAAACCCAGCTCGAGCTGGACGGCCTCAGCGACCAGGCATGGCGCGAACGCATCGGCAACGCGGTACCGCCCGCCGCCGCCGAAGCCATCGCCAACGTCATGGCCCGCACCCTGCTGGCCGCGTGGAGCGGCCAGACGTTCTTCCTCGACAGCATGCCGATCTGGGTGCGGCCGGTGGCCGTGGCGATCGCGTTGCCGGGTACGAGTGGGGAGGTGGCCCATGGGTAACGCGCATTTGATGAGCCACCTGCGCAAAACCCAGCGCGTTCTGGACCTGGCCTTGGCGGCAGGGCGCCGCAATGCCTTCCGCTGGAGCGTCGACAACTTTGCCGGCGGCGGCAAGCGACTCAGCGGCATGATCGAACCCGGCTACCACGGTCGCCACCGGTTCGCCGGTGTCAGGGTCTGTGACGTCGTGCGCCAGAGCAACGGCGAGCTCTCCACCAAACGCGCTCTGTACCAACTGAAAAAGCTGGCCAAGTTGGGTGTGCTCAATCGCGAAAGAACGGTCGGCGGATGTGACCGGTACTACTTCACCCCGCCAATCGTAGCCAAATGGTTCGACGAGGCGCGCGCTTTCTACATCGCCGCCGGATTGTCCTTGACCGAGATCCGGCACGTTGAGCTGCCAGCGATCCCTGACCGACCGGAGGTGGCCCATGGTTAATCGAATCAGTCTGTTCTGGCGCTGGTTCCGCTACTGGCGCGCGTGCGACGACGGCTTTTCGTTTACCGACGATCTGCGCGCGGCGTGGGTCGGTGCGAAGAAGGGCCAACCGGTACCGAGGGACCATCATGGCTGACCAACTTCACCCCGACGACATCGAGGAGCGCAAGGAAGCGTTCCAGCGCGTGTGGCGGCAGCGGTTCCTGGGCGAGGTGGCGCTACTGCCGCCCACCCACCAGGGCCGCGTCCACGAGCTGCTCAAGCGGTCCTTCTACGCCGGCACCAACTTCGAGCGCCGCAAGCACGAGCCGGTGCGGCTGGGCGGTGAGTGATGTTCGACGAGACGTCCATCCGCATCCGCGCGGCCCGCCTGTGGCTCAGCGAGGGCTACACCACGCCGGAAAAGGTCCGCACGTTGCACCGCACCCTGGCCGCCTCGCGCGGCCAGGACTACGCTGACGCGATGCGCGATGAGATGCGCGCGCAGTGGCGCACGCGGGCAGAATGGCTAGAACCGACACCCGACAAGGGCTAGAGACGATGAAAAAGGCACCGTGGCCCGATTACGCAGGGGCGGAGATCAGAGAAGGCGACACCATCCAGCACCCGGATGGCGAGCTCGGAACGGTGGTGTTTTTGGCCGATGAGAAGGAGCCCAGCGACCAGTGGCGCGTTGATTATGGCGGCGGGTATCTGTCACGACTCTGCCTGCAGATCGGCGACAAGGGACAGGCCATCGTGAACAAGAAAGGCAGTTCGACTTAATTTGCTTAGTTCCCGTCACCAACCGCGAGAGATGAACAAAACACCCGAAATCAGCCGGACAAGCCGCGTTAGCGGGTTGGCTCGGCTGGATTGAGCAGTTATGCCGCGAACAACCCGAAGGAGGAAGGACCGTGTATTGCCCCGAACATAAAGTTTTTGGAAGCCGCCTGGTGTGGGTGTGGATGTACTGGCGCGACGTGCCCAGGCACACCATCCCGCGTAGCGTCTGGCTGAACCCATTGAACTACGAAATCACCGTGCAATGGCCGCCGACATACAAATCGGCTCGCAGGCGAACTGTGCTCACGATCAACCGCAATGGGCAGTGGGTGCGGAAAAGGGTTTGGAAGCTGAAACAAGCCGTGAAACGCGCATTCGCGGCATAACACCTGAGTTACGCCGCGCCGCGAAGCGGCGTCGGATTGAATGAATTGTTAGAACTCACTGCGGGAAGGAACAAAAATGACTGTTGCATTAGATGACGAAGAATTGGCGGGCCTGCGCATTAGGCTGAAATCCGGCGAGTATGACGGTGTGGACGTTATGCATGCATGGCTTGCGGTGGATGAGCTGCGCGAGCTGAGAGCATGGAGAGACATGGCGTTTCAGGCGCACCCGAATATTGATCTTGATATTGCGAACATGCGTGAGTGAGTTCTAACACATGATAGACCCCAGAAAACGCGATATGCACTCGTTTCGATTTAGTTAATCGTACAGATAATCAGCGGCTTGCGAATAACCATCCGCGAAAAAGGCGGCACGTGAATAACCATGACCTCACCCGATGAAATCGAACAACAGCGGCGCGTGATGGAGGCACGCGCCCGCCTGCGCGAGGGCTACACCACCCGCGGCAAGGTCGACGAGCTGTGCCACCGCGTGGCCGCCATGCGCGGCCAGGCGGCCGCCGATCAGCTGCGCGAGGACATGCGCCAACAGTGGCGCACGCGGGCGCAGTGGATGCACGCCGCGCCGGGCTAGTTGTCGACGCCTCGCAACAGCTCGGCCATCGGCACGCCGAGGCCCATCGCCACGCGATG
>DASSXP010000380.1:0-5617 GCA_035703755.1 Rhodanobacteraceae bacterium | reverse complement strand
CCGCCGCCTGGCTCACGATCTCGTCCACTACGGTCAGCTCGCCCCGCGCGCGTGGGCGCAGCGCGAAGCGGGTGACGTCCTCGTCGCCGATGCGGGTGTAGGCGGTGAGCACCTTGAGCGCGGCGGCGTAGCCGGCCATCTGCAGGTCGGCGTCGTTGAACACCGGCTCGCCGTGCTGCGCCTGCAGGCTGTCGTTCAAGTGCAGCATGGTCTCGATCTGGCGCTGCACCTCGGCGCGCACGGCCGGCAGCAGACGTTGCTTGAAGGCGGCGCGCTCGCCCGCGGCGCGCTTGCGCAGCATCAGGATGACGGTGCCTTGCACGTAGCCGCCCTGCTTCAACTCGGAGGTGGTTTCGGTGGCGATGTACCACGCCGCCACCACCTGCAGCCCCGCCGCCCAGAAGATGCCGATCAGGTCGCCCCAGACTGTGGTGTCCTGATGGGTGAACATCACGCACTGCATGCCGTTGGCCGGCATGTGCTCGGCCATGGCGCGGTAGGCCGCCACCATGCCGTGGCGGAAGTCCTCGCCCGCGCCCTTGATCGCCAGCGCGCGACGCGAATCCCACACCCAGTCGTCGAAGGGCTTGGGCGGATTCTTGCGCAGCCAGGCGATAAAGAACTCGGTGATCTCGTGGTAGTTCACCGCATCGGCGTAGGGTGGATCGGTGATCCAGAACTCGCAGTCCTGCGCAGGACGATCGGCGGTGGCGGACACGATGGAGCGCGCGACTTCAGGCAACGGCGCTTCGGCCATCTTGAACGACGAGGCGCCAAATCCCGCCCATGCACGGGTGGCGTAGTTGTAGAAGGTGTTGAGGGCTTGATTCGAAAACACGCCCTTGGGGCCACCCAAGCCACCACCCTGCGCAGTGGCCCACCGACACAACCGCGAATTGAAATCCGCCGCCTTCGCCACATTGAGCCAGCCCAGCGGCGCCGCCGGCGACACACGCCAGTGCTTGAGCATCACGGCCTGCAACACCAACTGCCGCGCGTTGTGGAGATGATGCCAATGCGTCCAGCCACGCTCACGAAACAGGCGCGTCGTCTCGTCGCCCGGCTCGATCGCCATGTCCGGCACCAGGCCGTCGCGCTGCCAGCGGGCCAGGTGCTCGGCGACGAGGCCATCCACGCGCCGCTCGCGCTCCAGGTCATCCGCGGTGGGCGCGGCGAAGAAGGTTTCCTGCCGCCCGGCAGCCAGCGTTTCCCGGCTGATCCACTGGATCGCGTACAGGCGTTCCTGAAAGATGTCGTCTGCGCGCGGGCGGAAGTCGCCCAGCTCCCAATGACGCAGGCGGTTGCCGGTGCTGCCATCGGCCTTGCGGTAGTCGCCGCGCAGGGTCTTGATCGGTGTGCGATGCGTTTTGCCGTCCAGCACGTAGACCATGTCGCCGTCCTGCACGGTGCCTTGCTCGGCGGCCTTGAGCGCCTTGGCCGAGGCGCCACTGACGATCTCGATGTCGAAGCGCTGGTGCTCGGCGTCGGGCACCAGCTTGGCGATGGTGCCCAGCTTGGGCGAGATCACCCAGCTCGGCGCCAGCGGCACCCACCAGCCGGTTTCCGGGCAGCGCGCTTCCAGGCAATACAGGTAGGCCTTGGCGCGGTTGCCGGCGGCATCGTGCTCCACGGCCAGCTCGGTGAGCTCGCGGTCCACGGCGGCGAATACGGTTTGTTGCGCAGCTTCCAGCGCGGCACGCCGCCCGGGGCTGGCGCCGATCACGTTGAGCGCGCCCCAAGTGAGCATGCAGGCCACCGGGTTCAGGTCGGAGGCGTAGGCGTCGCAACCGAGGCGCGCGGCCTCGAACGGAATGGAGCCGCCGCCGCTGAACGTATCGCCCACGCGCGGACGGTGGCCGTAGCGCAAGATGCCGAGCTGCTCCACCAGCTCGGGGAAGGAGTGCGCATGGATGCCCAGATGCGCGTAGTGGCGATTCACGGCCCCCCATACCGGCGCGTAGAGCCAGGCCTGGTCCACTTCTTCCGGGCGTTTGCCAAGGCCGGCCTTGCCCTCGTAACTGGCGTGGGTGGCCAGCAGCTCGCGGTAGATCACCAGCTTGGTGTCGTCGCTGAGGTCGCGCTGCCAGCGCAGGGCGATGCCGGCGGCGTCTGCATCCAGCGGGAAGGTCATCCAGCGGATGTCGCCGCCGGTGACATCGCCGCGCCTGAGGCTGGCCTTGAAGTAATCCCACGGCTTGTCCAGCACGATGCGCGCGGCGATCTCGGCCGGCCGCACCGCATTGGCCGCCAGCGCGCGGCGCGCCAGGCCTTCGTCGTCGAAGGCCATCAGCTGTTCGAAGATCGCCAGATCGGCCTGCGCATCGTCGGTGGGCGGCAGCAGGCTGCCCAGCACGATGGCGCGCACCAGGATCAGCGGCTTGCGGCCTTTCCAGTATGAACCCAGCCCGGTCAGGGTTTGCGCCGCCACGGCCTTGCGTTCGCGCTGGGCTTCGTAGGACACCTTCTGCGCCGGAAACACCGTCTCGATCAGCGCGGGCGCGTCCTTGAGCGAGAGCGGCACGAGCGTGGGGGGTTGCTCCATGGAACGTATTCCTTCCATCAATGCGCTGCCGCCACGGGCGACAACCAGCCTTGGGCGGCAAGGCGTTGTTCGGCGATGCCCAGCTGGCGCGGGGTGAACGCGCGCTTGTGCGCGTTCCAGCCGTAAACCTGCTCAGCCACGCGGGCCGGGCTGGCCGCGCCCTCGTGGCGCATCACCCAGTGCACGGTGGCCAGCAGTTCCAGCCCATCGGGCGATTCGAAGCCCTCCACCAGCCGGGTGACGCGCTCGAAGTGCGCGCGGCTGGGGTCGTGCTGGTCGAGAAAGGCGCGGGCTTCCTCCGCCGCACCGGGCACCAGGGCCAGCGGCTTGGCGGGGTCGTCGCCGCCATCGGCGTAGCCGGCAATGTAATGGCCTTCCACGGCGTTCAATACGTGGCTGAGGTTTTCCGCATACGGGCCGTAGTGCGCCTTGACATAGCGAAGCCGCAGCGGCTCGCCGGCTTCCTGCATGAAGTACATCAGCTTGTGCACTTCCAGCAGGCTGACGCTGGGGTCGAGCAGGCCACCGAGATAACGCTGCATCAGCTCGATCAGCGCTGCGCGGCCGGCGGTCATCTTCGGCACCGCGCGCGCGCGGGCCATGGTGTCGTTGGCTGGCGCGCCCTTGGGCTCGAACACCCACACATGTACGTCGGTGAGACTGGCCATGGCGTGCTCGATGCGCGGGCGCACGTCGTTCCAGTCCAGCCCGCCCAAGCCGGCGCCCAGCGGCGGGATGGCGATGGAGCGGATGCCCCTGGCGCGGATCACCTCGAGCAGATCGGCCAAGCCCGCCTCGATGTCCTCGATGCGGCTGTTGCCACGCCAGTGGCGCTTGGTGGGAAAGTTGACGATGAAACGCGGCGGCGTGAGCTGGCCGGTCTCGAACACGAACATGCGCCCCGGCTGCACCGCCTCGCGCTTGCACGCCTCGGCATAAGCCTTGAAGTTGGCGGGGTAAGCGCGCTTGAACTGCAGGGCGATGCCGCGGCCCATCACGCCCACGCAGTTGACGGTGTTGACCAGCGCGTCGGCTTCGCACTTGAGGATGTCGCCGGTGACGTATTCGATCATGGCCGCGCTCCTCGCTCAGTAGTACCAGTCTGCATGGATTTCCACTCGGGGGCGATGCCCGCCTGCCGGCAGGGCGTTGACCACCTGGTTGTAGACGGCGGGCGAACGCACGCCGATGCGTTCGATAAGCCGCCAGGGTAAATGCCGTTCTATCAGGAACTCCGCCTGCTTGCCTTCCTTGTGCGCCTGCCAGCTGCGGGCCTGCACGGCTTCCCAGTCGATTTCGTCCAGCTGGGCGAGATCGCAGCGATCCTCGAAGTAGTACGAGCCGGCATTGGAGAGCGTGAACGCCCAGCGCGCTGACTGGGCATGGGCCCAGGCCACCACGGCATGCAGGTCGGCCTCGAAATGCAGGATCGGCGCGTCGCCGCCGCGATAGGCCAGCTCGGGATGGTTGGCCTGGTGGATCAGGTAGAGCATCACCGAGCGCGGACAGAAGTAGAACGGTACGCAGTCGCCCACGTGCAGGTCGGAATGGCTGCTCAAACGCAATTCGTTCAAGCGACGTTGCTTGATGCTGGCCATGCCAATGGTGGTACCGGCCGGCGCGCGGCGCATGATCTCCGCGTCGCACCACAGACCGTCGTTGGCCATGATGGAGGGCAGCCGATCAACGTGGGCGATGTGGTAGATCTTCGGCTGCGCCGGCGCCGGACTCATGGTGTCTCGTCCCCGAACAGGCCGAGCGTGGCGCGGGCATCGTCCACGCCACGCCGACCGCGGCGCGCGCGCGGGGCCAGCAACTCGCTTTGCGCCACGTCGCCCAGCGCATGCTGCAACGCTACGCGCCAGCCCTTGCCGGCATCCAGCGCGCCGCCGGTGCTCATCGCGGTCATGCCGAACAGCCACCAACGCTCTTCGGGACGCAGCGCCAGCCAGTTGCGCACGGCCACCGGAATCTTCGCCACATCCATCTGCTCGACTGCCCAGGCCAGCACGCACAGTTCCTTGCCGAGCAGGCGATCCACTGGGTTGTCGCCCACCTTCCACGCGCCCGGCTTGATGCCGTGCGTGGCGAGGCGCGCGTTGAAGGCGCGCTGCACTTCGGCGCGGATGGCCGTCCAGCGCGGGCGCTCCAGCAGCACGCGGTCGATCACCGCACCGTCCTCGGTAGCCGCTTGCAGGCCGAGGTGCTCGCTGATGGCGACCTTGCCGGCGCTGCCCTTGGGTATCGCCACCTTGAAGTGGTGCGGGTCGGAGGTGGCCGGCACGCCGAAGCCCAGCGTGTGCATCGGCACACGCGACTTGGCGGCGGGCTGGTCAGTAGTGGCCTTGGCGCGGGCCATGCTCAATCCTCCTGGTTCACTTCGCCGGGCTTCAGTTCCATGCCGATCAGGCGGGCGAACTCCTTGAGCGCGAAGCCGGTGTCGAAGCGCACGCCGTCGGCGATGGTGACGTTGACCAGTGCCTCCGGCTCAGCCAGCACCGCACGCAGGCTGTTGACCACGCCTTCGATCATGGCGGCGGTGATCTCGCGCTCCTGGAAGCGCACGGCCACGGTGTTTTCGCCCTCGCCGATGTCAATGCGCACGCCCTTGAAGCGCGTGTCCGGCTGGTCGCGGAAGTGATTGATGACGCCGAAGACCCGCTCGGTGGTATCCAGCGCGACCCGCTTGCCCTGCAGGCGCGCGGGCTTGCTGTCCACGATCTGGACGGTCTTGTCGCTGCTGGCGGGGATCGAAAAATCCGCCGTGCTGTTGGCTTCGCCTGCGCTGGCAAACACCAGAAGCCGGCAACTGGCCGTGCCGATCTCGAAGGGTGCTTCGTAGCGCGTGCCGTCCTTGGGGTTGGAGCCATCCAGCGTGTAATAGAGCTGGGCGCGTGGCGTGGCTTCCAGGGTCACCAGCCGCCGATCCGCCGCCGGTTGCACTTGATGGCGGATCTTGAGATCGGCCGTCCAGCGGATTGCGGTGGCGCTTTCGTGCTGGCCGGTGGCGTCCACCACCCAGAAGTACAGGCTGCCTTCGGTGGTGGCGAAGTTGTCGAGGTCATCCACCTTGTG
>DASSXP010000066.1:0-32476 GCA_035703755.1 Rhodanobacteraceae bacterium | reverse complement strand
AAATGCCTACTCGCGTGGCCTGCCCGAGCACGGCGGGGTCGCGCTGGCCGAGCAGCTCGAGCAGCTCATCGCCTTGCACGATGCCTCCAACGTGGCGGCGGTGCTGGTCGAGCCGATGAGCGGTTCGGGTGGCGTGGTGCTGCCACCCAAGGGCTATCTTGAGCGGCTGCGCGAGATCTGCACCAAGCACAATGTGTTGCTGATTTTCGACGAAGTCTTGACCGGTTTCGGTCGCCTCGGTGCGCCGTTCGGCGCCAGCTTGTTCGGCGTCCAGCCGGACATCATGATGCTGGCCAAGGGCCTCACCAACGGCGCCGCCTCGATGGGCGCGGTGGTTGCCAGCGACGCCATCTACAACGCCTTCATGCAGGCGGAGCTGCCGCCCTGGAGTGTCGAGTTCCTGCACGGCTACACCTACAGCGCGCATCCCATTGCCTGTGCCGCCGGTGTCGCCGCGATGGACATCTTCGTCAACGAGAAGATGGCCGCACGCGCGGCGGAACTGGCGCCGTACTTCGAGCAGCAAGTGCACAACCTCAAGGGACTGAAGCACATCACCGACATCCGCAACCTCGGCATGGCGGCGGCGATCGACGTTGGCAACCCCGCCGGCAAACCCGGCCAGCGGCCGTGGCAGATCTCGATGGAATGCTGGAAACGCGGCTTGTACCTGCGTTACAGCGCCGACAACGTGCAGCTCGGGCCACCCTTCATCAGCGAGAAGAGCGATATCGATTTCCTCTGCAACGTCCTCGCCGACGTCATCCCCACCGTCGAGTAATTGCCATGAATGCTGCCGCCCAACCGCTCGCCGCCGGTACTGCCACCATCCACCACTTCATCGACGGCCGGGTGGTCCTGGACCACGATGCGCGCACCCTGCCGGTGTACAACCCGGCCACCGGCGCGCAAACCGGCCGGGTGGCGATGGCCAGCCGCGCGCGGGTGGGTGAAGCGATTGCCGCAGCGGCGCGGGCGCAGCCCGGCTGGGCCGCGGTGCCGCCGGTACAACGGGCGCGGGTGATGTTTCGCTTCCGCGAGCTGCTGGCGGCGCACGCCGACGAGCTGGCCGAAGTCCTGACCCGCGAGCACGGCAAGGTGCTGGCCGATGCCCGCGGTGAATGCATCCGTGGCATGGAAGTGGTGGAGTTCGCCTGCGGCATCCCGCATTTGCTCAAGGGCGAACACTCGCTGGACGTCGGCACCGGCATCGACTCGTGGTCGATGCTGCAACCGGTCGGTGTCTGCGCCGGCATCACGCCGTTCAACTTCCCCGCCATGGTGCCGCTGTGGATGTTCCCGGTCGCCATCGCCTGCGGCAACAGCTTCGTGCTGAAACCTTCGGAAAAAGATCCTTCCGCGCCCTTGCTGCTGGCGCATTGGCTGCAACAGGCGGGCCTGCCCGACGGCGTCTTCAACGTCGTCAACGGCGACAAGGAAGCGGTCGATGCCCTACTCGACGATCCGCGCGTCGACGCGGTCAGCTTTGTCGGCTCCACGCCGATCGCCGAAGCCATCTATGCCCGCGCCAGCGCCAATGGCAAACGGGTGCAGGCGCTGGGCGGCGCCAAGAACCATTTGATCGTGATGCCGGATGCCGACATGGACCAGGCGGTCGAAGCCCTGATCGGTGCCGCCTACGGCTCGGCGGGTGAACGCTGCATGGCGATCTCGGTGGCGGTGCCGGTGGGCGAGGCCACCGCCGACACCCTGGTCAGGCGCCTGCGCGAGCGCATCGCCAGCCTGCGGGTCGGCAACGGCTTGGACCGCGCGGCCAATCCCGAGATGGGGCCGCTGGTCACCGACGTGCATCGGCAGCGTGTTGCTGACTACGTGCAAGTCGGTGTCGACGAAGGCGCCGAGCTCGTCGTCGATGGCCGTGGCTTGCGCGTGCCGGGGCACGCGGATGGCTTCTTCTTCGGCGCCACGCTGTTCGACCGCGTTACACCGGACATGCGCATCTACCGCGAGGAAATCTTCGGCCCGGTGCTGTCGGTGGTGCGGGCGCAGAACTTCGATGCCGCGGTCGAGCTGATCAACGCGCACGAGTTCGGCAATGGCACCTCGATCTTCACCCAAAGCGGCGAAGCCGGACGCGAATTCGCCAAACGCATCAAAGTCGGCATGGTTGGCATCAACGTGCCGATACCCGTGCCAATGGCGTTCCACAGTTTCGGTGGCTGGAAACGCTCGCGTTTCGGCGTGCTGAACGCCTACGGCGCCGAAGGCGTGCGTTTCTACACGCAGATGAAAACCGCGATCGCACGCTGGCCCAAGGGCATCGTGGAAGAAAACCAGTTCTCGATGCCGACCATGAAATGAGCGCGGCAACGCTGCGCTAGAATCCAGAGCAAACCCACGACACATCCAGCGGAGACCAGCCCAATGACCCAACTCGTTCGCGCCGGCCTGATCCAGATGGCGCAACCCGCCGGGGCCGAGGACATGACCCCGACCGCCATCCGCGACAAGATGATCGAAGCGCACCTCGCGCGGATCGACGAAGCCGCCGCCAAGGGCGTGCAGGTCTTGTGCATGCAGGAGCTGTTCTACGGGCCGTATTTCTGTCCCAGCCAGGACACCAAGTGGTACTCGATCACCGAGCAGGTGCCCGATGGCCCGACCACCCGTCTGATGCAGGAGTACGCCAGAAAGCACAACATGGTGATCGTGGTGCCGCTGTACGAGCAGGAAATCCGCGGCGTCTACTACAACACCGCCGCGGTGATCGACGCCGACGGCAAATACCTCGGCAAGTACCGCAAGACCCACATCCCGCAGGTCAAGGGTTTCTGGGAGAAGTTCTTCTTCCGCCCCGGCAATCTCGGCTATCCGGTGTTCGACACCGCCGTCGGCAAGGTCGGTGTCTACATCTGCTATGACCGTCACTTCCCGGAAGGCGCGCGGGCGCTGGGCCTGAATGGCGCCGAGATCGTGTTCAACCCCTCGGCCACCGTCGCCGGCCTGTCGGAATACCTGTGGCAGCTGGAGCAACCCGCCCACGCCGCCGCCAACGGCTATTTCGTCGGCGCCATCAATCGCGTCGGCGAGGAAAAACCCTGGGGTATCGGCAAGTTCTACGGCCAGAGCTATTTCGCCAACCCCAAGGGCCAGATCATCGCCAAGGCCAGCCGCGACGACGACGAACTGCTGGTGCAGGATCTGGATCTCGACGAGATCACCGCCGTGCGCGACCTGTGGCAGTTCTACCGTGACCGCCGCCCGGATGCCTACGGCGATCTGGTCCGCCCCTGAGTTTCGAGCCAGCCCACCGCACAAGGCCAGCCATGAGTGAACAGCGAGACGTCGCCGGCAATCGACTTCCGGCGCACCAGTACGAGGAGAATTTTACCGACATCAAACCGCCATTGACTGCGCATCAGGCAGTGGTGGAATCGGATCGGTGTTATTTCTGTTTCGATGCGCCATGCACCGTTGCCTGCCCGACCCACATCGACATACCGAGCTTCATCTACAAGATTCGCAGCGGCAACCTCACCGGCTCGGCGCGCAACATCCTCGCAGAAAACATCTTCGGTGCCAGCTGTGCCCGGGTGTGCCCGGTCGAGGACCTGTGCGAAGGCGCCTGCGTGCGCAACACCGCCGAGGACAAGCCGGTCGCCATCGGCCTCTTGCAGCGCCACGCCACCGATGCGCTGCTGACCAGCGGTAAACCGCTGTTCGACCGTGCGTCGGCCAGCGGCAAGCGCGTGGCGGTGGCGGGCGGTGGCCCCGCGGGCCTCGCTTGCGCGCATCGCCTCGCCATGCTTGGCCACGACGTAACCGTGTACGAGGCACGGCTCAAGCTCGGTGGCTTGAACGAGCACGGCATCGCGCGTTACAAGCTCACCAACGACATCGCGCAGCGCGAGATCGACTGGTTGTTGTCGATCGGCGGCATCAGCGTGCGGCTGGGGCAACGCGTGGGCGTGGATGTCAGCCTGAGTGACTTGCGCCGCAACTTCGACGCGGTGTTCCTCAGCGTCGGCTTGGGCGATGTCAACGCGCTGGGGTTGGCCGACGAAAATATTCCCGGCGTTTACGATGCGGTGCGCTACATCGAAACGCTGCGCCAGAGCGCCGACTTGTCGACGCTGCATGTCGGGCGTCGGGTGGTCGTCATCGGTGGTGGCATGACCGCCATCGACATCGCGGTGCAGGTGCGCAAGCTCGGTGCCGACGAGGTCACCTTGTTGTACCGGCGCGGACCCGAGCACATGGGCGCTTCCGATTACGAGCGTGAGCTGGCGCAATCGCACGGCGTCAATGTGCGCTTCTGGTCCCGGCCGCGGCGCTTGCTGCTGAGTGACGGCGAAGCCAGCGGCGTCGAAGTCGAGCGCACCGCGCTGGTTGGCGGCAAACTGGTGGCAAGCGGCGAGCCGCAGCGGCTGGCCTGCGACATGTTGTTCAAGGCCATTGGTCAGACCCTGGTGCCGGATGCACTGGATGCGGCGGCGCGCGACATCCTCGATACCCGCGCCGGCAAGCTGGCGGTGGACGACAACCGCCGTACCTCGCTGGCCGGCGTGTGGGCCGGTGGCGATTGCATCGCCTTGAGCAAGGATCTCACCGTGGCGGCGGTGCAGGATGGCAAACTGGCGGCGATCGACATCGATCGCGTATTGCGTGGAGCAGGCGATTCCAGTGGAGTGCAGCATGGTTGACTTGAGTTGCAACATCGCCGGCATCCGCTCGCCGAACCCGTTCTGGCTGGCTTCCGCGCCGCCAACCGACAAGGAGGTCAACGTGGTGCGGGCGTTCGCGGCCGGCTGGGGTGGCGTGGTGTGGAAGACGCTCGGTGACGATCCGCCGGTAGTCAACGTCAACGGCCCGCGCTATGGCGCCTGGTGGAGCGGTGACCGCCGCGTGATGGGCTTCAACAACATCGAACTGATTTCCGACCGTGCTTTCGATACCAACATCGCGGAAATCACCCGCGTCAAGGCCGCCTGGCCGGACCGCGCGATGGTGGTATCGGTGATGTTCCCGCTGGACGAGACGGTGTGGAAAACGCGGCTGGCGCAGATCGAGGCGAGCGGTGCCGACGGTATCGAAATCAACCTTGGTTGCCCGCACGGCATGAGCGAGCGCGGCATGGGTTCGGCGATGGGCCAACAGCCCGATTTGATCGAACAGGTGACGCGCCTCGCCAAAGCCCACACGCGGCTGCCGGTGATCGTCAAGCTCACGCCCAACGTCACCAACATCCTGCCGGCGGCGCTGGCGGCCAAACGCGGCGGCGCCGATGCGGTATCGCTGATCAACACCATCAATTCGATCATGTCGGTCGATCTCGATCAGATGGCGCCCGAGCCAACCATCGATGGCAAGGGCAGCCACGGCGGTTACTGCGGTCAGGCGGTCAAGCCGATCGCCTTGCACATGGTCGGCGAGATCGGTCGCCATGGCGACACGCGCGGTTTGCCGGTGTCAGCCATCGGTGGCATCACCAACTGGCGCGATGCGGCCGAATTCATGGCGCTCGGCGCGTGCGGCGTGCAGGTGTGCACGGCGGCGATGGTGTACGGCTTCAAGATCGTCGATGACCTGATCGAAGGGCTGGCCGAATGGATGGAATCCAAGGGCTACGCGCGGCTCGATGACTTCATTGGCCTCGCCGTGCCCAAACTCACCGACTGGAAAAACCTCAACCTCAACTACGTGACCAAGGCACACATCGACCAGGACCTGTGCATCCAGTGCGGCCGCTGCTACATCGCTTGTGAAGACACCTCGCATCAGGCGATCAGCGCCAGCCGCAACGGCGAACGTCACTTCGAGGTGAAGGATGACGAATGCGTCGGCTGCAACCTGTGCGTGGAAGTGTGTCCGGTGGAAAACTGCCTGACCATGGTGCAACTGGAGCAGGGCAGCGATCCGCGCACCGGCCGCGCCATTAGCCACGAACACGCTGACTGGACCACCCATCCGAACAACGTGCTGGCAAGCACGTAGGGCGGATAAGCGCAGCGCATCCGCCTTTTCGGCAGCGTGCGTTGGTGGATGCGCCGCGCTTATCCACCCTGCGAATTTTGCAGGGCAACAGATTCCGGAGGCAATCGACCATGGCACTTTTGATCCGCGGCGGTACCGTCGTCAACGCCGACCAGAGCACGGAAGCCGACATCCTGTGCGAAGGCGGCCACATCCGTGCCGTTGGCCAGAATCTCGCCGTGCCGGCCAACGCCGAAATCCTCGATGCGAAAAACTGCCAGGTCATGCCCGGCGGCATCGATCCACACACGCACATGCAATTGCCGTTCATGGGCACCGTCGCCAGCGAGGACTTCTACACCGGCACTGCGGCGGCACTGGCCGGTGGCACCACCATGATCATCGACTTCGTGATCCCCGACCCGCGCGAGCGCTTGCTCGATGCCTACCAGAAGTGGCGTGGCTGGGCCGAGAAGTCCTGCGCCGACTATTCCTTCCACGTCGCGGTGACCTGGTGGGACGAATCGGTGCACGCGGACATGGGCACGCTGGTGAAGGAATGCGGCGTCAACAGCTTCAAGCACTTCATGGCCTACAAGGGCTCGATCATGGCCGATGACGGCGTGCTGGTGCGCAGCTTCCCGCGCGCGCTGGAGCTTGGCGCCATCGTCACCGCGCACGCCGAAAACGGCGATCTGGTCGAGCACCTGCAAAAAGAAGTGTTCAAGCACGGCGTGAGCGGCCCCGAGGGCCACCCGGCTTCGCGCCCGCCCGAGGTCGAGGGCGAGGCGGCCAATCGGGTGATCCGCATTGCGGAAATCCTCGGCGTGCCACTGTACGTGGTGCACAATTCCTGCCGCGAGTCGGTGGAAGCCATTGCCCGCGCGCGGGCGCTCGGCCAACGCGTTTACGGCGAATGTCTGGTGCAGCATCTCATCGTTGATGAATCGGTCTACCACGCCAAGGACTGGAACTTCGCTGCCGCCCATGTCATGAGCCCGCCGTTTCGTCCCAAGTCGCATCAGGAGGTACTGTGGGATGCCTTGCGTGGCGGCTTGCTGCAAACCACCGCCACCGACCATTGCTGTTTCTGCGCCGACCAGAAAGCCATGGGACGCGACAATTTCGCCATGATCCCCAACGGTACTCCCGGGGTCGAGGACCGGATGGCGATCCTCTGGCACTACGGCGTCAACACCGGCCGCCTGACCCCGAACGAGTTTGTCGCCCTGACCTCGACCAATTGCGCGCGCATCTTCAATATCTACCCGCGCAAGGGCGTGCTGCGTGAAGGCGCCGACGCCGACATCGTGGTGTGGGATCCGCGCCGCAAGCGCACCATTTCGGCCGCCAACGGCCACCAGAAGGTCGACTTCAATGTCTTCGAGGGACGCGAGGTTGAAGGCGCGCCGCTGTACACCATCAGCAACGGCCAGGTGAAATACGCCGACGGCAAACTCCACGTCGAGCCCGGCAGCGGCCGCTACATCGAGCGCCCACCGTTCGCGCCGTATCTGCGTGCGCAACAGCACTGGAACGAGCTCAACCGCCTCCATCCGGTCGATCGCGTGATTGCCTGAGCAGGGTGCGGACTGAGCCAGCCTGGCGACGCCAATCGACTACCGTGACATCACCGCACAATGACCTTGGGGAAGGGCATGGCAGACGATACACCGCAGTTGCACGATCTGGCCTTCAAGACCGACGCGGAGGTCGATGCGATCTGCCGCCAAGTCGCTGATTCGCCGCTTTACAACGAGGATCTGGCACCCGCCGGGCCGCGCAAGCGTACCTGGAACACCTGGCATATCCTCGCCATGTGGCTGGGCATGAGCGTGGTGCTGACCACCTACACGCTGGCGTCGGGCTTGATGTCGGCCGGCATGAACTGGTGGCAAGCGCTCACCACGGTCGGCATCGCCAACTTCATCGTGCTGATTCCGATGGTGTTGAACGCCCACGTCGGCGTGCGCTACGGCATTCCGTTCCCGGTGTTCGTGCGCTCCTCGTTCGGCACCGTTGGCGCCAATTTCGCGGCGCTGGCGCGGGCCATCGTCGCCTGTGGCTGGTTTGGCATCCAGACCTGGCTCGGCGGGCTCGCCGTATCCGGCATCGCGGCAGTGGTGTGGCCGGGCTGGTCGGTGCTGCCGGGCCACGACTTCATCGCCTTCTTCCTGTTCTGGGTGTTGCAGGTGGCGATCATCCTGCGCGGCATGGAAGGCATCAAGCGCTTCGAGTCGTGGGCCGCGCTGGCCTTGATCCTGGTCGGCGTGTGGCTGCTGTACTGGGGTATCAGCGCGGGCCACGGGCTCGGCCATGTGCTGCGCACCTCCGAGCGCATGATGGGTGTGCCCGAGCACTCGTTCTGGGAATTGTTCTGGCCGGGCCTGGCCGCCAACGTCGGTTACTGGGCCACGCTGAGCCTCAACATCCCGGACTTCACCCGCTACGCCCGCTCACAGCGTTCGCAGATCATCGGCCAGACCGTCGGTCTGCCGCTGACCATGATCGCCTACAGTTTTCTCGGCATCGCCACCACTGCGGCCACCGTGGTGGTGTTCGACAAGCCGGTGTGGAACCCGGTCGATCTGGTGCCGATGATCACCCACAATCCGCTGGTCCTGATCGCCGCCATGATCCTCATCATCATCGCCCAGATCAGCACCAACATGGCGGCCAACGTGGTGGCGCCGGCGAACGACTTTTCCAACGTCGCACCGCGGCTGATCTCCTTCCGCAGCGGCGGCATCATCACCGCCGTGATCGGCGTGGCGATGTTCCCGTGGGCCATCTTCAACAGCGCCAGCGCCTACATCTTCACCTGGTTGGGCGGTTACGGCAGCCTGCTCGGCGCCATCGCCGGGGTGATGATTGCCGACTACTGGATCGTGCGCCGGCGCCGGCTCGACATCGCCGACCTGTACCGGGTGGACGGACAATACCCGCGCTGGAATGGCATCGCTTTCGTCGCTATCGCATTCGCCATCGTGCCGGTGATCCCCGGTTTCATCGCCGCCGCCACCACCCCGGGCGGCGTGGTGTCCCACCCCGGCTTCATCGACCGGCTGTATACCTACGGCTGGTTTTTCACCTTCCTGGTGGCCTTGCTGGCGTATTGGCTGCTGTCCCTTGCCCGAGGCAAGGCGCGCGCCGGTGCGGATGCCGCCGAATGATGGCGTGGCCAGCCGCTCGGCGGATGCGGTGGTCTCGCGCCGGGCACGGATAATCTGGCATGCTGGTCGCGCCCAGCACGGGTGGGATGGAAATCGGTACCAATGCAAAGCATCACCGAACTATTGGTATTGGCTGGCAGTGGCAACGGGCAGGCGGCGGACGAACTGTTCGGGCGTCTGTACCCGGAAATCAAACGCGTCGCGCGCGCACGTCTGAGCGAGGTCGGCGGCGTCACCGGGCTGGACGCCACCGCTCTGGTGCATGAGGGATATCTGCGCATTGCGGCCAATGAAGGCATGCGCGGCACAACGCGGGCCCAGTTCTTCGCCTTTGTCGGCCGCGTGCTGCGTACCACCGTCATCGACCATCTGCGCGCCAGCAATGCGCAGAAGCGTGGTGGCGAAGCACAATTCGTGACGTTGTCGCATGCCGATGGCGAAGAGGCGAATGCCAGCCACGACAGCATCAACCTGATTGCAATGGATCGCGCGCTGGGGCGGATGCGCGTGATTGACCCGGGCATGTACGAACTGATCGAAATGAACGTCTTTGCCGGAATGTCGCTGGCGGAAATTGCGCAATTGCGTGAGGTGTCCACACGTACCGTCAACCGTGATCTGCTCAAGGCGCGCCTGCTTCTCGCGGAGATCATGAGCGCCGATGGCGTCGGAACGTTGGTCGACGGGCGATGATCGCATCGATGGATTGGCTCCGGACATGAGCGTGCTCGATTCGGGGCGTTGGCCGCATGTCTCACGGTTGCTCGATGATGCGCTGGGGATGACTGCCGATGCGCAGTCGGAATGGCTCGAACAGTTGCCGGCAAGCGATGCCGCTGATGTGCGTCGACTGCTGGCGCATCGATCGCTCGCCGAGGCGTCGGCCAACGTCGCGCCTGTATTCGCGGGCTTGCTGGATGCAGCGCTGGTCGATACGGAATCCGCTGCGGATGACGCCGTCGGGTTCAGCGTCGGCGCGTGGACCACGCGGCAACGGCTCGGCTCGGGTGGCATGGGTACCGTCTATCGCGCCGAGTGCAAGGTTGATGGCGTGATGCGACACGGCGCGCTCAAGTTGCTGCAACCCGGCGTGGACTCGCGCGAGATGCAGGAGCGTTTTCGCCGCGAGCGTCAGATTCTGATGCGCCTGACGCACCCGTCGATTGCGTCCTTGCTGGACGGCGGCGTCAGTGCGGATGGACGGCCCTACCTGGTAATGGCGCATGTCGAAGGTGTCTCGCTGGACGAATGGGCCGCGCGTGCCGACGTCGATCTGGGCATGCGATGCGAGTTGATCTTGCAGCTTTGCGATGCGGTCGCGTACGCCCACCGCATGCTGGTCGTGCATCGTGACATCAAGCCGTCGAACGTGATGGTGGATGCGCGAAACCGCGCGCACTTGCTTGACTTCGGCATCGCCAAGGTGCTCGAAGAGACCGGTGATCCGGCACGGACCGCCACGGACGTACGCGTGTTCACGCGCGCGTATGCGGCGCCGGAACAGGCCGCGGGTGGCGTCGCCAGCACCGCCGTGGACGTGTATCAACTTGGCGTGCTGCTGTTCGAATTGTGTACCGGCGCACGTTTCCACGATGACCCCGATGCGACGCGTGGAAACCCATCGCAGCGCCTGGCCCAGGCCCGCCTGCGTCGTGGCGCCAACGGCCCGGCGCGGGTGGCGGCACGCGCGCTGCGTGGCGACATGGGCGTCATCGTCGCGCGCGCCGTCGACGACAACCCCGCGCGCCGCTACGCCTCGGTCGAGGCGTTGGCCGATGATTTGCAATGCTGGCGCGATGGGCGGCCGATCCGTGCTCGCGCAGACAGTCAAATCTACCGTCTGCACAAATTCGCTCGACGGCACTGGTTTGGTATCGCTGCCAGTGCTGCGATTTTGTTGGTGGTGCTCGCGGGTGCTGCCGCTGCACTGTGGCAGGCGCGCATTGCGCGCGCGCAAGCGCAGCGCGCCGAGACGGTAAGTGCGTATCTTGAAGCCATTTTTCGCAGCATTGATCCGTCCAACGCACGCGGCCGCGAGGTCAGCGCGAAAGAACTCATCGACGCCGGAGTAGCGCGCATCGATACGCAACTGGCGGCGCAACCGGCTGCGGCGGCACAACTTCACGCCACGCTCGGTGAAACCTACCTTGCGCTGGGTGATTACGCCAAGGCCGAGGTGCAATTGCGCCGTGCGCTTGACCGGTTCGGCCCGGATCAGGCAGCACAATCCATCCATGCGCAGGTCAATCTGGCCGAGGTGCGCAAGGCCAGTGGCGACCTGGACGGCATGCAGCGACTGATTGAGGCAGCCGACGCCCGACGTGCACGGGTACTGCCGCGGGACGCCGCCCTGCAGGCATTGTTGCTGGGCGAACGCGCCTCGGTGGCATCGAATCGCGGTGACGCCGCGGGCGCTCTCGAATTGTCCACTCGGCGACTCGAAGCGGTTCGCCAGCGTCTTGGCGCGGGCGCGCCGGAGACACTCGACGCGGCCATGAATCATGCGCTCTATCTCGATGAGGCAGGGCAGTCGGGGCAGGCAGTGGCAGCCATGCAGCAGGTGGTCGCCGGGCGTCGGAAGCAGCTTGGCCCAGACGCACCCGAGCTCGCGGTTGCCCTGCACAACCTTGCCAGTTTTCAGGCCAATGCCGGGCAAAGCGAGGCGGCGCTCACCAGCCACCGGGCGGCCTTGCGGATTCGTCGCAAAGTGCTGCCGGCCAACCATCCAGATATCGCTCGCAGCCTCGGTGCCGAGGCCACCCTGCTGTCGAACATGGGGCGCACGCAGGAATCGATGACGTTATGGCCGGAGGTGGTGGCGGTTCTCAAGGCGCCGGCGCAGCCGGATCGCGCGCAGTTGGCGGCCAATCTCAACAACTGGGGCGTGGCCTGTTATGCCGTAGCGGACTACGTTTGTGCCGAACAACGCATCGGCGAAGCCTTTGCAATTTGGCGCGTCGATCTGCCCGCGGCGCATCCGTATGTGTTGACCGCACAGGCCAACCTGGCCGCGCTGCAATTGCAACGTGGTGACCTGACGGGTGGTGAGAAGCGCCTGCGCGCGCTTGTCGCCGCACGCCTTGCGGACATCGCAAGGCTCGGCACTTCGGCGGACAAGCAGAGCGGACTGGAGTCGTCGCGCGCGCTGCTGGTGCAAGCCCTGCGCTATCAGCGCCGTTACGCCGACGCGCTGGTCGTCGCGCGGCAGGCGGACGCGGACGCGATGGCATTTTTCGAGCCGCCGAACGCAAGCCGCGTGGACGCGCGTGGGCTGCTCGCCCGTAGCGAGACGGAGGCGGGGGATTTCGTGCAGGCGGCCGCGCTGGCGCGCCAGGCTATTGCCGAGGCTCACGCCTTGGCTGCTGACGGCAGCACGCATGAAGCCTGGGCGCAGATGACGCTGGCGCTGGCCTTGTTGGGGGAGCGACGGGCGGCCGAGGCATTGGCGCCGGCACGCCGTGGAGTGGACCAGTACGCGCGCTTTTCCGGCGCGAACCACTGGCGTACCGCTGAGGCGCGTGGGGTGCTTGGTTTGGTGCTCGCCGCCAGCGGGCACCATCTGGAGGCCCGACAGGAACTCGGCTTCGCCTTGCGCATCCTTGAGCAGGATCGGCCCTACATGCCCATCATCGATGTCATGCGACGCGCGCGGATTCGCCTGCGTGGGTGAGCGCCAGCGGTGCTGTCGCTCCGTTGACCTGAATTGCGTCTACATCCATACACGCGCTCCGCGATCACGGTCACGAGGTTGCTCCATCATGTTCGCATCGAAACGATTTGCCCTGTTGCTGTGCGCCACCTTGACGCTGGTTGTGACCAACGCTTCCGCACAGTCGTCGCCCAAGTTGGTCGACGAGGCGTTGTTGGCGGCGCAGCTGCCAGTGGCGTGGGGCAAACTTGAACGCCACGCGATGGATGCCGGTATTGCGTCGCTGGCGATCGCGCCGCACGCCAGTGCGGCCGCCAACTACACGCGGGGCAGCACGGCGGATTTCGAAGTCACTCTGCGTCTGCGTGATGACGGCCAGATTGCGGCGGGGTACTACAAAATGTCGGCGAAATACTTGACAGAGGACTATCGCGACGACACCCAGCACAGCCTCGTTCTGGCCGGTGGACAGCGCGCCGAAGTGACGGAAATGGGTGATGGCATCTTCATGATCGAAACCTTCATCGCCGATCGCTTTGTGGTCAGCGCCAATTGCAGTCATGCCACCGAAGCGCAATGCAAGGATGCGTTGGAAAGATTTGATTTTGAGGCAATTTCCCGAATCAATCGTTGATTGAATTTGTGCTGTACGGCGCGAAGGCGCCAGTGAACTGGCCGCCACCGGTGCCGTGCCTTGTCGTGCTGGGCGCCCATTCTTCGGCGCCGCTTGTCGCATCCAGACCGTCGATTTCGTCTGCTCAAACAGGCAATTCCAAAACGGAGGCATCCATGGTCGGCAAGGTATTCATTGAGCGCACGCGCCAATCCATCGCACTGATGATCGGCGCCGGGGTCGCATTGGGCGCGCTGGCGGCGGGCGTGGCATACGCGGGCGACAGCGCCATCGACACGGCATTCGCGGCCGCGGAACTGCAACCGGGCTGGCGCCGCGTCTTTGTTTATGGCGGTGGCTATGCCGATGAGCGTATCGTCGCCGCGGCGCGCGCACCCGATGGCGGCTATGTGCTCGCCGGGCAACGCGCGGGTGGTGCGGCAGGTGCGCAGATTTTTCTGGCCAAATTCAAGGCGGACGGCAGCAACGACACCGGGTTCGGTGGCAGCACAGTCACGGGCAGTGCCGGTGTCGGGCGCGTGCTCAAGGACGCCTACCTCAGCGCCGTCACCGACATGACCATCGATGCGCAGGGCCGCATCGTCGTGGTCGGCAAGACGCCCGGAGCGCTCGGCCAAAGTGATTTCGGCGTGGTGCGCTTCAACGCCGACGGCAGCGACGACAGCAGCTTTGCCGGTGACGGTGGCACCAGCGTGGCCTTCGATGTCGACGCCGCCAACAACCGCACGAACGACACGCCGAGCAGCGTGGTCACCACGCCGGACGGTGCGATCTACGTTGCTGGCGTGGTGCAGGATCGTGTCGATGACGCGCCGACCACAGTCGTTGGTGCCATCAAACTCAAGCCGGATGGATCGCTTGACACAGCGTTTGGCAGCTATGGCACGGGGAGAACCACGTACTGCCGCGCCCAATGCGCCACCGTGCTGGATGTGGCGCGCATCGTCTACGACGCACCGCGCAACCGACTGCTGATCGGCGGCGATCACGGCGTCAATGCATCCAATACCGATTGGTTCATCGTCACCCAAACCCTGAGTGGCGCGGTCTACTCGTCGCAGGTTTCCTACCCCATTGATCTCGGTGATGTTGGTGGCTACCAGCTTGCCTACATGCTGGATATGGCCGTCCAGCCCACCGGCGAGGCGGTGGCGCTGGGTTGGGCCAACGATGCCAACAACCATTCCGTGCCGCTGTTGCTGCGCCGTCAAGCACTCGCATCCAGCGAGGACGTGAGTTTCGGCAACACCGCCGGACGTGGTCTGATGGTGCTGCCGACCACCGATGCGATCTACGGTGGACTGGCCGTGGATAGCAGCAAGCGGTTGATTTTGGCGGGAGAGTACTCCGCCTACGGCATCGTTACCCGCCTGAACACCGACGGCAGTGTCGACACGCACTTCAACGGCACCACGTCGCCGAGTGCCTACGTTGCCATGACCAGTGCGGCGCAATCGGCGTACAAGACGGTATTCAAGCGCGTATTTCTCGATGCCGGGCGGCCGGTACTCGTGGGCGAGGCGCCGGACGCAAATACGACGAATGCCGATTTCGACTTGTTGGTGACGCGTCTGCAGGCGGATTTGATCTTCGCCGACGCAATGGAATGAGTGCGGTGGCGACAGCGGGCGCAAGGCGTTCGCTGTCGCTTCGTCTACAATTCACGGCATGAGTCTATCGTCGCGCCCGCCGCCACACCGCAAGTCGCAAGCCAGCACACGCAAACGCCGTGTGTCAGCGGCTGTCGCGCCGGCTCGCCCTGAAGATGCCACGGCCCGCTCCCATCGCGTGCTGGACTGGTTGTTGGCGTATCTGCCGCCACGCCAGCGCGAGCGGGCCCGCGATCTGCTGGTATTGATCCGCATGGATCGGCCGATCGGGGCGCTGCTGCTGCTGTGGCCGACCTGGTGGGCCTTGTGGTTGGCGGCCAAGGGGTTCCCGCCACTCAAGTTGCTGGTGGTGTTCACGCTGGGCGTGTTTGTGATGCGTTCGGCCGGCTGCGCGATCAACGATTTTGCCGATCGCAAGCTGGACCCCAAAGTGCAGCGGACGGCGGGACGACCACTGGCGGCGGGCCGGGTTACCCCGCGCGACGCGCTGGTGGTGTTCGTCGTGCTGCTGCTGGTGGCACTGGGGTTGGTGTTTCTGACCAATCCGCTGACCATCAAGTTGTCACTGGTCGGCGCTGCGCTGGCGCTGCTCTATCCCTTTGCCAAACGCGTGACGCATCTGGCCCAGGTGGTGCTGGGCGCCGCTTTCGGCTGGGGCATCCCGATGGCATTCGCCGCGGTGACCAACGGGGTACCGCCACTGGCGTGGCTGCTGTTCCTCGCCAACGTGTTGTTTTCGGTGATCTACGATACCGAGTACGCGATGGTGGACCGCGAGGAGGACATCAAGGCCGGCAGCAAGTCGACCGCGATATTGTTCGGTGACGACGACCTGATGGTGCTGTCGGTGCTGGTGGCGAGTTTCCTGCTGGCGATGGCTTTTGTCGGCCTGCGCGGCAATCTGCACTGGCTGTACTGGCCGGCGTGGCTGGTGGCGGCGGGCTTGCTGCTGCGGCAACTGTGGACGATGCGCGACCGCTCGCGCGAACACTGTTTCGCCGCTTTCCGCAACAACAACTGGGTCGGCGGTGTGCTCTGGCTCGGCATCGTTGCTGCGCTGGCGCTGGCCTGAAGCGGGCAGATTTCCGCAGCGGCGCGTCCACCGCCTGTCCGTGCGCGGCTGCGCGAATCCTCCACTTCAGTGGCGGTCCGCGTTCCGCCCTTCATGGTCGAACCGTTGGCGTTTGAATTGTCACAAACGCTCAGTCCGCGTCTTCGCTCCACTGGAATACCGTATCGATGCCGACGCCGAAGGCACGGGCGATGCGAAAGGCCAGCTCCAGTGAAGGCGCGTAGCGTCCCGCCTCCAAGGCAATCACGGTTTGCCGGGTGATGCCGCAACGGTCGGCCAAGGCCTGTTGTGTCATCTCGCCATGTCCAAAGCGCAGGCGGCGGATCTGGTTGGTGACCGCCGTGCCCATCATGTCGTGGGATGGCGGTCGCGCCAGTAGCTGCCAGCCGCCACCAGGTACTCCAGCAGGCAACTGGCGATGAGGCCGGCAATGATCAGGTTGGAAAGCGCCATGGGCCGTGCCCAACCCAGCAGTTCCAGTGGCGTCAGAGCCAGCGTGGCCGCCAAGCCAATGGACAAGGCGATCAACAGGCCGTGACCGAGGGTCGCCGCGCGCGTCTGTATGGCTCGGTCGCGTTCGTCCACGTCGACCCGGTCGTGCCAATGTCGGCGCAGCATCGCCATCACCACCTGCCAGACCACGATCAACAGCACGATATGCGTGCCAATGCGTGCCGCATCCCGTGACATGCCGCCGTCGGTATCCACCATCGCCGATCCGTGCAACGCGAAATACAACAGGATGATGGCGCTGAACAGGGCGCCGATCCATGCGTGCTGCTCGCCTGGCCCGGGTGCCGCACGGCCCGTGTCGGTGGTATCAGCGAGGGACTTCTGCCAGCTCGACCACAGCAGGTACCAGGCCAGCCAGCTGCCAGCCAGTACCGCCACGCTGCCGCTGCGTCCCAGCTGGATGTCAGGCAGCACGAACAACAGCACGAAGCCAAGTATCGAGAGCGGAATGAGTACGAAAAAGCGCCATTGAAGTGACATGCAGGCGGTCCATGGGGTGATGAAATGTAATCTATACATTACATCGTGTAACGTCAACATGACATCATTGGAGAACGACAAGGGGCCGTGGCCGGCTCGCGCTAGACTGCCCGTTTCGTTGCGCCGGAGATTCGTCATGAGTGAAGCCAAACCCAGCCGTGAACAGGCCGAGGATGCCGTCCGTGTGTTGCTGCGCTGGGCTGGCGAGGACATCACCCGCGAGGGCTTGCTGGATACCCCGAAACGGGTGGTGAAGGCCTACAGCGACTGGTTTTCCGGCTACGAGGAAGACCCGGCCGAGTACCTGCGCCGCACCTTCAAGGAAGTGGACGGTTACGATGAGATGGTGGTGCTGCGCGGGATCCAGTTCGAAAGCCATTGCGAGCACCACATGGCGCCGATCATCGGCCGCGCCCACGTCGGCTACCTGCCGCGCTGCAAGGTGGTTGGCATCAGCAAGCTGGCGCGCGTGGTGGATGGTTTCGCGCGCCGTTTTCAGGTGCAGGAAAAGTTGACGGCACAAATCGCCAACTGCATCCAGGATACCTTGCAGCCACTCGGCGTTGGCGTGGTGATCGACGCCAGCCACGAGTGCATGACCACCCGCGGCGTGCACAAGCGCGGCGTGTCGATGGTGACCAGCCAGATGCTGGGCAGCTTCCGCGCAGACCCGAGCACCCGCGCCGAATTCCTGCGTTTCATCGACATCGACGGCTCGCGTTGATGCGTTGGGTGGCGCTGGCGTGGCTGGCGCTGCCGTCGCTGGCGCTGCCGTCGCTGGGGATGGCGCAGGCGGACATCCACGCCTACCTCGCCCGCATGGATGCCAACCACGATGGTCGCGTCAGTCTGGACGAATACGTCGACTACATGGGCGTCGGCTTCCGGCGCATGGACGCCAACGGCGATGGTGTGCTGGATGCCAGCGAAATGCCGCCTTCGCCGCGCCAGCGTGGCGCAATGACGTGGCAGCAACATCGCCAGAACCTGGCTGCCACCTTCCGCCGTCAGGACCTCGACCACAACGGCTACCTCGACAGCCACGAATTGTCCGAACCGCCGCATTGAGGCAGGTCGCTGTGGCTTGGCCACCAGCGCCGCGGCCACACGGCGGCAAAATTTCTCACCTCTGGCAAGCAACTGCGTTATCGTGCGCATCCCATGAACGACGTCCATCACACCCTGAGCGCGCCGCGGCGGCGCGCCGCGCTGATCTTCATCTTCGTCACCGTGGTGATGGACATGCTGGCATTCGGCATCATCATTCCGGTGTTGCCGCACCTGATCGTCGAATTGATCGGCGGCGATCTGGCCAAGGGCGCGGTGTGGGTGGGCATCTTCGCCACGCTGTTCATGGCGATCCAGTTTGTCTGCTCACCGATCCAGGGCGCGTTGTCGGATCGTTTCGGCCGCCGCGCGGTGATTCTGATTTCCAGCTGCGGCCTGGGCCTCGATTTCGTGCTGATGGCGCTGGCGCCGGCCTTGTGGGTGCTGTTCATCGGGCGCGCGTTCTCCGGCGCCTGTGCGGCGAGTTTCTCCACCGCCAATGCCTACATCGCCGACATCACGCCGCGTGACCGGCGTGCCGCAGCCTACGGCATGCTGGGTGCCGCGTTCGGCATCGGCTTTGTCATCGGTCCGGCGCTGGGTGGTTTCCTTGGCCATTTCGATATCCGGCTGCCGTTCTGGACCGCGGCGGTGCTGTCGCTGCTCAATTTCTGCTACGGCTGGTTTGTGTTGCCCGAGTCGCTGCCGCCGGAGCGGCGCAGCGCGCGCTTCGACTGGAAACACGCCAATCCCTTCGGCGCGGTGCTGTTGCTGAAGCGCTACCCGCAGGTGTTCGGTCTGGCGCTGGTGTTCTTCCTGATCAACCTGGCGCAGTTCTCGCTCAATTCCACCTATGTGCTCTATGCCGATTACCGCTTTGGCTGGGGGCCGCAGGCGGTGGGTCTGACGCTGGGCCTGGTCGGTCTGTGCAGCGGCGTGGTGCAGGCGCTGCTGGTGCGGCGGCTGATGCCGCGGCTGGGCGAGCGCAAGATGATCCTGATCGGTCTTGGCTTCTGTGTCATCGGCTACCTGCTGTTTGGTCTTGCCGGCGCCGCCTGGTTGTTTCTCGCCGCGATACCGCTGTTCTGCCTTGGCGGTCTGGCCGGGCCGCCGGCGCAATCGATGATGACGCATCTGGTCGATCCGTCCGAGCAGGGTCGGCTGCAAGGCGCCCTGACCAGCCTCGCCAGCCTCGCCGGCATTTTCGGTCCGGCCCTGTTCGCCAACTTGTTTGCGCTGTTCATCAGCGACCATGCGTCGGTACCGCACCTGCCGGGCGTGGCCTTCGTGCTGGCCGCGTTGCTGTTGGCGGTGGCGGCGCTGTTGGCGTTGCGCGTCACCCGTGGCATGGCGCCGGCCGCGCCGGCGCCGGTGGCCGAACCCGCGCTGGCGGCGCCGGTGGAGCCGCTGCCATGATCGAGCTGGTGGGTTTTGACGGCGACGACACGCTGTGGCGCAGCGAGGATTTCTTCCATGCCGCCGGGGCCGAGTTCGAGGCCATCCTCGGCCAGCATGTCACGCTCGATGACGCGCGCATCCACGAACAGCTGCTGGCCGCGGAGCGGCGCAACATCGCGCTGTTCGGCTACGGCGCCAAGGGCATGACGCTGTCGATGATCGAAACCGCGATCGCGCTCGCCGGGGCGGCGCTGACGGTGGCCGATATCGCCGCCATCGTCGACATCGGCAAGCGCGTACTGGCGCACCCGGTTGAGTTGCTGCCCGGTATCTGCGCCGCGGTCGCGGCCGTGGCGGCCGATTTTCGCGTGGTGCTGATCACCAAAGGCGACCTGTTTCATCAAGAGCGCAAGGTGCGCGACTCGGGTCTGGCGGCATTGTTCCAGCGCATCGAGATCGTGTCGGAAAAAGACCCGGCCACGTATCGACGCGTGCTGGATGAGGTCGGGGTGGCGCCGGCGAACTTCGTGATGGTTGGCAACTCCCTGCGTTCCGACATCGCACCGGTGCTGGCGCTGGGCGGCAGCGGCGTGCATGTGCCGTATCACGTGACCTGGGCGATGGAGCTTGATCACGATGCCGATACCGCGTCGCCGCGTTTGTTGCAGGTGGATGCGGCCGCGGCGATCCCCGCCGCAGTGCGGGAACTGGCAGCGCGCCTGCGAGACTGATCGCCGACGCGGCGTTTGGCGGCTGCGCCTATACTCGTGCATTCACTGCGATGGAGCCACGACATGGTCTGGTTGATTCTGGGCTTGCTGCTGTTTCTCGGCGTGCATTCGGTGCGCATCGTTGCCGATGGGGTGCGGACGCGGCAGATTGCCCGCTACGGTGAGAACAGCTGGAAGGCGATCTACAGCGTGATCGCGCTGGCCGGTTTCGTGCTGATCGTGTGGGGTTTTGGCGTGGCGCGGCAAACGCCAGTGCTGCTGTACACGCCGCCGCTGTGGCTGCAGCACCTCAATGCCTTGTTCGTGTTGATGGCACTGCTGCTGGTGGCAGCGGCGTACGTACCCGGCAATCACCTGAAAGCGTGGGTCGGCCATCCGATGCTGGCCGGCGTCAAAGCCTGGGCGCTGGGGCATCTCCTGGCCACCGGGTTTCTGCATGACGTGGTGTTGTTCGGCAGTTTCCTGCTGTGGGCGGTGCTGGACTTCGTTGCCTGTCGGCGACGCGACCGCCATGCCGGTGTGCGTTATCCGGCTGGCACGGTGTTGGGCGACCTTGCGGTGCTGGTTGCCGGCGTTGCGCTGTGGGCGCTGTTTGCCTTCTACGCCCACCTGTGGCTGATCGGTCGCTCACCGCTGCTGTGATGACGCGGCGGGTTTTACTCGGTGTCGTTGTGCTGGCGATCGCTGTGGCCGGCTGTCGGCCGCCCGGCGAAGGCATGGATTTTCGGTTTGTCCGTCACAACGGGGTTTTCCAGATTCAAGGCGCGGATCGCACAGCATTGGCGGCCGCGGGTATCCGTATCGACCGCTCGCGCCGTGGCGAAGATGTGCTGGGCGCGCCGGCGGCGTCCGCGCCGGCCGGCATGGATGCCCAGGTGCTGCAATTTCGCTTTCGCTCGCGCGGATTTTTTGCCGTCGAGCCCGGTGCGCATCTGGCGGTCGGTGTCACGGGGGCGTGGCGCAAGGACAATCCGCTGACCCCGGCGCGGGACGGTTTGCTGGTCGGGCGTGGCCTGATTCTCGGCAACGTCAGCGCAGCGGCCAATGGCTGTGCCGCGGCGCCGGTGGTCGAGATCGAATCGTTTCGCCGCCACGGCAATCGCCTGTTCCAGCCGTCGTGCAGCCGCCCGCTGCAGGAAAACACCTGGTATCGCATTACGCTGGTGGCCAATCGCGCCGGCGGTGTGGCGTATCGACTGAGCGACAGCGAAGGCCGCTTGCTGGATGCTGCGGCGGTGGCCGATGCCGGTGCCGACATACCGTCGGATCTGGCCGGCTGGTGGCTGCTGCATGTGTTCGCCGGGCAACACCCCGAGCGTGACTGGGCGTTGGATGTCAGCGATCTGCGCGTGAGCTGGCGGCCGCGGCGATAGACGCGCCTACCGGTGCCGGCGTTGTGGGAGCGGCCCTTGGCCGCGACCACGTTCCCGGCCGCGCTCAACCAATCCGCTCGCTCCCGCACCAGCGGGCGCCAGGGGCGAGCTGCACGGCGTGGCGCACCTGACCGGCTTCCACGCAGACAAACTGGCGATACTCGCCCGTTGCCAGATCGCCGATGCCGGCGGCGCCCGTGGCGCCCGGATTCCAGACCACGAAATCCGCGAAGCCGCGCTTTTCGATGCGCAGTTCGGCGGTGCCGTCATGCAGGACCAGCGGCGCCTCGACCGCCTCGTACACGCGGTCGACGCCGGCCTCGAAGCGCAGCGGGCCAGCCACGCCGGGCCGTTCCGCCGCGTGCGCGCTGTTGTCCTGATAGGCGTGCTCGCCAAGCCCGTGCAGGGCGACGGCAGCCAGATCGGAGACGCGCAAATAGGCGTGCAGGGCGGCGCTGAACGCGAATGCCGTGTTGCCCGTGTTGTGAACTTCCAGCGTGATGTGCAGTTGGGTTGGATCGAAGCCGACCAGCAAGCGCAGTGCGTAGGCATGCGGCCAGCCGTCGGTGGCTTCGCCGCGCAAGGTGAACAGCGCCGTGTCCGCCTCGATGCCGGCGAAATCCCACGTCGTGATGCGGGCAAAGCCGTGACGGCGCCACGGGCCACGGTCGGAGAACTGCGGAAAGATCACCGGAATGCCGCCGCGGATGGCCTTGCCGGGGCCGAACTCGGCGCGCTCGCCCAGAAACAATCGCTCCTGCCCTGCGGCATCGACGAAGGACAGCAGTTGCGCGCCGTGCAAAGCCACCAGCGCGCGGCTGCCGGCGTGTTCGAGCTGGATGCAGGGCGCGCCACGAAACGTCATCGGGGTGCTTTTCATCATCGCAGTGTCGCACGCGCCTTCACCGGCGCGCTATGGTGTTGCCCCAGCCAAGCCATTCGAGTCCGTTGCCATGTCCAATCCTTTGCGCCCCTTTCGCGGCACCCTGCCCAGGCTCGGCGCGCGGGCCTACGTGGACCCCGCCGCGACGGTGATTGGTGACGTGGTGCTGGGCGAGGATGCCTCGGTATGGCCGGGCGCGGTGCTGCGCGGCGATGTCCACCACATCCGCGTTGGCGCGCGCAGCAATGTGCAGGATGGCGCCATCATTCACGTCACCCACGATGGCCCGTACACGCCGGGCGGCTTCCCGTGCCTGATTGGCGCTGACGTCACCATTGGCCACGGCGCGGTGATCCATGCCTGCACCATCGCCGATGCCTGCCTGATCGGCATGCACGCCAGCGTGCTCGATGGCGTGGTGGTGGAGCAGCACGGTTTCGTTGCTGCCGGTGCCGTGGTTGCGCCCGGCAAGCGGGTCGGGGCAGGGGAATTGTGGCTGGGCAATCCGGCCCGTTGCGTGCGCCGCCTGAGCGAGCGTGAAATCGAGCAACTGCACTACTCGGCGCGGCATTACGTCACGCTCAAGGACGCGTACCGGCTTGCCGCGCAGGAGTGACATCACGCTGCCGCGCGCTCGTCCCAGGCGATCGCCGCCAACAGCGCCAGATGGTGGCGCAAATCGGCCGGCCAGGGCTCAATGAGTGCGGCGAAGCCTTGGCGATCGCCGCGCCAGAAGGCCCGCGTGGCGTCCTCGTAGCCGGGCAGGTCGCCGCCCATCACGCGCAAAAAGCGATCCGTCGCTTCATCGGCCAGGCGCGCGCGATCGCGGTTGCCGTCGCTGCGACGGGCGTCTTCAACCAAGCGTCGCAGCGCGGCCGAGGCGCCGCCCGGCTGCCGCCCCAACCAGTCCCAGTGGCGTGGCAACAAGGTCACTTCGCGTGCGGTGACGCCCAGCTTCGGGCGGCCGGGTCCGCGTGGTGTCGTGTCGGCGGGGATGCTGTTTGCCGCGTGCAACCGGGCCAGCATTTCCGCGGGTGTGCCACGGAAATCGACCTCGACCGGCAGGCTGCTGGCGTCGTCCAGGATCAACACCGGCCCGGCGCTGCCGGCATCGAGGGCGGCCTTGGCCGCCAAGGCGACCTCGGGCACGCTGCCGGAGGCCAACAGGCGCTGGCCATCGAATGCGGTGCAGCTGTGGCTGTCGTTGGGGTGCATGGTGGGATCCTGTGTCGTGGGCGGTTAATTTAATCCGGGTATAAATAGTTGTCAATAAAACCCGGATCAAATACACGCGTGGTGATCACGGCGTGATGCCGTGCGCGCGCAGAACGTCGGTGATGTCAAAGCGCCACAGATTGCGCGAGCCGTTGAGCGGCTGGGTCAGACGCTGATCCAGCGCCGCGCGCGCGTCATCGGGATGAGGGAAGCGCACCGGGTCGCGGCGGTTGCTGGCCACGAACAATTCGCCGAACCGACGGCCCAGCGCGGGCGCATTCTCCACCGCACTGCTGTTGATGCCGGCCGCCAGATGCACGGGCTTGCCCCAGTGGCCATCTGGCTTGCGGAAGGCGATGTACAAATCGGCGCCGCCCAGCGAATCGCCCTCATTGCCGGCATAGACCAGGAACCGCTGCTGTGGATCGATGGCCGGGTCCATGCGGTTGTGCGCTATGTCACCGAGATCGATGCGCTCCGGTGCCGCATGGCCGTTGGCGCTGCGGCGGGCGACGTAGAGTTGGTAAATCCGCCCGGAATCGTCGCGGTGCGCGGAAAAATACAGGTCGCCATTCGCCGCGACCGACGGGTTGTAAAGCATGTTGCCGTCATTGAGCGCGCCGTCGACATGCACGGGCGCGCTCCAGCGTTGATCCGCACCCTGTTCGACGTACCACAGGTTGGTGCCGGGATAGGTGCGTCCGAACATCTGCATCGTGAGCGGCTTGCCGCTGGGCCGCAACGGCCGATTGGAGACGAAGTACAGCCGCTTGCCGTCGGGCGACAAGGCGGGCTCGGAATCGCGCCATTGCCCGGAGAATGGCGCAACCTGCGGTGTCGACCAGTGTCGATCATGGCGGTGCGACAGCAGGATCGTGGCGTCTTCTTCGGAAAAATCCGAGCGCATGAAATACAGCGTGTTGCCGTCCGGCGTCAGCGCCGCCGAGGTCTCCTGCACGCCGGTGGAGAGGGTGCCGGGGCCGAGCAATTCGCCGTGTGGTGGGGCAGCGAGGGCCGTGGCAGATATCAGCAATGCGGTCGACAACAGATGGGGAATAAGGGTCTTCATGCTGGATCGCCTGTTCATTTGCTGTGGTTTGCGGTCATGTGCCGCGGCGCCTTGGCGTCACCGTGCGCGGCAAGCCAGGGGGCCAGCGACACGCTGAAAATGTGGCTGCTGCCGTTGTCCCACTGGCGGATGCGCGCCAGATCCTGCTCGGCTTGCTGGCGCGACCGCGGCCAATCGGCGGGGATGCTGTGGCTGCCGGTGAAGTACAGCGTGGTGCCATCCGGCCCCAGATGCGCGCCCCAGGGCTGATAGGCGTTGATCGTGTCACCCAGATCGACGGCTTGGCTCCAGCCCGCGCCATCCCGGAACGCGATGTACAGGCGATCGGCCTCGCCGCTGGCGTTTTTGCCGGCGTCGAACACCAGGAACGCGCCATCCGGAGCGATGGCGGGATCAAGTTCATGGCGGTCGTCCGGCATCAGCTGCAAGCGGACGGCATGTTGGTACTGCCCATCGCGCCATGGCGAGAAATACAGATGAAACTGTCCGGACGGGTTGTCACGGCTCTGGAAATACAGATCCCCGTTCGCGGCAATGCTGGGTGCGAAAATGTGGGTGCCGAAATTGACCGTTGTCGGCAGCAACGCCGGCGCGCTCCAGCCGCTGCCGCGGCGCTCGACGCGCCACAGGTGGCCACCATGCAGCGGCTTGCCGCCGCTCGTGTCGGGGCGGTTCGAGCTGTAGATCAGGAATGATCCATCCGGCGCCAGTGCCGGATCGTGATCCAGCCATTGGCCTGAAAAGGGCGCAATGATCGGTGGTGACCAATGTCCATTGCGCCGCTGCGACTGCATGATCATGCCGGCCGGCCACGGGCCTTGGCGAAAGAACACGGTGTTGCCATCCGGCGTGAACGTGGCGCAGTCAACCCCGCTTGTTGCCGAAATCTCGCCGGGCGCGAACAGCCGTGGCCGGATCGCTCCAGCGCTGGTTGTCGCGGCGACGCAGGCGAAGCCCGCGACGGCCAAGACCCCTGGCCAACTGTGTGCTCGCATGGTCTGTCCACTCCGGCATCAAGGTCAGCACAGGCTATGGCGCGCGTGCCGGCCGTGCGTCGCTTGTGCCGCCAGCGGCGTCGAGCCGTGACAGGCGGCATGGATTCGGTGGTGAACGGTTGTTTACTCCGTGAACGCCCGCATGCGCAGCGATTGCGGCACCGCGCCAGGCTTGCTTCAACGCAGCCCCAGCAGTGCACGGGCGCCGGCGCGGAAACGCCGACTCAACGCCAGTCGCGTGCCGTCGCGCAATACGACCTCGGCGTTGCCATTGAACAACGGATGCACTTCATGCACGCGATCCACATTGACGATGACACCGCGGTGGATGCGCAGAAAACGCGTCGGGTCCAGCCGGTCTTGCAAGCTTTGCATGGTGGCGCGATGCAGAAACTGCGCGCCCTCTGCCCGAATCTGCACGTAGTTGCCATCGGCGCGTATCCAGTCGATGGCCTCCACCGCGATCACGCGAACGTGCTCACCCACCTGCACGCTGAGGCGTTGCAGCGGCCCGCTGTCAGCCGGGATTGGCCGCGGGGCGGCCATCGAAGCCTGCAAGTCATGCCAGCGCTGGCGTACCCGGTGCATGGTGCGGTCGAAGCGGGTCTGGTCGATCGGCTTCAGCAGGTAATCGAGTGCCTCGGCATCGAATGCGCGCACGGCGTGTTGGCTGAACGCGGTGGCGAACACCACCATCGGGACCACCCCCGGCGTGATCTCGTGCAGCAGCTTGAATCCGTCCATGCCCGGCATGCGAATGTCGAGAAACAACAGGTCCGGTTGCAGCACGGCCATGGCTTGCAAAGCATCGGCTGCGTTGCCGCATTCGCCGACGATGGTCACGTCGGGATGCGTCTCCAGCGCCTGCCGCAGGGCCAGCCGTGCCAGCACTTCGTCATCCACCAGCAGGGCGCGGATGGTTTGCGTGCTCATGTCGCCACCGGGTCGGCGGGCAGCCGGAACGGCAAGTGCAGCTGTACCAGGGTGCCGCCGCCAACGCGTGGGCACAGCGTCAACTGCGCGTCCGCGCCGAACAGCATGGCGAGTCGGGCGCGGGTGTTGCCAAGCCCCACACCGTCGTTGCCGCCGCCCGGCGGCAAGCCGGCGCCGTCATCCTCGACCCGCAAATGCAGTTGCCGGCCCTCACGACGCGCCACGAGCCACAGGTTTCCACCCCGCATCTGCTGCGACAGGCCGTGTTGCAGCGCGTTCTCGACCAGCGGCTGCAAGATCATGCCCGGCAGCGTGGCGCCGAGCGATTCCGCGCTGGCGTCGATGTGGATCGCGAGGCGATCACGAAAGCGGATGCGCTGGATGTCGAGATAGGCGCGCACCAACTCGAGCTCGCGCGCCAGCGACACCGTTTGCGCGTGGCGTTCTTCCAGTGTCAGCCGCAGCAAGTCGCCGAGGCGCGCAATCATCTGTCGCGCCTGCATGGGATCGGCCAGCGTCAGCGCCGAAATCGCATTCAGCGTGTTGAACAGGAAGTGCGGCTGCAACTGCATCCGCAGCGCCTGCAACTGCGATTGCGCGAGTTGCGTTTCCAGTTGCGCGTTGCGCCAGCGCTCGTCGCGCAGGTGACGGCGCGACGCCATGCCGCGCTGGACCGCATGGATGACCCAGTAGGTCAACTGCGCAAAGTAGAAATTGAACACGAACTCACGCTTGAGGTAGCCGCCGAAGCTGTCAGCCGTGGTGATGCTGGCGTGCCAGAATGCCCAGTAAATCCCCACGTGCACTACCAACTGGGCCAGGGACATCAAAACGCTCGCCGGAATCTGCACGGCGCAGAAGCCGCGCCAGCTGGCGGTGGCTGTTCTGTCACCCAGCCGGGCGATGATCGGCGCCAGCAACATCCACAGCCAGTAGCCGGCGAGATACCACGTCAGCAATCGGCCCCAGTTCGCCACCTCGCCCTCGCTGGACGCGGACAAGCCCGCGCTCAGCGCGTAGGAAAGGCCCAGCAAGGTCCAGAAGCCGAAGGTCAAGGCCAGCGATTTGAAGGTGCGCGGAGGCGAGTTGTCGACGGCGGGCATGCACGGCTTCGCTACGGTACCGAAGCGTGAGTCTGACCGTTGCCGGGCGAATGGGGAAGCCCCTCCGGCGCGCGTTGCAGACCGCCGTTGCTGTATCCACACGCATTCGGCACGGCGCGCGCGGCAATGCAGCCGCCTCCGCCGCCGGCCGGTGAATGCCGTGCCCTGCGTTCGATTCGCCGCGACGCGTCGCGGTGCCAGCGCTCCATGGTGTAGGCTCGCGCCCTCGCAGGTACGGGATAATCCTCATGATTTACGTGATCGCCAGCGTGGTGATGAGCGTGCTGGTGTCGGTGCTGCTGAAGCTGGCGCCAGCGCGGCGTGTCGATATCGGTCAAGCCGTGGCCTGGAACTATCTGATTGCGGGCGCGGCCACCGTGCTGTTGTTGCAGCCCGACTGGACGCGCCTCGCCAGCGCAGCCGTACCGTGGTTGGCGGTGGCGGTGCTCGGCGTGCTGTTGCCGACGATCTTTTTGGCCCTGGCGGCCTCGGTGCGCCACGCCGGCATCGTGCGCTCGGATGCGGCGCAACGCTTGTCGCTGGTATTGCCTCTGGTGGCGGCATTCGCCTGGTTCGGCGAGACACTGACGCCGCTGAAACTTGGCGCCTGTGCGCTTGGCTTGCTGGCCTTGCTCGGCATGCTGTGGCGGGACGCGGGCCGGCGCGGCACGGCGAGTGGGCGGGCGGGTTGGTTGTGGCCGCTGCTGGTGTTTTGCGGCTTCGGCGTGATCGACATCCTGTTCAAGCGCGTCGCCGCCGCGGGCTTGCCGTTGGCAAGTTCGTTGACGCTGATCTTCGCGCTGGCCTTGCTGGTGGCGATGGGTTTGGTGCTGGCGCGACGGGCCCGCTTCACCGCGCGCAGCCTGCTTGCCGGCGTCCTGCTCGGCCTGCTCAACTTCGGCAACATCTATTTTTATCTCAAGGCGCATCGCGCGCTGCCGCAGAATCCGTCGCTGGTATTCGCCGGCATGAATCTGGGCGTGGTGGTGCTGGGCGCCGTGGTCGGCCTGCTGCTGTTCCGCGAACGCCTGAGCCGCCTCAATCTGGCCGCGCTGGCGCTGGCCTTGCTGGCTATCGGCCTGCTGACGCGCGGCTGATCGGCGTGCCGCGCTACTTGCGGGGGCGTCCCGCTCTGCGCAGTGCCGGGAAGTTGGACTCATTCCATGATTCAGCCTGATGCAGAAGCTGGGACGGTGCTGCGTCGAGCCCGGTGGCAATTTGATGCAACGTCTTCAGAGTGATGTTTTGTTTGCCCCGTTCAACGGTGCCGTAGTAGGCGCGCGGTATGGCAATTTCGTTGGCAAAGCCTTCTTGACTGTAGCCGCACATCTCGCGGTGATGGCGTATCACGCGCCCAAGTTTTTGCTGAAGTTCATCGGCCGTCATAGCCGACAAAGTAGAAAAGCTGGCGCTAAAGAACGACTTTATATAAAGCGGGTAGATTAAACTATCGTGTGCTATCGTTCGGTAAATGCTCTCGCCGATTGATGCGAAGTCGATAGTGATCAGTCGACGGCCCGAAACAATTACTCGTAGCTCGACAGAGGCAGACGATGGCAAAGCAAGGACGCCGCCCAGCGGCAACGTGGTGGGCTGAGTTGGCCGGTGCCGGGCGATGGTGTTTGTTGCTGCTTGCCCTGTCTTTGGCCGCTCCGGTCTTCGCGCAAGGCAGCGCGACCGGGCAGAGCCCGGAATCGTTCTTGAACGGGCTGGCGACGCTGGATTCGCGTTATTTGCCTGCGGGCAGTGCCGGCATCGGCGAAACCATTGATCTCTACACCGGCAGCCTGGGTTTTGTGGTGACGGATGTGTCGCTGCCGGGCAACAGCGGTTTGCCGGTGGCGCTGACGCGGCGCTTCGAGGTGGGGTATCCGGGGCAGACGGGGGAGACGCCGGCCTTTGGTGATTGGCAACTCGATGTGCCGGTGATCGAGGGCGTGGTCGCGCGCGAAAACTGGAAGGTGGGCGCCGATGGCGCGTCGACGGCGCGCTGCTCGGACTTCGCCGATCTGCCCACCTTGCAGCGCGCGCAGAACCTGTTCTGGCCGGATGAGTACCACGCGGGTTTTCACCTGCGCCTGCCGGGGCAGGGCCGGCAGACCTTGCTGAAGCGGTTGCCGTCCACCAATACCCATCAACCGGTCATGAGCGCCGGCGGCGTGCCGCTGAACTTCCCGGTGGTCACCCGGGATGACGCGATGGCGGCGTGCATTCCACTGGCCCCCAATTCCGAAGACAGCGGCGAAGGCTTCCTGGTGGTGACGCCGGACGGGTGGCGTTGGACCTTCGACTATCTCGTCTACACCGACACCCGCTCGGTGTGGAAGCCCGCCACGGCTGGGTCGCAGACCCCGGCGACCCCGACGGTGCCGCCCGACGACGAGGTCAAGCGCTCGGTGGCGCAGCTCTACGCCACCCATGTCGAGGACCGTTACGGCCATTGGGTCGACTACCACTACAGCGGCCACCAGTTGATCGGTATCGAGGCGGACGACGGGCGGTCCATAGAGCTTCGATGGCAGGACGGCGTGATCCATCAGGTGATTGCGCAGCCGGCAGCGGCGGCACCGCGCAGGTGGACCTATGACGTGCAAGCGGCGTTGGTCGAGGGTGGCCAACGCAAGACGCTGACGTCCGTGACCGGGCCGGAAGGCATGGCGACCGGGTACGATCTCGCCCATCTGGCCTGGGCGAACGACCCGGCCGCACCCAACGGCTGCCTGCTTGGCCCGCTGTCCAATGCCGACTCGGCGCTTGACGCGGTCGCCGCGCTGTCCTTCACGGGCACGGTGACCACCGCGGCGGGGCTGACCGTGAGCTATGTCGTCGAGGGCGAGACGCGCGGGCACGCAGCGATCCCCAAGGGCTGCATGGATTACCAGATCAACACGCACCCGGTGTATTACCGCACGCTGGCGTTGCAAACGCGCAGCGCGAGCGGTGCCGGCGTGCCGTCACGAACCTGGACCTACGACTATTCGGACCCCAACGCCAGTTGGGATACCGATTGCACGTCGGGCTGTCCTTACGATGGCACGGTATGGACCACCGTCACCGATCCGCAAGGCCATCCGACCCGTGCCACCTTCTCGAACCGCTTCGATGCCTCGGAAGGCCAGCGCCTGGCGACCGCCTGGTACGCCAGCGCGGCCGCGCTCAATGCCGATACCCCGCTGCGGACCGAGCGCCGCCGCTACGCCGCCGCCGATCATGGCCCGTGGCCGACCCTGTACGGTTCGGACAATCTGTATCGTGCCAACGTGCTGCGCAGCCGGCAGCAAAGCCCGCTCGAATCGCGCACGATCAGCGAAGGCGGCATCGACTACCGCTGGACGGCGACGGCGTGGAACAGCTACGCGCAGCCACTGGAAATCACCCGCGCCCGCAGCGGCGTGAACGGCCCGTCGGTCAGCGAAACCCTCGCCTACGAGAACAACACCGCGCAATGGGTGCTGGGCCAGTTCAAGCGCCGCACAGTGACGGCCCCGGCGGCCTACGCGAATACCGTGCCCGAGGCGCGCAGCTACGATCCGGTGGATGCGACCCTGACCACGATCCACCGCTTCGGCCAGTTGGCCGCGAGCTACACCTGGTACCCGGTGGGCGACGCGGCGGCGGGTCAGTTGAAGACCGTCCGCGACGGCCTCAACCACGCCACGATCTACAGTGACTACGCCCATGGCGTGCCGCAGACGATCACCTACGCCGATGACACCGGCATCGCGCTTGGCGTCAACGACTTTGGCGAGGTTCTCTCCGTCACCGACGAACTCGGCCACGAGACCACGGTCGAGCGCGACGCTCTCGGCCGCATCACCCACCAGACCTTCCCCGCCGATGCCGGCCACAGCTGGGCGCCAGTGGACGTCAGCTACCAGTCGGTCATAGCCAGCGACTACGGCGTCAGCGGCACGCACTGGAAGGTGACGACCACGCAAGGCAAGCGCACCGACGTCACGATCTACGACGCCGCCCTGAGCCCGGTGCTGACGTCCGCGCGCGACACCGCGACGGGCAAGGGCACGCTGATCTGGCGCCAGTTCGACGCGACCGGCGCGCAATCCTTCGCCTCCTACCCGCTGGCCTACAGCGCCAACCTGCCGGCCAACCGCCCCGGCGTGAGCACGCAGTACGACGCGCTCGGTCGCGTCACCAAGACCCGTGCCGACTCCGAGCTCGGCCCGCTGATAACGACAACCGAATACCAATCCGGCAACGAAATCACCGTCACCGACCCGAAAGGCCACACCATCACCACGGCCTATCAGGCCTTCGACACACCGGCGACGGACCATCCGCTCAAGACCACCTTCGCCGACGGCACGGTCACGACCGTCACCCGCGACGTCTGGGGCAAGCCGCTGACCATGACCCAATCGGGTACGTACACGCCCGCGGGCGGCAGCGCATCCACGGTATCGGTCACGCATCAGTTCATCTACGACGAGCAGCAGCGCCTGTGCGTGCAAACCGACTCGGAATCCGGCCAGAGCGTGTTCGACTACGACGCCGCCGGCAACCTGGCGTGGAGCGCGCAGGGCCAAAGCGGCTGGAGCGCCTGTCCGACGGAAACAGCCGACCTGGCCAGCGCCCGCATCAACCGCGCCTATGATGCCCGCAACCGGCTGACAACCATCGATTATCCCGCCGGCACCGCCGACAGC
>DASSXP010000199.1:0-21080 GCA_035703755.1 Rhodanobacteraceae bacterium | reverse complement strand
GAAGTGGTGCCCGAGGATTGGGGTGGCGACGTGCAGTTCGTGCCGGTGTCGGCCAAAGCCGGCAGCGGCATCGACGAGCTGCTGGATGCGATCTCGATCCAGGCCGAAGTGCTGGAGCTCAAGGCCGTGGCGGACGGCCGCGCCAATGGCGTGGTGATCGAGTCCAGCCTCGACCGTGGCCGTGGCCCGGTGGCGACGGTGTTGGTGCAGCAGGGCACGCTCAAGCGCGGCGATTTCATTGTCTGCGGCGTCGAGTACGGCCGCGTGCGCGCGCTGTTTGACGAGAATGGCAAGCAAACCGAAGAAGCCGGCCCGTCGATCCCGGTGCAGGTGCTCGGTTTGTCCGGTGTGCCGGAGGCCGGTGACGAGTTCATCGTCGTGGCCGACGAACGCCTGGCCAAGGACGTGGCGCAGGAGCGTCACCAGAAGCGCCGCGAGACGCGTCTGGTCGGCAAGGCCAATCGTCTGGAAGACATCATGGCGCAGATGGGCAAGGGCGAGGAACAGCAGACCCTGAACATCGTGGTCAAGGCCGACGTGCAAGGTTCTGCCGAAGCCTTGCGCGAAGCCTTGTCGGACATCGGCAACGACAACGTCAAGGTCAACGTGATCACCTCCGCGGTCGGCGGCATCACCGAGTCCGACGCGACCCTGGCGGCGGCCTCGAAAGCGCTGCTGATCGGCTTCAACGTGCGCGCCGACGCATCCGCCCGCAAGGTAATCGAGAGCAACGGTCTCGATCTGCGATACTTCTCGATCATTTACGACGTGATCGATCAGGTCAAGCAGGCGGCATCCGGTTTGCTCGGCATGGAAGTGCGCGAGGAAATCATCGGCATTGCCGAGGTGCGCGACGTGTTCCGCAGTTCCAAATTCGGTGCCGTGGCCGGTTGCATGGTGGTCGAAGGCGTGGTCAAGCGGAACAAGCCGATCCGCGTACTGCGCAACGACACCGTGGTTTTCGAAGGCGAGCTGGAATCGCTGCGCCGCTTCAAGGAGCTGGTCGATGACGTGCGCAACGGCATGGAGTGCGGTATCGCCGTCAAGCAGTACAACGATGTCAAGGCGGGTGACCGCATCGAATGCTTCGAACGCATCGAGGTCGCACGCACGCTGTAATGTGTTGCGCGGTCCCGGAGGTTTCCGGGGCCGTTACGCGCCGCCCCGTACGCACCACGCTTCACCCATCAAGACTGACGCTCTGGCCATTCTCCATGCCTTCCCGTGATTTCAAACGCAGTGATCGTGTCGGTGCCGAGCTTCGGCGTGAGCTCGGCACGCTGGTGCATCAGGCCGTGCGCGATCACGCTTTGCCGTCGGTCAGTGTGGTCGACGTGGAAGTGACCCGCGACCTCGATTACGCCACGGTGTGGGTGACCGCGCTGCTGCCGGCGCAATCGGCGCCGGCGGTGAAAGCCCTGAACGGCATGGCCGGCGAATTTCGCCATGCCTTGTCGCGCAGCATGCGTCTGCGCCGGGTGCCGGAGCTGCGCTTCAAGTACGACGACTCGGTCGACAAGGGCGAGCGTATTGAGCACCTCTTGCGCGATGCCGGGGTCGAGGTTCAAGACCCGGAACCCGGCAGCCGGGATCCGCAAGCGTCGTGAAAGCGGTGCAGCACCCGACTGCGTGGTTGACGTCCCGCGCAGACCGTTCGTCTGCTGCTGCCATGAACGTGTGCCAGCACGCGGTGATTGCCGCGGCCCTCTGCGATGTCAGTAATGCCGCAAGCTGAATCTCGAATCCCGCCGCCCGAATCTCGGCCGGTGAACGGCATCGTGTTGCTGGACAAGCCGACCGGCATGAGTTCCAACCGTGCGCTGCAGCAAGCCAAGCGCCTGTTTGCTGCGCGCAAGGCTGGACATACCGGCAGTCTTGATCCGCTGGCCACCGGGATGTTGCCGCTGTGCTTTGGCGAGGCAACCAAGATCGCCGGCTTGTTGCTGGGCTCGGGCAAGGCCTATCGCGCTACCTTGCGCCTCGGCGTCACCACCGACAGCGATGACGCGGACGGCGCGGTCTTGCGTGAACGGCCGGTGCCGACACTCAGCGTGGCGCAAATCGAAGCGGAAATGGCGGCATTTCATGGCGCCATTACGCAAACGCCACCAGCCATTTCCGCCATCAAGCAAGCCGGGGTTCCGCTGTACCGGCGGGTGCGCCGGGGCGAGGCGGTGGTGGTGCCTTCGCGGGTGGTGCAGGTTCACCGTTTTGCGTTGTTGCGGCACGACGGCGACCATCTCGAACTCGAAGTCGAATGCGGCTCCGGTACCTACGTGCGCAGCCTGGCGCGAGATCTCGGCGAGCGGCTCGGCTGCGGCGCGCATCTGACGGCGCTGCGGCGCCTGTGGGTGGCGCCATTTCGGGATGCCGCGATGGTAACGCTGGACACGCTGGTCGATTGGCAGGCGCACGATCCAGCGGCGCTGGCCGCCTGCGTGTTGCCGCTGAATGCCGGCCTGGCGTCGCTGCCGGTGCTGACACTGGATGAGGGCAGCGCCCAACGCCTGCGCCAGGGGCAACGATTGTGCGTGCCCGGCGCCGCCTTGGTCGCGCGCTGCCGAGCGCTGGACCCGGCGGGCCAATTGATCGCCTTGGTCGAGGTCGGCGAGGGTGGCGGCGTGCGCATCTTGCGCGGTTTCAATTCGCCACCGGCTACCTGAGCGGGGCGGGCCGGCGCGCAGTGCCGGCCATGGGCAACTGCCCCACGGTGAGCCGGATTCGATGTACAATGCGCGGCTTTCCAGCCCCTGAGGCTCCGCTGCGGGCCTGCAGGCATCCTGACCCGGATCGCGCTCACGACAAGCTGATCCGCGCCGTACGTTTCATCAACGAGGTTTTCCATGTCGCTTACTGCCGTCGAGACCGCCAAGGTCATCAATGAATATCGCCGCGAGCCCAACGATACCGGCTCTCCGGAAGTCCAGGTCGCCTTGCTGTCGGCCCGCATCAATCATCTGTCCACCCACTTCCAGGATCACAAGCAGGATCATCATTCCCGCCGTGGTCTGCTGAAGCTGGTGAATCAGCGTCGTCGTCTGCTCAACTATCTGAAGTCGAAAGACAGCGGTCGCTATCAGACCCTGATCGAACGTCTCGGTCTGCGGAGGTAATCAACATGGCCAAGGTCAGCAAATCGTTCCGCTACGGCGAACACGAGGTCACACTGGAAACTGGCGAAGTTGCTCGTCAGGCCTCTGGTGCAGTGATGGTGAGCATGGGCGGAACGGTGGTGCTGGTCACCGCGGTGGCCGCGGCCAAGGCGCGCGAAGGACAGGATTTCTTCCCGCTCACCGTCGATTATCAGGAAAAGTTCTACTCCGCCGGGCGCATTCCCGGCGGTTTTTTCAAGCGTGAAGGCCGCCCGACCGAGAAGGAGACGCTGACTTCGCGTCTGATTGATCGCCCGGTGCGCCCGCTGTTCCCGGAAGAGTTCAAGAACGAAGTGCAGGTGATTGCCACCGTGCTGTCGATGAACCCGGAAGTGGATGGTGACATCCCGGCGCTGCTGGGTGCCTCCGCCGCGCTGACCCTGGCCGGGATTCCGTTCAAGGGGCCGATCGGCGCCGCCCGCGTCGGTTACGCCAACGGCCAGTACCTGCTGAATCCTTCCGCCACCGCGCTCAAGACCTCGGACCTCGACCTGGTCGTGGCCGGCACCGCCAACGCGGTGTTGATGGTGGAGTCGGAAGCCAAGCTGCTGTCGGAAGACGTGATGCTCGGTGCGGTGGTATTCGGTCACAAGGAAATGCAGGCCGCGATCGAGGCCATCAACGCGTTCGTGGCCGAAGCTGGCCGCAAGAGCTTCAAGTGGGAAGCGCCGGCGCGCAACGATGCGCTGTTCGCCGCGCTGGGTGGCGCGATCGGCAACCGCATGGCCGAAGCCTTCCAGATCCGCGACAAGCTGGAGCGCCGCGACGCGATCTCCGCATTGAAGTCCGACGTCAAGGCGGCGGTTGCCGCGCAGGCCGAGGCCGCCGGCTGGTCCGATGCGGAAATTGGCGCCGCGTTCGGTGACATCGAATACCACACCTTGCGCGATGGCGTGCTCAAGACCAAGGTTCGCATCGACGGCCGCCAGCTCGACGACGTTCGCCCGATCAGCGTGCGTGTCGGCGTGCTGCCGCGCACCCACGGCTCGGCGCTGTTCACCCGTGGCGAAACCCAGGCGCTGGTCACCGCGACACTGGGCACTGCGCGTGATTCGCAGATCATCGATGCGCCGGAAGGTGAGTCCAAGGATACCTTCCTGTTCCACTACAACTTCCCGCCGTTCTCGGTCGGTGAAACCGGCCGCGTGGGCAGCCCCAAGCGCCGCGAGATCGGCCACGGCCGGCTTGCCAAGCGCGGCGTGCAGGCGGTCAAGCCGGGCATGGACAGCTTCCCCTACGTGGTGCGCGTGGTATCGGAAATCACCGAGTCCAACGGCTCCTCATCGATGGCCTCGGTGTGCGGTTCCTCGCTGGCGATGATGGACGCGGGTGTGCCGTTGACCGCCCCGGTGGCCGGCATCGCCATGGGCCTGGTCAAGGAAGGCAGCGACTTCGTGGTGCTGTCCGACATCCTCGGTGACGAAGATCATCTCGGCGACATGGACTTCAAGGTGGCCGGCACCAGCGAAGGCGTGTCCGCGTTGCAGATGGACATCAAGATCGATGGCATCACCGAGGAAATCATGCGTACCGCACTGGCGCAAGCCCAGCGCGGCCGCCTGCACATCCTCGGCGAAATGGCCAAGGTCATCTCCACCGCGCGTTCGGAAATGAGTGAGTTCGCGCCGCGCCTGCTGACCATCAAGATTCACCCGGACAAGATCCGCGAAGTGATCGGCAAGGGTGGCGCCACCATCCGCTCGATCACCGAGGAGACCGGCACCACCATCGACATCAGCGACGATGGCACGGTGGTGGTCGCCTCGATCAACCGCGAGGCTGCCGAAGCGGCCAAGAAGCGGATTGAGCAGATCGTGTCCGACGTCGAGCCGGGCCGCATCTACGAGGGCCGCGTGGCCAAGCTGATGGACTTCGGCGCGTTCGTGACCATTCTGCCCGGCAAGGACGGCTTGGTGCACGTGTCGCAGATTTCCAATGAGCGTGTCGAGCATGTGTCCGACAAGCTCAAGGAAGGCGACATCGTCAAGGTCAAGGTGCTGGAAGTCGACAAGCAGGGCCGCATCCGCCTGTCGATGAAGGCCGTTACCGAGGAAGAGACCAACGCCTGACGGCGCCGCTTCATCGATGCACGACAAAACGCCCGCGGCCAACCGCGGGCGTTTTGTTTTCAGCCAACATTGCTGGCTGTCGTGCGGCCTCGGGTGATAGCATGCGGGCAACTTCAAGGAGGCGTCATGGCCACGCAATCGTCGCTGCCCTACGGGGATTTTCAGCAAATGGCGGAACAGTCGCTGGCGGCATGGAAGTCGCTCTGGTCGCAAGCCATGGCATCGGCGCCGGCTGCGCGGGCGCCAGCGGGCGACACGCTGGAGGCGGGTGTCACGCGCTTGCTGGACGGTCTGCGCAACTACTGTGCCTGGCTGGAAACCGTCGGGGCCACCAGCGCGGCCACACCCGATGGCCTGCGCTGGGATCAAGCCTTTGCCAAAAGTTTTGCCGGCAATCTGGGGCAACCCTTTGCGCAGGCATTTGGCGAAATGGCCGACCTCGGCCCGCTGGCGTCGGATGCGTGGATGCAGAACTTCGCGCGGATGGCGGCGCCGGTGCCGCAGGCCTTGCGGCAGATGTTCGACGTGCCGGCATTCGGTTTGGCGCGCGAGCACCAGGAACAGGCACAGGCGCTGGGCAAGGCGTGGCTTGACTACCAAGAGCAATCGGCGCGTTACCAGGCGCTGATCGCGCGGGTCGGGCGCATGGCCGCCGAGCGGTTGCAGGACAAACTGGCCGAACGTGATGCGCCGGGGCGCCAGATCGAGACCCTGCGCGCGTTGTATGACTTGTGGGTGGATGGCGCGGAAGAGGTTTACGCCGAAGTCGCTCTGAGCGACGAGTTCCGTGAAGTCTACGGCGCCATGGTCAACGCCCAGATGCGGGTGCGCAGCCTGTTGCAGAAGCAGGTCGAGGAAGCCAGCAGCCAACTCGGCATCCCCACCCGCAGCGAAGTCGACTCCCTCGGTCGGCGTGTGCAGGAGATGCGTCGCACGGCATCGCCGGCGTCCTTGCAAGCCATGCGTGAGGAGATGGAACAGTTGCGGCAGGAGCTGGCCGAGCTGCGCGGCAACCAGCGTGCCGTTGGCGGCGCGCGCAGCAAGACAACCAACCCAGCCAAGCCGGCGGGCACGAAAAAGCCCGCCACAGCGGCCACCAGCAAAACCCGCAAGCCCGCGCGGCGCACGTAATCGGAGGTTTGACGATGTTTTCTCCCTTGCGCATTGACCCCCTCAAGGCCATGCAGGAAGTGGCTGAGTTTCGCCGCAAGCTGGCCGCGGGTGTCGGCAGCCTGAAAGACGTCGCGGAGGTCGATTTTGGCGCGACGCCCAAAGAGGCGGTGTACCGCGAAGACAAACTGACCTTGTACCACTTCAAGGGCGAGCGCAAGCCCACTGCGCGCACGCCGATCCTGATCTGCTATGCCTTGGTCAACACGCCGTGGATGGTGGATCTGCAAGACAACCGCTCGCTGGTCAAGAACCTGCTGGCGCAGGGCGAGGACGTGTACCTGATCGACTGGGGCTATCCGGATGGCGCCGACCGCTGGCTGACGCTGGACGACTACATCAATGGCTACCTCGACCGCTGCGTCGACCAGGTGTTGAAACGCCACGATCTCAAGCAGCTCAATCTGCTCGGCATTTGTCAAGGCGGCGCGTTTTCGTTGTGCTACACCGCGCTGCATGCGAACAAGGTCAAGAACCTCATCACCATGGTCACGCCGGTGGACTTCCACACACCGGACAACATGTTGTCGCATTGGACCCGCGAGCTGGACGTGGACTTGTTCGTGGATACGCTCGGCAACGTGCCGGCCGACCTCATGAATTGGTGCTATCTGACCCTGAAGCCGGTGCGCCTCAACCAGCAGAAATACGTCGGTTTGGTCGACATCCTCGATAACCCGGGCGAAATCGAGAATTTTCTGCGCATGGAAAAATGGATCTTCGATTCCCCCGATCAGGCCGGCGAGGCCTTCCGCCAGTTCATCAAGGATTTTTACCAGGGCAACAAGCTGATCAAGGGCGAAGTCGAAATTGGCGGACGTACGGTGGATCTGGGCTTCGTCGACATGCCGGTGCTGAACATCTACGCCGAGCAGGATCACCTGGTGCCGCCTGCGGCTTCACGTTGCCTCAAGGAGTACATCGGTAGCGAGGACTACACGCCGCTGGCCTTTCGTGGCGGCCACATCGGTATCTACGTCTCCGGCCGCGCCCAGCGCGAAGTGCCCGCCGCGATCCACAACTGGCTGCGCCAGCGCGGCGGCTGACCAGCACCTCGTGTCGGCAAAACGGGTGGGCCGCCTGGACATCACCCGTTTTGAAACAAGCGCAACGATTTGCGCGGCGTCTGCGCCACGTTATCAGCGTTGCCCTAGATCACGCCGAGCTTTTTGCCGACACGGGTGAACGCATCGATGGCGTGGTCGAGTTGCTCGCGGCTGTGAGCGGCGCTCATCTGGGTGCGGATGCGAGCCTGGCCTTTGGGCACTACCGGGAAGAAAAAGCCGGTGACGTAGATGCCTTCGTCGAGCAGGGCGGCGGCCATGGCCTGAGCCTTGGGGGCGTCGTGGATCATCACCGGCACGATGGGATGGGTGCCGGGCTTGATCTCGAAGCCGGCCTGGCTCATCGCGTTGCGGAAGTGGGTGGTGTTGGCTTGCAGCTTTTCGCGCAAGTCGCCCGCTGCGGCCAGCATGTCGAATACCCTGATCGCGGCGGCGGCAATCGACGGCGCCAACGAGTTGGAAAAAAGATAAGGCCTTGAACGCTGACGCAGCATTTCGATCACCTCGGCATGGCCGGCGGTGAAGCCGCCGAGCGCGCCGCCGAGCGCCTTGCCCAGCGTGCCGGTCACGATGTCGATCTTGTCGAGCACGCCATGGACTTCGGCGGAGCCGCGGCCGCTGGTGCCGAGAAAGCCGGTGCAGTGGGATTCGTCGATGTGTACCAGCGCACCATACTTTTCGGCCAGCGCGGTGATGCGGTCGAGCGGCGCGATGAAGCCGTCCATCGAGAACGCGCCATCGGTGCTGATCAGCTTGATCTTTGCGCCGGCGGCATCGGCGGCCTGTAGCTGGGCTTCGAGCTCGGCCATGTCGCAGTTGGCGTAGCGGAAGCGCTTGGCTTTGCACAGTCGGATACCGTCGATGATCGAGGCATGGTTGAGCGCATCGGAGATGATCGCGTCGTCCTCGCCCAGCAGCGGTTCGTAGAGGCCGCCATTGGCATCGAAGCAGGCCGCGTAGAGGATCGCGTCGTCCATGCCGAAGAAGTCGGCAATCTTGCGTTCCAGCGCCTTGTGCAGGTCTTGCGTGCCACAGATGAAGCGCACGCTGGCCATGCCAAAGCCGTGGCTGTCGAGTGCGGCTTTGGCCGCTTCGATTACGGTTGGGTTGTCGGCCAGGCCAAGGTAGTTGTTGGCGCAGAAATTGAGTACCTTGCGACCGTCCTGCAAGGTGATTTCGGCGGATTGTGGCGAGGTGATAATGCGTTCGGCCTTGAACAGGCCTTGTTCGCGGATCGACGTCAGCTCGGCGCGCAGCCGTTCACGGTTGGTGTAAGCCATGATGTTCCTTGAATTGGATTGACGCGGTGGACGGGGCAGCGGCTGGTAGCGCGGTAAGCGAATCCCGGCTTCATTCACCAACTGCAAACGACCTTGCCGCACTGGCCCGACTCCATCAGGTCGAAACCCTTCTGGAAGTCATCGATGGCGATTTGGTGGGTCAGCACTTTTTGCAGCGGGAAGCCGGACAACACCATCTGCGTCATCTTGTACCAGGTCTCGTACATGCGCCGGCCGTAGATGCCGTGCAGGGTGAGGCCCTTGAAGATCACCTTGTCCCAGTTGATGCCGGCGCCCGACGGCAACAGGCCGAGCAGGGCAACACGGCCGCCGTGGTACATGCATTCCAGCATGTCGGCGAAAGCGTGCGGGTTGCCGCTCATTTCGAGGCCGACGTCGAAGCCTTCCATGTGCAGGTCGGCAACCACGTCCTTGAGCCGCTGTTTGGCGACGTTGACGACACGGGTCGCGCCCATGTCGGCGGCGAGCTTCAAGCGGTAGTCGTTGACGTCGGTGACCACCACATTGCGGGCACCGACGTGCTTGGCGATGCCGGCAGCGATGATGCCGATCGGGCCGGCACCGGTGATCAGCACGTCTTCGCCGATCAGGTCGAACTCCAGTGCACAGTGCGCGGCGTTGCCGTAGGGGTCGAAGAACGCGGCCAGTTCCGAGGGTACCTGGTCGGGGATCGGCCACAGGTTGGATGCCGGTACCGCCACATACTCGGCGAACGCGCCGTTGCGGTTGACGCCGATGCCGACCGTGTTGGGGCACAGGTGCTGGCGCCCGGCGCGGCAGTTGCGGCAATGGCCACAAACGATGTGGCCTTCGGCCGAGACGCGGTCACCGACCTGATAGCCGGTGACGGCATTGCCGAGCTCGGCGATGCGACCGACGAACTCGTGGCCAATGGTCAGGCCGGGCTGGATCACCCGTTGCGCCCACTCATTCCACTCGTAAATGTGCAGATCGGTGCCGCAAATGGCGGTTTTTTCCAGTTTCACCAGGACTTCGTTGGGACCGATCGACGGGATCGGTACCTGTTCCATCCAGATGCCTTTGGCAGCATCGCGCTTGACCAGCGCTTTCATGGTGTTCGACATGACGAGATTTCCGGCAGACAAGCGGCAATTATACGACTGGCCCGCTGTCTGGGGCGCGTGGCAGGGTCGCGTCGCGTCCGGCCAGACGCTGGCGCAAGGCATCACGGTCCAGCGGCGGCGAGAACAGAAAGCCTTGCAGGCGGTCGACTTTCTGCGCACTGAACCAGGCCAGTTGCGGCTCGGTTTCGATGCCTTCGACCACCACCTCAAGGCCGAGGCTGTGCGCCAGGGTGATGGTGGCCGCCACGATGGCGGCATCGCGGGGGCGTTCGATCACGTCATCGACGAAGCTGCGGTCGATCTTGAGGCCGTCGACCGGCAACTCGCGCAGGTAGGACAACGACGAATAGCCGGTGCCGAAGTCGTCCAGCATGACCCGCACGCCGAGCGCGCGCAGTCGGCTCAAGGACTGGATCGCGCGGGCAGGATCGTCCATGGCACCCGATTCGACCACTTCCAGCTCCAGTCGTGAGGGGGCCAAACCACATTCTTTCAGCAAGCTGCGCACCAGTTCGGCGAAGTGCTGATTCTGGAAGCTGCGGGTCGAGATATTGACCGACACGCTGATTTCGCTGCCGTAGCGTTGCTGCCAGTCCTGCGCCTCGCGGCAGGCGATGGCCAATACGTGGCGGTCGAATTCCTCGATCATGCCCAGTTGTTCCAGTTCTTCGATGAACATTTCCGGCAACAGCAAGCCGCGTTGCGGATGTTGCCAGCGGGCGAGCGCTTCAACGCCTGAGAGGCGGTTGCCGAAGCCGGCGGCCACCAGCGGCTGGTAATAAAGCACCAGTTCGCCGCGCGTGAAGGCTTGCCGCAACTCACCCAGCAGGCCCAGCTTGGTCAGCGCCAGGGTGTTCATTTCACTGGAAAAATACTGAAAGCGGTTGCCGCCTTCGTCGTGGGCGCGCTGGCCGGCCGCTTCGGCAGCGGCGATCAGACCCTCCGCATTGCCGCTGTCCGTCGCTGCCAGAGCAATGCCGATGCTGGCCGAGAGCGACAATTCCTGCCCGGCAACGTAAAACGGAATGCGCAGGGTGGCCAGCAGGTCGTTGGCGATGGCGGTCAGTTCCGCGTTGCTGGTCACGCGTGGCAGTGTCTGCACGAAGCGCGTGTCAGACAAGCGCGCTGGCCGCGGCCAGCCGGGCCGTGCGTGCTGTTCCAGCCGGTTTGCGGTCTCCGCCATCACCGTTTCCAGCACCACCACGCCATAGCTGCCCGAGAGGGTGTCGGCCTGATCCAGGCGCAACAAGAGCAGCGCGGTGCGCTGGTTGGTCTGTCTGAGCAGTGTCGTCAGATCGGACAACAAGCGGCGGCGATTGGGAAACCCGGTGATGGCATCGAAGTCGCGCAAGCGCTTGAGGGCGCTGTCGGTGCGGTTGGCGCGGTTGCGCTCGTCCTCAAGCAGCCAGATCAGCAGGCTGAAGCCGGCGAACATTTCCGTGACCAGGCTGAAGATGCCGATAAAAGCGGACCAGGGCAGGCTGCTGGCGTGTTTGAGCTCCCACAGGTACACCGCCCACACATGCAGCATTTGCAGCCCGAACAGACCCATGGCCACCGCCGCCACGCGCACGCCGAGGCCTTCCCGGTTGGGCTGCCGCCACAGCGCGACCGCGATGGCGATGAAACAGGTTCCACCCAGCAGGTAGCGCAAGCCGACGCGCATGAACAGGCGTTGCATGTGCGCATCGCCGGTTTGCGACCATGCCAGCGCGCAGACGAGCCCCAGTGCCAGCGCGCCGTACAGCACGCGGCCTGGGACCGGGTCGTCCTTGCGCAGACCGTGCACGCTGGTGCGTGCGCCCAAGGCGGCAAATCCGAGATGGCCGTACACCGCCACTTGCGACACCGCCGCGACCAGCAACTGCACCGCCATCGGCGCCGTTTCGTTGTCGAGGTGCCAGTAAATGCCATACCAGGCCGTTACCAGATGCACCGCCAGCAGGGCGAACGAGCGCGACCATTGCAGCAACGACACCAGGCCGAAAACGCGGTGATAGTGCAATAACAGCGCCGCCAACACCAAGGCCACCACGGCTTGCGTGGTGTACAGGGTCAGATCGAGGGCGAAGGAGGGCATGGCAGGGGGCGGAACGGCTCGGAAATTGCCTTTGGCAAGGCTACACTGAGGGCACGTCAAGTTCGAGTATTTCTCCATGCGTAGCTCCCGTTGGCTGCTTGCAGCCCTGATCTCCCTTGCCACCCTCACGCCCGCGCTGGCGGACGAAGGGATGTGGTCGCCTGAACAATTGCCACAGCTTGCGCCCGCCTTGAAAGCGCGCGGCCTGACGCTGGACCCGCTGACGCTGGCCAATCTGGACGCCTACCCGCTGGCGGCGGTGGTCAGCCTGGGTGGCTGCACGGCCTCGTTTGTGTCCGGTGACGGCTTGATCGTCACCAACCACCATTGCGCTTACGGCGCCCTGCAGTACAACTCCACTGCCGAGAAAAACCGCATTGTCGATGGCTTTCTCGCCCGTCACCGCAGCGAGGAACTGCCCGGCGCGCCCGGCCAGCACGTGTACGTCACCGATCGCATCCTCGACGTGACCGCCAAGATCGGCGAGCACCTGCATCCGTGGATGAGCGGCGCCGAGCGCTATCAGGCGATCGACAAGGAGAGCAAGCGGCTGATCGCCGAATGCGAGGCCAAGGCGGGTTATCGCTGCCGTGTGGCGGAGTATTACGGTGGCGTCTCCTGGCGCCTGATCCGGCAGATGGAAATCCGCGATGTGCGGCTGGTGTACGCGCCGGCCGAGTCGATCGGCAAGTTTGGTGGCGACATCGACAACTGGATGTGGCCACGCCATACCGGCGATTTCAGTTTCCTGCGCGCCTACGTGTCACCGAGTGGCGCGCCGGCCGACTATTCGAAAGACAACGTGCCCTACCACCCGAGTCAGGTACTCAGGATCAATCCGCGTGGAGTCGAGGCCGGGGATTTCGTGATGGTGACGGGTTATCCCGGTCGCACCAACCGCTACCGGCTGGCCGACGAAGTCGAGCAGGCGGTCAATTGGACCTATCCGACCCGCATCAAGGTTTACGAGGATTCGCTCGCCATCATCGATCAGGCCGCCAAAAAAGACCCGGCGGTTGGCGTCGCCTATGCCAGCCGCGTGGCCGGCCTCAACAACTACCTGAAAAACTACAAGGGTCAGATCGAAGGCCTGAGCCGTGCCGATGCGGTGAAGCAGAAACGCAGCGCCGAGACGGCGCTGGAGAGCTGGCTCAAGGACAACGACAACGATGCAAATCGTGGCTATCTTGCCGCTATCGCCAAGCTGCGCCAGGCCATTGCCGCAGACGCCAGCACCCGTGACCGCGACCTGGCCTTGCAGCTGATTGGCAACGCCAACCTGTATTCGGCCGCCAACCGTTTGGTGCATCTGGCCGAGGCACGCGGCAAAGCCGACGGCGAGCGTGATACCGGTTACCAGGAGCGCGACTGGCCGCGCATCAAGGCCTCGCTGGAACAGATGCAGCGCCGCTTCGACCCGGCCGTCGACCAGCGCTTCATGGTGTATGGCCTGCTGCGCTACGTGGCGCTGCCGGCCGCCCAGCGCCTCAAGGCACTGGATGCCTGGCTGGACGGCGCCAAGGACGAGACGGCCATCCGCGCCCGCGTGGCCAAGCTGTACGCCGGCAGCAAGCTCGGCAACAGCGCCGAGCGCTTGCACTGGTTTGATGCGGACAGCAAGGCAATGGCCGCCAGCGACGACAGCCTGATCCGTCTGGCGGTGGCGTTGCGGACTGAACTCGACGCACTGAACAAGGCGGACGAAGCGCGCTACGGCGACATCAACGAATGGCGCACCGGCTACATGCAGGGGATGCTGGCGTGGAAGAAAGCCATGCACCAGCCGATCTACCCGGATGCCAACAGCACCCTCAGGGTGACATTCGGCACCGTGCAGGGCGTGTCGCCGCGTGATGCCGTGACCTACGCGCCATTCACCACCGTGGCCGGCATTCTCGAAAAAGACACCGGCAAGGTGCCGTTCAACGCCCCGGCGGCGGAATTGGAGGCAATTCGCAGCGAACTTGCCAGCGGCGGCAATTTCGACGGTTTCGCCTCGAAGAAGCAGGATACGCTGCCGGTCGATTTTCTGGCGGACCTCGACATCACCGGTGGCAACTCCGGTTCGCCGGCATTGGACTCCCATGGGCGGCTGGTCGGCCTGGCGTTTGATGGCAACTGGGAATCGGTCAGCGGCGATTGGCTGTTCAATCCCAAACTCAATCGCTCGATACAGGTGGATGTGCGTTACATGCTGTGGGTGATGCACGCCATCGACCATGCCGACAATCTGCTGCGCGAAATGCACGTCGAGGTGCCGGACGCGGAGTGATCGCGACCGTACGGTCGAAAACCTCAGGCCGGGCAGGTGGATGGTGTGCCCGGCCTGTGGTTGCCGTTCATGGCCCGACTTGCGGCTATGCTTGCCGCTTCGATGAGTGCAACGTAAGGAGCGCACGATGCAGGTGACATTTCGTGGCGCGGCCGGCGACGTGACCGGTTCGATGCATGAGGTCGAGGCGGCTGGCAAGCGCCTGCTGCTCGATTGCGGCATGGCGCAGGGTGACCGCGACAGCGATGCGCAGAACGAAGCGCCGTTTCCGTTCGACGTGACGACGCTGGATGCGGTCGTCATCAGCCATGCCCACATCGATCACATCGGCCGTTTGCCGCTGCTGGTCAAGCGCGGTTACAACGGTCCGATCTTCGCGCAATCGGCCACGGCGGATTTGATGCGGATCATGCTGGAGGATTCGGCCGGTATCGCCGAGAGTCGGGCGCGCCGTCACAACTCGCATCTGAGTGTTGGCGAGCAGCCGGATGTGCCGCTGTATTCCGAGGCCGATGTCGCCGCCACCATGGAGTTGGTGCGGCCCATTGCCTACGGCCAACGCACCGCGATTCTGCCGGGTATCGAGCTGCAATACGAAGACGCCGGGCATATTCTCGGCTCAGCCAGCATCCAGTTGTGGGCTGATGATGCCAAATTGGTGTTTTCCGGCGATCTTGGCGTGTGCGGCACGCCGATCTTGCGCGATCCGGCGCCGATTGCCAGCGCCGATCTGTTGCTGATGGAATCGACCTACGGCGGGCGCGACCACAAGACCCGCGCGGGCACCGTGGCGGAAATTGGCGAGATCCTCGAAGCCGCCTGGCAAAGTCACGGCAACGTGTTGATTCCCGCCTTTGCCGTCGGTCGCAGTCAAGAGCTTTTGTACTGGTTCGCCAAACACTACGACGACTGGAACCTGGGCCGCTGGAAGATCTTTCTGGACAGCCCGATGGCGGCCAAGGTGATCGAGGTCTACGACCGCCACGAAGATTTGTTCGATGCCGACGCGGTCAAGGTGTTTGCCGGCAAGCCCAATCCGTTCCGCATGCCCACGCTTCAGATCACCGACAGCCGGGATGACTCCAAAGCGATCAACGACATCCGCCACGGCGCCATCATCATCGCCGGCTCCGGCATGGCCAATGGCGGGCGCATCGTGCATCACCTGATGCAAAACCTCGGTCGCCGCGAGGCGCACGTGATCTTCGTCGGTTACCAGGCCAATGGCACCTTGGGTCGGCGCTTGGTCAGCGGCGCCGACCATGTGCGCATCCAGGGGCGCGATTTCACCGTCAACGCTCAGATACACACCGTCGGGGGCTTGTCCGGTCACGCCGATCAGAACGGCTTGATGGATTGGTACAGCCATTTCCAGCCATCGCCGGCCTTGGCGTTGATCCACGGCGAAGACGACTCGCGCGGATCGCTGGCAGACAAAATCCAGCGCCGCTTCGGCGTCACGGCGACGCTGCCGACGCCCGGTACCCGGCTGGCGGTGGGATCGCGTGGCTGAACGGGGGGATGCGCGGCCGGCGGCGGTGTTCTTGCTGGGGCCCACCGCATCGGGCAAGACGGCGCTGGCCTGCGCGCTCAGCGAGCGCTTTCCACTGGATCTCGTCAGCGTCGATTCGGCGCTGGTGTATCGCGGCCTCGATATCGGCAGCGCCAAGCCCGATGCCGCCACGCGGGCGCGCTATCCGCATGCCTTGATCGACATCCGCGACCCCGCCGAGGCCTATTCGGCAGCGATGTTTCGGGACGATGCCCTGGCCGCGATGCAGACCAGTGCGGCGGTGGGGCGGGTGCCGTTGCTGGTGGGTGGGACCGGGCTGTATTTCCGCGCCCTGCAGCAGGGTTTGGCGCCGATGCCGGAGGCTGATCCGGCCATTCGCACGCGCCTGTCCGCGGAGGCCGGCGAGCGCGGCTGGCCGGCTCTGCACGCACGCCTGGCTGCGCTTGACCCGGTGGCGGCAAGCCGCATCCGGGCCAGCGACGCGCAGCGGCTGCAACGCGCGCTGGAAGTCATCGAGTTGACGGGCCAGCCGCTCAGCCAACTGCAGCAGCAGGCGTCGCCGCCGCTGCCGTTCCGGGTGTTGAAGCTGGCGCTGGTGCCGGAACGGGCGCTGCTGCATCAGCGCATCGCCCAGCGTTTTGATCAGATGCTCGCGGAAGGCTTTCTGGACGAAGTGCGGCAGCTGCGCCAGCGCGGCGACCTCGATCCGGATTTGCCGGCGCTGCGGGCGGTCGGCTATCGGCAGGCGTGGCGTCATCTGGATGGCCTGACCGACGCCGCCAGCTTCCGCACTGAAGCCATCGCCGCCACCCGCCAGCTGGCCAAGCGGCAGGTGACCTGGCTGCGATCAACACTGGATGCGCGCTGGCTGGCAGACGTCGGCATGGCAGAGGCAGCGGTGAGCAATTTTCTGGCCCGTCCGGCGGCCGCCTGACGCTGGTCTGGGCGTCCTGGTGCGATGTTTCTGCCGTGACGCACATTTTTTCGATACAGGCATGTTCTCAGCATTTAAAAGCGGTTAAGATTCAAACGCCTTGGACCGGGGCGCGGCTGCGCCTGCCGTAGCGCTTGTTGACCGGTCCTCAACGTCAGCGACGGAAATCAGAACAATGGCCAAGGGACAATCCTTGCAAGACCCTTTCCTCAATGCCCTGCGCCGCGAACGTGTGCCGGTGGCGGTGTATCTGGTCAATGGCATCAAGCTCCAGGGCACGGTCGAATCCTTCGACCAGTTCGTGGTGCTGTTGCGCAACCAGGTCAGCCAGATGGTGTACAAGCACGCTATCTCCACCGTGGTGCCGAGCCGCAACGTGCGCATGGACACCGCAGCGGCGGATGAAGGCAGCAACGATGCCGCCAAGGCGACCACCGCCGAGGACTGATGCAACTGTTTGAACGCGAGAAGCGCGGCGAACGTGCGCTGCTGGTAATCCCGCGCCTGCGCGCGGGCATGGATTCGTATCGCACCGAGGAATTCACCGAACTGGCCAAATCGGCTGGTGCGGAGGTATTGGCCGTGGTCGACGCCCGCGTCGATACACCCAACCCGCGCTACTTCATCGGCACCGGCAAGGCGGAAGAAATCGCCGAGCAGGTACGCGCGCTGGACGCCGACCTGGTGTTGGTCGACCACGTACTGAGCCCGGTGCAGGAACGCAATCTGGAAAAATTGGTGGCGGCGCGGGTGATCGACCGCAGCGGCCTGATTCTCGACATCTTTGCCCAGCGCGCCCGCTCGCACGAAGGCAAGCTGGAAGTCGAGCTGGCGCAGTTGCAGCATCTGGCCACCCGGCTGGTGCGCGGCTGGACCCATCTGGAGCGCCAGCGCGGCGGTGCCATCGGTCTGCGTGGACCCGGTGAAACCCAGCTCGAAACCGACCGCCGCCTGCTCGGTGAGCGCGTCAAGCAATTGCGCAAGCGGCTCGACAAGGTGGCAACCCAGCGCGATCAGCAACGTCGTGCACGGCTGCGCAATACCGTGCCGCGGGTGGCGCTGGTCGGCTACACCAATGCCGGCAAATCGACCTTGTTCAACGTGCTGACCGCCGGCGAGGTCTACGCCGCCGATCAGTTGTTTGCGACCCTGGATCCGACCGTGCGCCGCATCGACGGCCTCGACAGCGGCACCGCGGTGCTGGCCGATACTGTGGGTTTTGTGCGCGATCTGCCGCACGATCTGGTGGCCGCTTTCCGTGGCACCTTGGCCGAGGCGCGCGATGCCGACCTGTTGCTGCATGTGATCGACGCCGCGGACGACGACGTGCCGGAACTGCGTCGTGTGGTGCAATCGGTGCTGGCCGAGATTGGCGCCGGCGACGTGCCGCAGCTCGAAGTGATGAACAAGATCGACATCGCCGGGCGCGAGCCGCAGCTGGAACGCAACGCGGACGGTGCGCCGCAGCGAGTGTGGGTGTCGGCGGCCGAGCAGCGCGGCTTGGATCTGCTGCGCCAGGCCTTGTCCGCGCGACTCGGCGGTGGTCGCGTCCACGGCGAACTCAAGTTGCCCGCATCCGCCGGACGCCTGCACGCGCGCTTGAAGACCCAGGGCGCACTCGGTGCCGATCATTTCGATGCCGATGGCTGGCGTCTCGACATCGACGCCCCGCTGGCGCTGCTGCAACGCATTGCGGCGCAATCCAGCTCCGAGGAAGCCGCGCTGCTGCGTTCGATCCTCTGAAGCGGAATCCGTCGAAGCCGGGCGGCATTGCATCCGGCACGGATCAACAGCATGGCTGAAAGGGTATTCCCGATGCCCGTGAGGGTGTCCGATACGGCGTTCTGGGCTACAATTTCAGGTTCATGTCGGGGTTTGATGCACCGACTGGATTTGGCAAGCCGTTGCGGTGCAGCGGTCCCCGAGAATATCGAGGAGAATCGAACAAATGGCCTGGAATGAGCCCGGCGGCTCCAAGGATCCGCAGCGCAATCCCTGGGGTGGCAACAACGGCAAAGGGCCGGATTTCGATGCCGCGCTCAAGCGTTTTCGGCAACGCTTCGGCAAATTCGGCGGCGGTGGTCCGCTGACCATCCTGCTGGCGCTCGTGATCGCCTGGGTCTTGATCGATTCCTGGGTCGCTGTGGATGCGCGTCAGGTGGGTGTGGTGCTGCGCTTCGGGCATTACTCACGCATGCTGCAACCCGGCTTCCACTTCAAGCTGCCGCTCCCGATTGAGGACGTGACCAAGGTCGCCACCACCCAGGTGCGATCGGTCTCCGATCAGGTGCGCATGATCACCCACGACGAAAACATCGTGCAGGTGGATTTCAACGTCCAGTACCAGGTCAACGACGCGCGCAAATATCTGTTCTCGATGCGCGACCCCGACGACACCTTGCACCAGGCCGCCGAAGCGGCGGTGCGCTCGGTGGTGGGCGGTTCGGACATGGACACCATTCTGTCAGGGCAGGGTGCCGAGTTGGTGGCGCAAACCCGCACCGAGCTGCAAAAAACCCTCGACAACTACCACTCCGGCATCCAGGTCACCGAAGTCAGCTTCCAGAACGTGGCGCCGCCGCAGGAAGTGAAAGCCGCTTTCGACGACGTCAACAAGGCGCGCGAAGACAAGCAGCGGATCGAGAACGAAGCCAAGGCCTATTCCAGCAAGGTGGTGCCGGAAGCGCGCGGCCAGGCGGCACGCATTTTGGCGGAAGCCAAGGGCTACCAGTCTGCGCGGGTCGCCACCGCCACCGGCGACGCGGCACGCTTCAACCTGATCCTGGCGCAGTACCAGGCCGCGCCCGAGGTCACCCGCAAGCGCTTGTGGCTGGAGACGATGGAGAGCGTGCTGGCCGATAACCGCAAGGTGGTGGATGACGGCAACGGTCGCAATCTGTTGTACCTGCCGATCGATGGCAAGGCGACCAAATTGCCGCCCGCCACCACGGCCGCGGCGGCCGCCGCTGCGACCGACAGCAGCGCCACGGGGAGCCAGCCATGAAGGTTTTTGCCGCGATTCTTGCCGTGCTGATCGCTCTGATCGGTGCCAACAGCCTGTTCGTCGTGCGCGAGGGCCAGGACGCAATCCTGTTGCAGTTCGGTCGCATTGTCAGCGACGAAATCGGCCCTGGTCTGCACTTCAAACTGCCGTTCGTGCAGCAGGTGCAAAAATTCGACAACCGCATCCTGTCGCTGGATGCGCAACCGGAGCGCTACTTCACGTCGGAAAAGAAGAGCGTCAACGTCGATTTCTACGTCAAATGGCGCATCGCCGACACCGCGCAGTACTACCGCGCCACCGGCGGCATGGAATTGAACGCGGCGCAGCGCCTGACGCCGATCGTCAAGGACGCGCTGCGCTTCGAGTTCAATGCCCGACCGCTGGATGAACTGATCGCCGGTGGCCGCACCGACATTACCCAGCAGGTGCGCAAACAGGCCGATACCGCCACCCGCAAGAGCCTCGGCATCGAGGTGGTGGATGTGCGCATCAAGCGCATCGACCTGCCTGACGAAGTCAGTGATTCGGTCTACAACCGGATGCGTGCCGAGCGCCTCAACCTCGCCAATGAACTGCGTTCGACCGGCAAGGAAGCCGGCGAGAAAATCCGCGCCGAGGCGGATCGTCAGCGCCAGGTGCTGCTGGCCGACGCGGATGGGGAAGCCACCAGCATCCGTGGTGAAGGCGATGCCAAGGCGGCGGCGATTTACGCCGCAGCCTATGCCAAGGACAAGGAGTTCTTTGCTTTCTACCGCAGCCTGTCCGCGTACCGCGATGCCTTCACCAAGGGCGATGCGGTGTTGGTGCTGAAGCCGGATTCTCCGTTCCTCAAGTATTTCAACGACAAGTCGAACTGACATGACGGACCTGTCCGCGGCGCTGTGCCTCGTGCTGGTGATCGAGGGACTGGTGTTGTTCGTGGTGCCGGCGGGCTGGCAGAAGATGATGCGTGATGCGGCCGAGCTCGATCCGCGCGTGTTGCGCTGGTGCGGCCTCGCCGCGATGGTAGTCGGTGCGCTGGCCTTGCGGCTGGTCCGCTGAGCCAGGCGATTCAATCCGTTTGACAGCAGGCGGCCGCGGCTGCCATCACCGCCCCGCGATGGGCATTGCAAAAGAATCGAGAACAATCATGGGTCAGTCAGTAGTCGTTTTGGGCGCCCAATGGGGCGACGAAGGCAAGGGCAAGATCGTCGACCTCTTGACGCAGGACATCGGCGCGGTGGTGCGCTTCCAGGGCGGCCACAACGCCGGCCACACGCTGGTGATCGGCGGCAAGAAAACCGTGTTGCACCTGATTCCGTCCGGCATCCTGCGCGATGACGCGCTGTGCCTGATCGGCAATGGCGTGGTGCTGTCGCCAGCAGCGCTGCAAAAGGAAATCGCCGAGCTGGAAGGCAATGGCGTGGAAGTGCGCTCGCGCCTCAAGATCAGCCCCG
>DASSXP010000104.1:0-8378 GCA_035703755.1 Rhodanobacteraceae bacterium | reverse complement strand
CGCGATCGGCTCAAGCTGGCCTGTCAGTTCGCTGCCGCACAGGCAGCTCAGAAAGCCAGAAGCCGACCCATCCGGTACACACTCGCGTTCGCTGCCGCACAGGCAGCTCAGAAATCTCTGTCGCGCTCCAGACGCTCCGCCCATACGTTCGCTGCCGCACAGGCAGCTCAGAAACGTTGGGTCTATGCCGGTAGCCGCGTGCTGCCGTTCGCTGCCGCACAGGCAGCTCAGAAAATCGTCGGGCCCATGCCGGAGTTCAGCGCGAAGTTCGCTGCCGCACAGGCAGCTCAGAAAGTAGCCGCGCCGGACTCGCCCGATGCCGTAGCGTTCGCTGCCGCACAGGCAGCTCAGAAAAAGGAAGTCGAGCGCGCAGCGCGGCTCAACTGGTTCGCTGCCGCACAGGCAGCTCAGAAAGTCAAGATGGCTGGCCGCATTCTTGTGGCTTTGTTCGCTGCCGCACAGGCAGCTCAGAAACGTAACGGCCGTAGATCGCCTGAACGGTCTCGGTTCGCTGCCGCACAGGCAGCTCAGAAAAAGAACCAAGAGCCGTAGTGGCGCCTCGAAGTCGTTCGCTGCCGCACAGGCAGCTCAGAAAGTGGAACACCAGCGCCGATTTCATCTTCGCGCGTTCGCTGCCGCACAGGCAGCTCAGAAACTATCCTTTGGCCTTCGGAAGGCCCGGAATGCCCGCGTGTGGGTCTCCGAGGTGCAACGCGAGCAAGGCCCGCATTTGCATTGCATGTTTTGCTTTTCGCGGCGAAACCGCTGCGGTTTTGTTGAGGCGGCTCGTGGCTTCAAGCGCGCGTACGGCGCGGGTTCCGCAGCATTCAATCGCGCCAGTGTGGTCCCTGCGTGTTTGGCTGTTGCTCGCGGTGGCTTCGTCGCGGCCTCAGTCGTTGCGCGGCGTGTTGGCGAAGGTGGGCAGGTGCCAACCGCGGCGCAGGGACAGGATGCGCAGGGCGCAGCAGAGCACGATGGGGAGCCAGGTGCTCCACAGGGCGGGCCAGTGTTGGTATTCGCCGAGCACGGCGAGGGCGGCGGCGAGGAAGGCGGCGGAGGCGTAGATTTCTTTTTGCAGCACGATGGAGACGCGCGCCAGCAGCACGTCACGGGCGACACCGCCGCCGATGGCGGTGAGCATGCCGACGAGGATGGCAACTTGGGCGTTGTGGCCGAGTTGCAAGGCTTTGTGTGCGCCGTAGACGGCGAACAGGCCGAGGCCGAGGGCGTCGAACAGGCGCACGGGTTTGTCCAGTCGCTCGACTTGGTGATAGGCGCCGATGGTGACGAAGGCGGCAACCATGGCGGTCAGCAGGTAGCGCCAGTCGGCGAGGCCGGCGGGCGGCGTGGCGCCGATGCAGAGGTCGCGCGCGATGCCGCCGCCGCAGGCGGTGATGTAGGCGATTACCAGCACGCCGAACAAGTCCAGTTGCGCGCGCCGTGCCGCCAGCGCGCCGGAGATGGCGAAGGCGAAGGTGCCGGTGAAATCGACCAGGTTGAACAGCAGGTGTTCGTTCATGCGGGTTGTGCCGTGGCATTGCCGGCGCGGCGGCGTCTGGCGACGTTCGCAGCGTCTGGCGTGGCCGTCAAGCGGCGGCGCGGGCTGGCGACGGCGCGGGGGACGCCGTGCGCCGGCCCGTCACTGGCTGCGGCGCTTATTTGCGCTTCGGGATGTAGAGATCGGTAATGGTGCCTTCGAACACTTCGGCGGCCATGCCGACCGATTCACCGAGGGTTGGGTGCGGGTGTACGGTGAGCGCAATGTCGGCGGCTTCGGCGCCCATTTCGATCGCCAGGGCGATTTCGGAAATCAGGTCTCCGGCGTTGACGCCGACGATGCCGCCGCCAACGATGCGCCGGGTTGCCTCGTCGAAGATCAGCTTGGTGAAGCCTTCGGTGCGGGCGATGCCGATGGCGCGGCCGGAGGCGGCCCACGGGAACTTGCCGACGCCGACCTTGAGGCCCTTGTCTTTGGCCTCACGCTCGGTGACGCCGACCCAGGCGACTTCCGGGTTGGTGAAGGCCACCGACGGAATCACCCGGGCATCGAAGTGCGCCTTGTGGCCGGCGGCGACTTCGGCGGCGACGTGTGCCTCGTGTACCGCTTTGTGCGCCAGCATCGGCTGGCCGACGATGTCGCCGATGGCGAAGATGTGTGGCACGTTGGTGCGCAGTTGCGTGTCGACGTTGATGAAGCCGCGCTCGCTGACCGCGACACCGGCCTTGTCGGCACCGATCTTCAAGCCGTTGGGTGCGCGGCCGACGGCCACCAAAACGCGGTCGAATACGGTATCCGCGGGGATGGAGTCGCCCTCGCAAGCGATTTCGATACCTTTCTTGCCGGCCTTGGCGCTGACCACGCGGGTCTTGAGGTGCACGCCCTTGAGGCGCTTGCCGAGGCGTTGCGCCAGCGGTTTGACGAGGTCGGCATCGGCACCGGGGATCAGTTGGTCCATGAACTCGACCACCGTGACTTCGCTGCCGAGCGCGGCGTAGACGGTGGCCATTTCGAGGCCGATGATGCCGCCGCCGACGACCAGCAGCTTGCCGGGCACGTCCTGCATTTCCAGCGCGTCGGTGGAATCCATCACGCGCGGGTCGTCCCACGGGAACAGCGGCAGTTTCACTGCCTGCGAACCGGCGGCGATGATGGCCTGCTCGAAGCGAATCAGCTTTACGCCGTCGGCCGTCTGGACTTCCATTTCGTGCGGCGCCACGAACGCGCCAGTGCCGGTGACAGGCCGCACTTTGCGCTGTTTGGCCATGCCGGCCAGGCCCTTGGTGAGCTGGCCGACCACGCTGTCCTTGAAGCCGCGCAGTTTGTCGAGGTCGAGTTTGGGTTTGCCGAAGCTGACACCGTGGGCGGCCATCGCCTCGGCTTCGTCGATCACCGCGGCCGCGTGCAAGAGTGCCTTGGACGGAATGCAACCGACGTTGAGGCAGACGCCGCCGAGCGTGTCGTAGCGTTCCACCAACACGGTGTCGAGGCCGAGATCGGCGGCACGGAAGGCGGCCGAGTAGCCGCCGGGGCCGGAGCCAAGCACCAGCAACTGGCATTCGATGTCCGCTTTGCGGCCGCTGCCGGCGGCGGCTTGCGGGGCAACAGCAATCGGCGTGGGCGCAGGCGCCGGAGCTGCGGGCGCGGGCACTGCCGCAGCCGGCGCGGCAACGCCTTCACCCGCGGTTTCCAACAGCAGGATCAGCGCGCCTTCGGACACCTCGTCGCCGACCTTGAGCTTGACCTCCTTGACCACACCCGCGGCACTGGCGGGCACTTCCATGGTGGCCTTGTCCGACTCCAGCGTGACCAGGCTTTGTTCTTTGGCGATGTGGTCGCCCGCCTTCACCAGTACTTCGATCACCGGCACGTTGTCGTGACCACCGATGTCGGGAACCTTGATTTCGATCGTGTTTGCCATGGTCGCGGTTCCTTCAAAGCAGCAGACGGCGGATATCGCCAAGCTGGCGCGCGAGGAAGGCGGCAAAGCGCGCCGCGGCGGCGCCGTCGATCACGCGGTGGTCGTAGCTCAGTGACAGCGGCAGCATCAGCCGCGGCGCGAAGTCCTTGCCGTTCCAGACCGGTTTGATGGCGGCCTTGGAGACGCCGAGGATGGCCACTTCCGGCGCGTTGACGATGGGCGTGAACGCGGTGCCGCCGATGCCGCCCAGCGACGAGATCGAGAAACAGCCGCCGGACATGTCGGCCGGGCCGAGCTTCTTTTCGCGTGCCTTGACCGAGATCGTCGCCAATTCGCGGGCGAGATCGAGCAGGCCCTTCTGGTCGACGTCGCGGATCACCGGCACCACCAGGCCATCCGGCGTGTCGACCGCGATGCCGATGTGGAAATATTTTTTCAGGATCAGCTTCTCGCCGCTTTCGTCCAGCGAGGCATTGAATTGCGGGTATTCCTTCAGCGCCGCCACCACCGCTTTCATCTGGAACACCAGCGGAGTGACCTTGAGGTCCTTGTTTTCGGCGCCGAGCGCCTTGCGGAAGGCTTCGAGCTCGGTGATGTCGGCCTCGTCGTGCTGGGTGACGTGGGGAATCATCGCCCAGTTGCGGGCGAGGTTGGCGCCGGAAATCTTCTTGATGCGGCTGAGCGGCTGCTCTTCGATGGCACCAAACTTGGCGAAATCGACCTTCGGCCACGGCAGCAGGTTCAGGCCACCGACCGCCGCGCCGGCCGCGCTGGGGCGCGCACCGGAGGCCAGCGCGTGCTTGACGTAGGCTTGCACGTCATCACGCAGGATGCGGCCCTTGCGGCCCGAGCCCTTGACCTGGCCGAGATCGACGCCGAGCTCGCGGGCGTAGACGCGCACCGCCGGGGTGGCGTAAGGCGCGTCACCCGGCATCACGATGCCGGCGTCGAATGGCGGCCGCTGGGTCGGGGCGACGTCGCCTTCCGGCGCACGGCTGGGGCTGGCGGCGGCGACGGGTGCTGCCGGTGCCGGTGCCGGTGTCGGTGCCGCGGGCGTTGCGGGCGTGGGCGCGGGCGCCGGGCTGGCCGGGGTTGCCGCAGTGTCGGCATCGGCTTCGATCAACGCGATCACCGCGCCTTCGGAGACTTCGTCGCCGACCTTGAGCTTGACTTCCTTGACCACGCCGGCAAACGGCGCCGGTACTTCCATCGTCGCCTTGTCCGATTCCAGCGTGACCAGGCCCTGATCCTGTGCCACCCGGTCGCCGGGTTTGATCATCACCTCGATCACCGGCACATTCTCGTGCCCGATATCGGGGACGCGGGCTTGTTTGAGCTCGGCCATGCTGCTGGACTCCTGCGTATGCAATGGATGGGCGCGCCATCGCGGCACGCAAACTTGCATGATAGTGCCAACCAGCCGCACCGCGGCAGTTGCCCACCGGATTTCGGCGCGTTGCGCCCGTTTCAGGGTTTGTGTTCCACCTGCGGGGCTGGCGCCGGGTGCATGCGGACTTCGCTTTGCGGGTAGGGAATGCTGATGCCTTCGCGGTCGAAGCGTTCCTTGATCGCGCGGGTGAGGTCGGTTTGGGCGCCCCACAGGTCGCCGCTCTTGACCCAGGCGCGGATGGCGAGATCGACGCTGCTGGCGCCCAGCGTGCGCACCCACACGCCGGCCTCCGGCTCCGCCAGAATGCGCGGATCCGCGACCATCAAGTCCCGTACCACGTGCATGGCGTGGCCGATGTCGTCGTCGTAGCCGATGCCGACCACGATCTCGAAACGGCGCGTGCCACGCTGGTTGTAGTTGATGATGGCATCGCTGCCGACCAGCGCGTTGGGGACGATGACCTCGCGGTTGTCGGCCATCACCAGGTGGGTCTGCATCAGGCCGATGCGCTCCACCGTGCCCTGCACGCTGCCGGTCTCGACATAGTCGCCAACCCGGAACGGCCGCAACACCACCAGCAGCACACCCCAGGCGAGGTTGGAAAGCGAATCCTTGAGGCCGAGGCCAATGGCAAGGCCGGCGGCGCCCAGCACCGCCACCAGCGACGCCGACGGCACCCCGATGCGATCGAGCGCCGCGGCCAGCACCAGCGCCAACATCACGCCGTACACCACGTTGCGCAGGAAGCCGGCCAGGGTGGCTTCGACCTCACCACGCAACAAGGCGCGGCGCAGGAAATTGGCCACCCGCGCCGCCAGCCACCAGCCGATCAGCAGGATCAGGATGGCGGTCAGCAGGCGGACGCCGAACTGCGCCAGTTGCTGCGGCAAGGCATCAAGGTGCAGGCGGTGCAGGAAGTCGTGCATGGCGGGATCCATTGTGCAGAAAGGGGGCGCGTCGCGGCATCAGTGGCGCGATTTGGGCTTTTTCGCGGCGTGGATTGCCGGCCACTTGTCGGCATCGAAGCCGGCCACCTCGAAATGCAGATCAACCGGGTCACGGCCCTTGCCGTGTACCTGGATATCCAGCGTATGGGCCGCTTCCAGTTGCTTCAGGAACGCCTTGTCGTGGTCGATGAACATCGCCGGCTCGCCGGTTTCCGGCAGGTAGCCGGTGAGCGCCTTGACCGGCGCGCCATCGATCCTGAAGGCGAGCTTGCAGTTGCCCTTGCAGACAAAGCCGGCATCGCCGGTGTCGTACAGATACACGCTTTGGCCCCAGTCGCTGTGGCGACGCAGGATCAACCGCACCCGACCGTGGGCCCAATCCGGCGTGCTCGGGTAGATGGTGGCGGTGTGCTGGGTGCCACCGGATTGCTCGCCGGTCTGGTACAGCCACAGGCCTTGCAGCCGTCGCTCTTCGTTGATGGCATCGGCCTTGGACTGGGCGTCGGCCAAGGTCTTGCGCACTTCGTCCGCCGCGTGGCTGTGTGGCGCGCGCTTGATCAGCCCGGCGCCGATCGGCGCGGCCAGTGCGTACTGTTTGCGGGCCAGCAAACCCTGATACATCTTGAGATCCGATTGCAGTTGCGGCGAATCGGCAGCCGGCACCGTGCTGGCAGGGCCCGGAGCCTGCCCTTGCGGCGCGTTGCAGGCGCCCAAGCTGGCCGCGGCGAGCACCAGCAACGCAGCACGGAAGGGGCTTGATTTCATCGGCATTCGACTCGGTCCTGGCGGCAGTGAGCCATCAAGAGTGCGGCAAAGCCGCGGTCGCTGGCAAGCCGAGCCGTTACACTGTGTCGCTTTGGGCAGCGCCATTCCCATGTCCGACACCCTTTCGCTGCGTCAGCACCGGCCGTTCGTGCACTACTGGTGCGCGCGGCTGTCGGCTGGCTTTGCGTTTCAGATGCTGTCGGTAGCGGTGGGTTGGCAGATCTACGACATCACCCACGATGTGTTTGATCTCGGCCTGATCGGTCTGGTGCAGCTCTTGCCTTCGCTGTTGCTGGCCTTGCCGGCCGGCCATCTGGCCGATCAGTTCAACCGCCGTCGCATCGTCGCGCTGTGTCAGGCGGTGGAATGCGTGGCCACGGCGGTGTTGGCGCTTGGCACACTGGCCGGGCTGTTTGGCGAAGGCGCAATCCTCACGCTGGTGTTCGTGATCGGGGTGGCGCGGGCGATCGAGTTTCCCACCCGTCAGGCGCTGTTGCCGGGGCTGGTGCCCGAGTCCGCGCTGGCGCGGGCGATGGCGGTCAGCGCCTCGGCCGGGCAGTCGGCGATGATCATCGGCCCGGCGCTGGGCGGGTTTCTGTACATCGCCGGCCCCGGCGTGGTGTACGGCGTCTCGACCCTGCTGTACGCGGTGGCGGTGGTGATGATGTGGCGGCTGGAGTATCACCATCGGCCGGCCCGCCGCACGCCGGCCACGATGCAATCCTTGCTGGCCGGTTTCGGTTTCATTCGTGGCCGCCCGGTGGTGCTGGGGGCGATCTCGCTGGATTTGTTCGCGGTGCTGTTGGGTGGCGCCACCGCCTTGCTGCCGGTGTTCGCCAAGGACATTCTGCACACCGGCCCGTGGGGCCTCGGCCTGCTGCGCGCGGCGCCGGCGGTGGGCGCGCTGGCGATGTCGGTATGGCTGGCCAACCACGCCATGCAGCGGCGAGTCGGCCACCTCATGTTCGCCTGCGTGGCCGGATTCGGGCTGGCCACGATCGTGTTCGGTCTGTCCACCACGTTCTGGCTGTCGTTGCTGGCATTGGTCGCCCTTGGCGGCTTCGACATGGTCAGCATGGTGATCCGCGGCGCGCTGGTGCAGTTGGAGACACCCGACGAAATGCGCGGCCGGGTCAGCGCCGTCAACTCGATTTTCATCAGCACCTCCAACCAGCTCGGCGAGTTCGAGTCCGGCCTCACCGCCGCCTGGTTCGGCACCGTGCCGGCGGTGCTCATCGGCGGCATTGGCACGCTGATCGTCTGCGCACTGTGGATGCGCGGGTTCCCGGCCTTGCGGCAACGTCAGCAGCTGCATTCGGCGGCGCCGGTCGCAAACGATACCTGACAGCCGGTGAAAAATTCGCCCGCCTACTGCGGACGACGCGGAAACGCGCCTACCCTCGCCCGCTGTCGTCCACGGTAGCATTGGCATTTTGCTGCCGAGCCTCCCTGTGCTGACCCGTTCACCTACCGAGTTCCTGACTACCTTCGATCGCCTGACACCGGACGCGCCCGCCACCGCCCGTGCGGCGTTTCTGGTTACGCCCTGCGGCTTCCATCTGGCCGCCGAGTCGGCGCGCGACAATCGCTACATGGCAATGGATCAGGTGCCCGATCCACTGCGGGCGCTGGCCGAACACACGGCGCTGGCCGAGGCGCTCCGTGCCGATGTACCGGTGGTGAGCTTTCCCGGTGACATCGATTGCCCGGATGGGGTGTTCCCCAACAATGTGTTCGGCACCGCGCCGGGACGGCTGATCATCGGCCGCATGCGCCATCCGGTGCGCCAGCATGAAGCCGGCCGCGCCGACATCCGCGCGCTCATCGGTGCGGGACGTGAGATCGTCGATCTCTCCG
>DASSXP010000353.1:0-8594 GCA_035703755.1 Rhodanobacteraceae bacterium | reverse complement strand
GTCAGGTGCAAGTCGCGCCGCTGGCACGCCGCGCCGCGTTCGTGCATCTGGTCTGCGGGGTACTCGGCGCGCTCGCGCTGGGCTGGTTCATGCACCGGCACACGGACGCCGCGCTGCCGTGGCTGGACGCGGCCCTGACCGCCTTCAGCCTGGTGGCGCAGTGGTGGCAGGCGCGGCGGCACATTGCCGCGTGGTGGCTGTGGATCGTGGTCGACGTGGTCTACATCGGCGAGTACGTGGTCAAGGACCTCCATATCACCGCGTTGCTGTACGCCGGCTTCGTGGTGCTGGCGGCGCTTGGCCTGCGCGAGTGGCGGCAAGCGGCGGCGCAGCAACAAGCCCTGAACTGAACGCGATAGAGCCCCAAAAAGGAGCCTGCGCGAGGCGGGAAAAGACAAGAAGGGCCCGCGCGAGGCGGGCCCTTGGTCTTGCGATGACGCGGCGGTTTACTTCAGGCCGCGGTTTTTCAGCATCGGGCCGACGTCGGGGTCGCGGCCGTAGAAGTCGCGGAACAGCTTTGCCAGGTCCACGGTGTTGCCGCGCGACAGGATCATGTCGCGGAAGCGTTGGCCGTTTTCGCGTGACATGCCGCCGTGGCTCTCGAACCACTGATAGGCGTCGTCATCGAGCATTTCCGTCCACAGGTAGGCGTAGTAACCGGCCGCGTAGCCGTTGCCCCAGATGTGCAGGAAATAGCTGGAGCGGTAGCGTGGCGGCACATAGCTCAGGTCGGTGCCGTTCTGCTTCAGGGCGGCCAGCTCGAACGCGTCCACGTCCGTGACCGGGTGGGCGGTGTCGAGGGTGTGCCAGCTCATGTCGAGCAGGGCCGAGGACAGCAGTTCGAGCAGGGCGTAACCCTGGTTGAACTTGGCCGCTTTCTTGATTTTCTCGACCAGCGCCGCCGGCATCGGCGCGCCGGTCTGGTAGTGCTTGGCGTAGTGGGCGAACACGCTCGGCTCGGACGCCCAGTGCTCGTTGAACTGCGACGGAAACTCGACGAAATCACGCGCCGTATTGGTGCCGGACAGTGACGGATAGCGCTGGTCGGCGAAGATGCCGTGCAGGGCGTGGCCGAACTCGTGGAACATGGTGGTGACGTCATCCCAGCTCAGCAGCGCCGGCTGGCCGGCCGCCGGCTTGGTGAAGTTGGCGACGTTGTAGATCACCGGCTTGGTGCCGAGCAGCTTGGACTGGGTGACGAGATTGTCCATCCAGGCGCCACCGCTCTTGTTGTCGCGCTTGAAGTAGTCGCAATAGAACAGCGCCATCGAGCTGCCATCCTTGTCGAACACCTCAAACACGCGCACGTCCGGGTTCCACACCGGGATGTCCTTGCGCTCCTTGAAAGTGATGCCGTAGAGCTGGGTGGCGGCGTAGAACACGCCGTTTTCGAGCACGTTGTCGAGCTCGAAATAGGGCTTGATCTGTGACTCGTCGAGGTCGTACTTGGCTTTGCGCACCTTCTCGGCGTAGTACTCCCAATCCCACGGCTCAAGTTTGAAATCCTTGCCGTCGGCCTTGATCGCCTGCTGCAATTCGGCCGCCTCGTGTTTGGCCTTGGCAACCGTCGCCGGCACCAGGTCACGCATGAACTTGAGCGCGCGCTCCGGCGTCTTGGCCATCTGGTCGGCCAGCTTCCACGCCGCGTAGTCGGGGTAGCCGAGCAGCTTGGCGCGCTCGGCGCGGATGTTGGCGAGTTCGAGAATGGTGGCGCGGGTGTCGTTGCCGTCGCTCTTCTCGGCGCGGGTCCACGAGGCATCGAACAACGCCTTGCGGGTGTCGCGGTTTTCGAGGCTGGACAACGCCGGTTGCTGGGTGGTGTTTTGCAGCACCACGACCCATTTGCCATCCTGCTTGCGGCTGGCGGCGTCGCGGGCGGCGGCGGCCAGCGCGCCTTCGCTCAGGCCGGCCAGTTTGGCCTTGTTGTCGACCACCAGCGCGGCGGCCTTGGCGGCATCCTGCAACTTGGTGGTGAACTGCGCGCTCAGGGTCGATTCGCGCTGGTTGAGATCCTTCAGCCTGGCCTTGTCGGCGGCGCTCAGCTTGGCGCCCTGGTGCACGAACTCCTGGTACGTCACTTCCAGCAGCCGACGTGACTCGGGGTCGAGGTTGAGCGAGTCGCGCTGGTTGTAGACCGCTTCAATGCGCTGGAACAGCGTGTCGTTGAGGTAAATCGCGTCGCTGGTGGCGGACAGCTTGGGCGCGACTTTTTCCATCAGCGCGTTCAAGGTGTCGTTGGTGTAATCGCTGGTCAGCAGGTTGAATGCGGCATTGACGCGGTTCAGCGTGGCGCCGGTTTTCTCCAGCGCGACCAGGGTGTTTTCGAAGGTCGGCGGCGCGGGATCGTTGGCGATCTGGTCGACCTCGGCCAATTTTTCCTTCATGCCGGCGGCGAAAGCCGGTTCGTAGTCCTCGTTCTGGATCTTGTCGAACGGCGGCGCCTGGAACGGCAGCGTGCTGGCGCTCAGCAAGGGGTTGGCGCGGGCCGGCGTGGCGGCGTGGGTCATGGCGGTGCTCGCGGCGGCGGGAGTGCTTGCCGGTGGCGTGGCCTGCTGCGAGCAAGCGGCCAGCGCCACGCTGCAAGCGATGATCAGGGTGCGAAGTTTCATTGTTCGGGTTCTCTCGGCAACGAATGGAGGGCCCGGAGCGGGCCCGGAGTGACTCAGGCGGGACCGACGTCGCGCAAGGTCCAGTTGCGACCGATCAGCAAGGTGATGCGGTGCGCGACCACCAGATGCGGCAGCTTGGTGACGACTTCGATGTCGGTGTGGGTGTCCGCGGCGTGCGCGTGCACGGTGGCGTCCGGGTCGAACGGGGCCAGCGATTTGGGTACCGAATCGGGGTCGTCCTGCTTGCTGCGCCAGCGCTCGAACAGATCCGGGTCGCGCAGGCCGGCTTGCAAGTCCTCGGCAAACGCCGTGGCGCTGACGCCCTTGAAGGCAAATTCACTGTCTTCGCCGTGCGCTTTGCCAAGGTTGTTGATGCGGAAATAGAAACGCTCGATGGCGCTCATGAAGTCTCCTGCGGTATGCCGCCAGGCGGCTGGTGGGGCAACTACGATAATGCCAGCGGGCACCGGCTGCCAAACGCGCGACCGGAATCAGGGCGCGGCAAACAGTTGGTTGGCGGCTGGTGCGAGTGCCTGTGCGGCAGCGGCCGGCGTGGCGTTGTGGTTGACCACGCCGAGGCAGGGCGCCGGCAGGCATTGGCGCAAGGTGTCGAGGTTTTGCTCCACGCAGGCCATCGACGGGTCGATGTGATTGCCGACCCAGCCCAGCAGGCGGCAACCGTCCGCCGTGATCGCGCGGGCGCTGAGCAGGGCGTGGTTCAAGCAGCCAAGTTTCAGGCCCACCACCAGGATGACCGGCAACTGCAAGGATTGCGCCAGCGCGCTGGCCGGCAGCGACGACGACAGCGGCGCCAGCCAGCCGCCGACACCTTCCACCACCACCGCATCCGCCTGTTCCGCAAGTCGGGCATATGCGGTGGCAATCGGGGTCATTCGCACCTCGGCGCCCATGGCGGCGGCGGCCAGGTGCGGTGAGATCGGCTCGACAAAGGCAAATGGATTGCAGCTGGTGTAGTTCGGTGCCGGATCGCTGGCGGCAATCAGCGCCAGCGCGTCTTCGTTGCGCAGGCCGTGCGCGGTCGACTCGCAACCGCTGGCGACCGGTTTCATGCCGCTTGCGCGGCGGTTCTGCGCGCGCACGGCGTGCAGCAAGGCGCAGGCGACGAAGGTCTTGCCGATGCCGGTGTCGGTGCCGGCGATGAAAACCCCGCGGGCGCTCATGGTGTGGCCCTTTCCAGCGTGGCCACCGCGGCGCGGTCGCGTCGGGCGGACAGTGCCTCCAGTGGCCAGATCAGCATGTAGGCGAGGCCCGGCAGGCCCATGCTCCAGCCGTGTTCCAGGCGCATCGGCAGCAACAAGGCCAGCAGCAACGAGGCGCCTGCCACGGCGACCATGATCAGCCACACGCGCACGTTCTGCCGGGTGCGCAGACGCTCGAGCGGCGACAGTGCCAGCGCATCGGCGTGCCGCAACGCGTGTCGGTACAGCAGACTGATGATCAACGTGACCACGCCATAGCCGACCGCGTAGATCACGTACAAGGCGCGCACCTCAGCGATGCTGGCGATGCCGATCGGGTGCTCCCACAGCAGCCCTCCCGTCATGCCGCCGAATGCCATCGAGAACATCATCCGCAACGGATAGACGTACACCAGCATGGTGAATACCAGCATCAGGCTGAGGCGGATCGTGTACGGATCCTCCAGCGCGAAGCGCTGCGACCATTTGCGATGCGCCTGCCAGATCAGGGCGATGATCGCAAAGCTGGCGGCGAAGGCGGGGACGCCGCGCAAGGCGTCAATCAGCTGCGGCACCGAGTTCGGCACGCTGCCCACCGAGACCACCAGCAAGGTGACAGCGAAGGCAAAGGCGGCGTCGACGAAGGCCTCGACCCGGGTCGGCTCGGCGCCACGGATGCGGAAGCCGCGTTCGTCGACTGGCTGCGGCATCGTTGCTTCCTTGGGCATCGGCGGGTCCACTGTAAAGGGGCGTAAACTACGCCGCTCCCCGGACGAATGCACGCCATGTTCACCTCCGCCCCGATCCACGCCACCGACAAGCCGGGCTTGTACGCCGAGCTGCGGCAACAGGTTCGCGGCGTGCTGCACGGCGAACGCGACCTCGTTGCCAATGCGGCCAACTTCGCGGCGCTGGTGTTTCACGCCTTGCCGGAACTCAACTGGGCCGGCTTCTATTTCTTCGACGGTACCGAGTTGGTGGTCGGACCGTTCCAGGGCCGTCCGGCCTGCATCCGCATCGCGCTTGGTCGCGGGGTCTGCGGCGCCGCGGCCGCGACCGGCGAGACGCAACTGGTGGTGGATGTGGCGGCCCACCCCAATCACATTTACTGCGATCCGGCCTCGCAATCGGAGATCGTGGTGCCGCTGCGGCGCGCCGATGGCCGCCTGCTCGGCGTGTGGGACGTGGACAGCCCGCGCGTCGGCCGTTTCGATGTGGCTGACCGCGTCGGCATGGAAGCCTTGTGCGCCGAGTTCCTCCACGCCGTGGACGCCGCCGACTAGCCGCGCTGCGCCGGCGTCAGCCATGGCTTGGCCGGTTACTTTTCGGCCCCGTGCGGCGACAGGCTTTCGCCGCGGCGCAGGCGCTTGAGGATTTCAGCGCGGGCTTCGCGCAGAATGGAATCGCGGTCGAGGCCGGCGACGATGTCGGCGACGGCCCGCTTGGCGCCGTGCGCGCCCCAGGATTTCCCCTGCACGAGATAGCTTTCGGCGGCGCGGCCGATCAGCACCGTGGCGTACCAGGCCAGCGCGCCCTGGAAGCCGGCGGTGACCACGGTGGAAACCCCGGCGCTGACCCCTTTGAGTGCGCTGGCGACCAGATGCACGCCCCAGATCGCGCCCATCAGGGCGGCCAGTTGGGCGCTGATGGTGGCGACCAGCTTGCCGGATTCGCTTTTCGTCAGCGGCAGGCCGTAGACCCGCGACAGTTGCACCACCATTGCGGCATCGAGCCCGGCGGCGGCCAGCAAGTCGGCCACCGGCACCGGGTTCAGGGCCACCATCACGCCCTTGGCGAGACAGTATTGGCGGATCACCGTGTCGGCGACACGCTGACGTGTGGCGGCGATGCGCGCCGCGACCTGGTCCGACAGGCGGCCGGCGAACAGGCCGGCGTTGACCGCAGCCAGGGTCTTGCCTTCGCGCGCGGCCAGCTGCCGCAGCCGTTCGCGCAAGGCGGTCACGGCGGGCGCCGGGGCTTGCGTGGTTTCCTGTTCGCGGCCGCTCGCGTCGCGGCTGCGCAGTGGTCGCGGCGCCGGCTGCGCGGCCACTGCCAGCACGTTGTCGGGCTGGATCACGCCCGTCGTGCGCTGGCGCAACTGTGCCAGCAGGCGCTCGCGTTCGTCGTCGCCGTAGCGGTCGGCCTTGTTCAGCGCCAGCAGCAGCGGGCGCTGGGTGCGGGCCAGGGTGTGGATGGCGTCGAGCTCGTCGCGGGTCAGGTCGGCGTCGCAGACGAACACCACCAGGTCGCTGACCTCGGCAACATCAAAGGCGAGGCGCTCACGCTCCTCGCCGTCGAGCTCGTTGATGCCGGGGGTGTCGATCAGCACCAGCCCGCCACCGTCCGTGTCATCGAGGCGCGCTTCATGGGCTTCGGTGGTGGTGCCGTGCAGGACGCCGACCGCAAACGCGTCGCGGCCGAGCAGGGCATTGCCGAGCGCGGACTTGCCGGCCGAGACCCGGCCGAACACCGCCACATGCAATTCGCCGCGCTCGATTTTCGCCAGCATCGATTCGATGCGCGCAAAATCCGCGGCCATTTCGCGCCGCACCGCGGCCGGGATGCTGGCGTCATCCAGCAAGGAGCGCAGGCTGTCGGTCACCCGTTGCGGTGCGGAGCTGGCGCGCGCGGGCGTTGCTGTCGGCGGCGTCGGCCACCAGCTGCGCAAGCGGCGCCAGAGTTGCCGGCCATCCATGCGTCAGTAGCTGACGCCGATGCGGCGCAGCAGCTTGCCGGTGAGCCACGCCGGGCCGATCAGAAGATACGCGAGATCGGTAAAGAACGATGGCCGTCGACCTTCGATCAGGTGACCCACGAACTGCCCGATCCAGGCCAGCACGAACAGGCCGATGGCCAGCCACAAAAGGCCGTTGGCCCCGAGTGCGCGGTAAGCCGCTTCGGCGAGCAGGCCGCAGACGATGAACACTGCCGCCATCGCAAAGCCGATGACCCGCGACAGGCGCATGTAGAACAGAAACGCGAGGAACATCGCCGCGGCGGACCACAGGCCCGCGCGACCGATGGCTGGCGGCACCGGCACCAGCCACAGCAAAGCCACCACGCACCACAGGATGACGGGCACGCAAAGCCAGTGGATCAGGCGGTTGGTCGGGTTCTTGTGATCGGCGCTGTAGCTGCCGAACCATTCGTTGACGCTGCGCATGGCGAGTCCCCTGGGAAAAAGTCGGTTCAGAGTAGCGCGGAAGCCGAATGGCGTGGGATCGCTGTCGTCGCAATGGTGTCTGAGCGGCGCCATGCGCGGTCGATGGGGATGGCTGCAGTGCGGTCACCGCCGGTGGATTCCGGGTTCCGGCTGTGCCGGCCCCGGAATGCCGGCGTGCCGCGCTGGCGGGGTTTACGCCGTTTTGACGGAATCATCACGGTCGTGTGGGTGCGTTTGGGTAGGCTGGTTCACTCTGGTTGGAGGCTGCCGATATGCGTGTGCGTGCGCTGGGTGTGATCGTGGTGCTGGTGGCGGCGACGCCGGTTGCTGCCGGTCCCGTGATCGGCGGCTGTGCGGTGTTTCCACCCGACAACGTGTGGAACACCCGCATCGACCAGTTGCCGGTGGCGGCAGACAGCGCATTGTGGGTCGCGTCAATTGGCGCCAACGCCAATCTTCACCCTGACTTCGGTGCCGACCCGAGCTACGGCATTCCACACATCGTCGTGGCGGCCAGTGAAATGCCGCGGACGGTGGATTTCTACTGGCCCGACGAGAGCGATCCCGGCCCCTATCCGATTCCGCTCTCGGCGCCGATTGAACAGGGCGATGCCCATGTGCTGGCGGTGCAGCAGGGCAGCTGCAAGCTCTACGAACTGTACGACGCCAGCGTCAGTGGTAGTGGCTGGAGTGCCGGTTCGGGAGCGGTGTTCGATCTGCAATCGAATGCCTTGCGACCGGATGGCTGGACCAGTGCCGATGCCGCCGGGCTGCCGATCCTGCCGGGGCTGGTGCGGCGCGACGAGGTGTTGTCCGGACGCATCGATCACGCGCTGCGTTTCACCGCCGACGTGACGCAAGACAGCTACATCTGGCCGGCGCGGCATCAGGCGGGTGATGCCGACCCCGGTCTGCCGCCGTTGGGCATCCGCGTGCGGCTGCGCGCCGATTACCCGGAGACGGGTCTGTCGAGCACGGCGCGGGTCATCGTTCGTGCGTTGAAGGAATACGGCATGATCCTCGCCGACAACGGCGGCAACTGGTTTTTCACTGGTGAAACCAACACCAGTTGGAACGACGACGACCTCAACGAACTCAAGGCCGTCCGGGGCAGCGATTTTGAGGTAGTGGACGAGTCCGCCTTGATGGTGGACCCTGACAGCGGCGAGGCGCGCATCTTCAAGGGCGATTTCGACTGAAACGATCGCCCGGCGGTGGTGGCCGCCGGAGAAGCCTCTGGCGGCGGCCTGCACACAGGCCTTGCGGCAAACCGTGGAATCTCGCTACAATGCCGCTCTTTTCTCAAGCGTTTTCGCCCGGAGCGAGCCATGAAGTCCGATATCCACCCGAACTACCAGCCGGTGGTGTTCCAGGACCTGTCGTCCGACTTTGCGTTTCTGACCAAGTCGACGATGTCCAGCAAAGAGACCGTCAAGTGGGAGGACGGCCAGGAATATCCCTTGATCAAGGTGGATATCTCCAGCCACTCGCACCCGTTCTACACCGGCAAGCAGAAGACCATCGATGCCGGTGGCCGCGTCGACAAGTTCCGTCGTCGCTACGGCGCGAAGTAACCCGTTCGCGCCGCGTCGCCCCGACGCGGCGCCGATTCGCTCCGCCGCT
>DASSXP010000278.1:0-2118 GCA_035703755.1 Rhodanobacteraceae bacterium | reverse complement strand
AGCGCGGCTGGCCGCCCGAGGATTTCCCCAGCAGCGCGTAGTGCACGGTCAACGCGGCGTGCCGGCCGCCGAGACGGATGCTGTCACCGGGTTTCACCGGCGCCGATCCCTGCATCACCGAGGTGATCAGGACCTTGCCGGGCTGATAGGCCAGCATGGCTTGCGGCTGCAGGATGTGGCTGGCGCCGATCGCCGTGGCGATCCAGATCGAGCCATCGCGATCCTCGAAGAATCCGTTCTGGCTGGTCTCGTCCCACAGCAGGCCATCGGCTTGCGACAAGTGGGTCCAGCGCGCGCCGTCGTACACGACCACGCCGCCGCTGCCGCCCACCCAGATCCAGCCCCGATGGTCGCGGCGCACGAAGTACACCAGCGTGTTGTCCAGCCAGGTATCGACGATGCGCGTGAGCGACAGCCGGCTGCCGCTCACCGCGGCGTGGAACAACCCGGGCTCGTTCGCGCCCAGCCACAGGCTGCCATCGGTGCCCACTGCCACCGCGCTGAAGCCCGAGGCGATGCTCGTGCTGCCGGTGTCCATGCGTGTCCACTGCCCGCCGGCAAAGCGCAGCAGTCCGGCGTTGCAGGCAAACCACAAGCTTCCGTCGGCGGTCTCGGTGATGTCCGAGCACTGCTGATCGGTGGTCTGCGTCGCCGGAATGCGCACGGCCGGCGCGTCGACGTGATCGATGCGGTAGATGCCGTTGACGGTGGCGATCCACAGCCGGCCCTGCCGGTCGAAATGCAGGAACTTCACGAACGCGGGCAATTCGGCCGCCAGCGTGGTGCGCTGGCTGGCCGGGTCGTAGCGCAGCACGCGGCGGTCGTACAGGCCAGCCCAGATCGCGCCGTCGTTGGCGCGTGCAAGGCTGAGGATCTGTCGCGGCGCCGGATCGAAGCGGATCGGCCACGGCTGCAGACGGGTCTGGCCGTCGGCCAGCACGCTGCCGCCGAGTTCGTTGGCGAACCAGATGTGCTGCGCGTCGAAGCGCAGGATCGACCAGTTCGGCACGCTCTCGAAACCCTGCCCGCGGCCCCAGCCCTCGACCAGTCCGTAGCCGTTCCAGCGCGAGATGCCGCGCCCGTAGGTTCCAAGCCACAGCGTGCCATGGCGATCGAACAGCAGTGCGGTGATCTCGATGTCGGGCAGGCCGTTGGTACTGTCCATCAAGGTCCAGCCCGCACCCTCCCAGCGCGCCAGGCCGCGATTGGTCGGCGTCAGCACGCGGCCCTGCGCATCCTCCACCAGGATTTCGTTGTCGCTCACCACGCCCATGTCGCCCGCCGGCAGGTCGTGCGGAACGAAGCGGGTGGCGCCGGCCGGCAGCGCGCGCAGGTGGTGCACGCCGCGCAGCCACAGGCTGCCGTGGCTGTCCAGCAGCAGGCCCGTCCAGGTGTCGCGGGGCACGCCCTCGGCCTCTCCGTGCACCGTCACCTTGCCCGCGTCATCGACACTGCACAGCGAACCGTCGCAGCCGATCCACAGGCGGCCAGGCGTGGCGTGGATCACGGTGATCCGGCGCAGCTGCGGCACGGCGGCGAGTTGCGCCTCGTCGAACATCGGCCGCAGCTGCCAGCCCTGCCCGCCGCCGGAAAGCACCATCAGCCGGTCGTTCTTCACCAGCAGCAGCCGTCCGTCATCCAGCGCGACCATCTGCCGGCCCACGTCGACCACCAGCGGTTGTCCCGCCGGCTCCACCTTGCGGAAGTGCAGGCCGTCACCGACGCGCAGACCGGACTGGGTGGCCACCCACAGCTGGCCGATGCGCGGGTTCTGCACCATCGCGGTGACGTACTCGCCCCGGGCAACACCCTGCGCCGCACCCATGCGCTCGAAGCTGCCGCCGTCGAAGCGGTACAGGCCCATCTCGGTGCCGGCCCAGACGAATCCGCGCCGGTCCTGCAACAGCACGTTGATCGCCTGGCTTTCCAGACCCGACTTGCGGTCGTAGGTGGTCAGCGAATACTGCTGGGCCGACGCGGACAGACTGAACAGCGAGAGCAGCGCGGCCATCAGCAGCAGCACGCAGCGTTGGCTCCACCCCGGTGAGGTCCGTCTCCGTCGCATCAGTTGCAAGCTCGCCTGCCGTTGGGTTCATCGAGGGCACGCCACGCGTGCCA
>DASSXP010000265.1:0-4840 GCA_035703755.1 Rhodanobacteraceae bacterium | reverse complement strand
CTGAAGAAAGCCTGACCGACGCATTGGCAGACAACCTGCCGCAACGCGCGTTGCGGCGGGTTGTGCACGGGCGATTGTCCACTCGCATGGTTGGCGCGTGTGGCGCGCTCGGCAGCAGGCATAATGACGGCATCGTTTCTCGCCGGAGCCCGTCATGCGTCGCCTTGCCCCCACTCTTTGGCTTGCCCTCTTGGTCAGCGGCTCCGCCCTGGCCGCCAAGCCGACGACCATCCCCGAGCCAGCGCTGGCGACAGCCCAGCAATTGATCCAGACCGCGCGGCGCGACACCACGGCGTGGAACTTTCTCACCGACCTCACTACCGAGATCGGCCCGCGGCTGGCTGCCGGGCCCAACGATCAACGCGCGCGCGACTGGGTGGTCGCCCGCTTCAAGGCGATGGGCTTCGACAAAGTGTGGACCGAGCCGGTGACGTATCCAAAATGGGTGCGCCGGCACGAGTCCGGCGCCATTGTCTCGCCCTACCCGCAACGTCTGGTGCTGACGGCGCTGGGCTATTCGGCCGGCACGCCCGAGGGCGGCCTCACCGCCGAGGTGGTGCCGGTCAAGGATCTGGCGACACTGAAGGCCATCGACCCGGCCACGATCAAGGGCAAGATCGTCTACATGAGCTTCATCATGAAGCAGAAGATCGACGGTGCCGATTACGGGCCGGCGTCGGCGATCCGCACCCAGGGGCCGGTGATCGCTGCGGAAAAAGGTGCGGCCGCGTTCCTGCTGCGCTCGGCCGGCACCGATCGCTTCCAGCGCATGGCGCATACCGGGGTCACCGGTTTCCGTGACCCGGCCAAGGCGATCCCCGCCGCCGCCCTGTCAAATCCCGATGCCGACCAGTTGGAGCGCGTGCTCGCGCACGGCAAGCCGGTGCGTGTGCATCTGGACCTCGATGTCGGCATGGAAGGCGAGTACACCGGCGCCAATGTGATTGCCGAAGTGACCGGGCGGCGCCACCCGAAGGAGATCGTGGCGATTGGCGGCCATCTCGATTCCTGGGATCTGGGCACCGGTGCGATTGATGATGGCGCGGGCGTGGCGATTGCCGCCGCCGCCGCGCATCTGATTTCAAAACTCCCCGCGCGCCCTGACCGCACCATCCGCGTGGTGGCGTTCGCCAACGAGGAAATGGGTCTGTGGGGTGGCCGCGCGTATGCCAAGCGGCACGCCGGAGAAATCGAGAACCATGTATTGGGGGTGGAGTCGGATTTCGGTGCCGCGTCGATTCGCCACATTTACGCCTCGGTGAAGCCGCAAGCGGTGGGCGCGATCCAGCAGATGGCCGACGCGCTGCGGCGGATCGACGTCAAGTTCGTTGCCGGCCGCCCCGGCAACGGCGGCCCGGATTTCTCGCCCATGCACGCGCAAGGCATGGCGGCGCTGTCGCTGCCACAGGACGGCAACTGGTACTTCGACTGGCACCACACCGCCAATGACACGCTGGACAAGGTGGTGCCGGCGCAGCTGGCGCAGAACGTCGCGGTGTATGCCGCCATCGCCTACATGGCCGCCGAGGCCAAAGGCGATTTCGGCTCGGAACCCGGCGCCTTCGCCAACGACAAGGGCGAGTGACGCATTCGCCTTGCCCGCGCCGGCTTGTTGCCGGCAGCGGGCAAGGCATCAGTGCTCGGGCACTGCCTCAGGATGTTCGCCGACTTCGGCGGCGGCGGATGCCGGCACCGCCGGGCGCGCTTTCGGCACCCGGAACAACAGCAGCAGCGGCAGCGTGGCCAGGGTCATCCAGGTCATCAACCAAAAATCATTGAGGTAGGCGATGGCCGCCGCCTGCCGGGTGACTTCGCCATTCAGGGCCACCAAGCCGGTGACGCTGTGGACGGCCGCCGGCAGCGGATGGGTCTCGAACGGCGTCAGACGGGCGCCGATTTCGGCGTGGTTGATCTGGGTGTAGCGCGCCACCAGCGCAAACACGATGGAGATACCGATGCTGGAACCAATATTGCGCACCAGCGAATAGATGCCGGCCGCCTCGGTGCGCGCGACCATCGGCAAGGTGGCATAGGCAATGGTTGATACCGGCACGAACACCAGCCCCAAGCCCACGCCCTGGATGATGCCGGCGTTGACGATGGGCCACACCGGCACGTCGGCGGTGAAACGGGTCATCAGCCACAGCGACCATACGGTCAACAAGATACCCGCCGCGATCGGCAGGCGCGGATCGACGCGCATCGCCATCAGGCGCCCCACTACCATCATCGCCACCAGGGTGCCAACGCCACGCGGCGCCAACAGCAATCCGGTGGTAATGACGGGATAGCCCATCAAGGTTTGCAGGTACGGCGGCAGCAGTGCCATGGTCGCGTACAGCACCACGCCGATCACGAAGATGAACAAGGTGGCGACACCGAAGTTGCGGTCACGCAGCAAGCCGATATTGACGAAGGCATCGGCCTTGCCGCGCCAGTGGACCCAGTACAGGTAGAACCCGAGGAAGGCCAGCGCCGCCTCGACCTGGATTTCCACCGCGCCGAACCAGTCCTTGTCGTTGCCGCGATCCAGCATCAGTTGCAGCGCGGCGATGCCGATGGCAAGAAAGGCGAAGCCGCGCCAGTCGAAACGGGTCTCATGGGCGTCATCGTTCGGCATGCTGGCCATCACCCCGAGCAGCGCCAAGGCACCGACCGGCACGTTGATCAGGAACACCCAGTGCCAGCTGTAGTTTTCGGTCAACCAGCCACCGAGTGGCGGGCCCAGAATCGGCCCAACCATGATGCCCATGCCCCACAAGGCCATCGCCGCGCCGTGCTTCTCGCGCGGGAACGCGTCCAGCAGGGAGGCTTGCGAGATCGGCACCAAGGCGGCACCGAACAAACCCTGCAACACCCGGAATACCACCATCTGGGTGATGTTGCCGGCCATCGCGCACAACACCGAGGCACCGGTGAAACCGGCCACCGCGATCACCAGCAGGTGCTTGCGGCCCAACCGTGACGCCAGCCAGCCGGTGGCGGGCGTGGCGATGGCGGCAGCGACGATGTAGGACGTCAACACCCAGGCGATCTGGTCCTGGGTCGCCGACAGGGAACCTTGCATGTGCGGCAAGGCGACGTTGGCGATGGTGGTATCGATCACCTGCATCAAGGTCGCCAGCATGATCGAGGCGATCAGCAGCGGCAGGTTGGCGACTTCGCGGTGGCTGAGTTCGGCACTCATGCGCGTCGTTGACCGTCAGTTGCCCGCCACCGCGCGATCCGCGGCATCCGCGCCACCGAACCAGCGGCCCCACAGCGAGTTCTCGGCGCCGGTGTCGATTTCGACCTCGGCGCTCATGCCGACGCGCGCGCGCGGGGCCTTGGCGTCATCGACGACGAGCGTCAGGCGCAGCGGGATGCGCTGCACGATCTTGACCCAGTTGCCGGTGGCGTTCTGCGCCGGCAGCACCGAAAACGCCGCGCCCGAGGCCGGGCTGATCGAAGCCACCCGGGCATGCCACTGATAATCCGGGTAGGCGTCCAGTTTGATCACCGCGGCCTGGCCTACCCGCACGTGGGTCAGATCGGTTTCCTTGAAGTTGGCATCCACCCACACGGTGGTGGCAACCAGCGGCATGGCGGCCTGACCGACTTGCAGATAGTCGCCGGGTTGCAGGCTCATCTTGCCGATCACGCCATCCATCGGCGCGCGCACGGTGGCATGGGAAAGATCCAGCTCGGCCTTGTCCAACTGGGCGCCGATGGCTTTGTAGCCAGCCAAATCCTCCACCGGTGCATCGACATTGCCTCCGAGCAGGGTTCGCGCCTTGGCCACCGCGGCGGCATCGCTGTCACGATCACCGCGCGCCACCGCCACATCCTTGCGCGCATCGTCCAGCGCCTTTTGTGCCACCAGACCGCGTTTGCGCAAATCCTCCATCCGGCGCAATTGCGCCTGATCGTGCTTCAAAGTGGCTTCGGACGAACCGAGATCGGCCATCGCGGCGTGGTAGCTGTCCTTGGTCGAGGCCAGATACTCGCCCACCGCGCGCGCCTGTGCGCGCAGCGCATCGGCCGACAACTGCAAGGGCTCGGGGTCGATGCGAAACAAGAGATCGCCCTTGCTGACGCGCTGGTTCTGCTGCACCGCGACCTCTACCACGCGCCCACCCACCTGCGGCGCGATGGTCACCTGATCGGCACCGACATAGGCGTTGTCGGTACTGACGTAGCGACCCGCGGTGAGATAGAAGTAGCCCGCCACCAGCGCCACCAGCAAGGGGCCGGCGACCCACAACAGGCGCTGCCCGCGCTTGCGGGCTGGAACGGGCGATTGCGCGCGACCCACGTCGGGCGCGCCGTATTGTTTGTCGGTCATGGTCAGTTTGCCTTGCGTTCTGCGCTGTCCAGCGCAATCAGATTGGATTTGATGCGATTCAGCACGTCGATCAGCTGCGCGACATCGGCGGCGGGAATCCCCGCCAAGGCCTTGCTGCGCAGTTCCTCCGCAATGACTTCCATGTCATCCACCACGGCGTGCGCCTTGGCGGTCAGATGGAGTCGCCAGCAGCGGCGATCCGCCGGGTCGGCGCGGCGCTCGACGAAGCCGGCCTGCTGCAGGCGGTCGAGCACCCGGCCAACCGGAATCGGTTCCATTTCGATCTGCTCTGCCAGCTCGGTCTGGCTCATGCCCTCGTTGTGGGCGATGGTCTTGAGCGCGCGCCACTGCGCCCGCGTCAGCTCGAAACGGAGCGCACGGCGGTCGAACAGCCGTCGCATATGGCGCGTGACATCATTCAGCAGGTAGCCGAAACCCGGCGCGCGTTTGCTTGTCGTGCTCATTATGTCCGTGAATACTATTGCCTAGTCAGGTATTTTGCAAGTGCCGCGCGAT